>NZ_CP076458.1:2176567-2487506 GCF_018866245.1 Novisyntrophococcus fermenticellae
TATCCTGTAAATATTTATATCTTCTATCTTTTGCAGCGCCCCTATAAGTCTTTCTCGCTTTTTTCCCATCTTATCCTCCTCTTTTGTATGTCCATTTCCATATATTCCAAAACATCCCTCTGTATTTTATGAAGGACTCTTTCGAAATATTCTTAATATTACTCATTTAAATTATATTCGTTTTATCAAATATATTCAACTATATAGAGGTATTTTATTAGAATAGAAAGAAATAAGAAAAAAACCCAGAGCTGCATTAGCTCCAGGGTTTTATAGTGTAAATTGTATACTTAGTCAACATTAAAACGGCGTACCGTCCAAATCATAGGGAGTTGTTTGATAAACGTAATAATTCAGCCAGTTTGTATACAGGTTATTGGCGTGTGACCGCCACATCAACTTTGGCTTTACTCCGGGATTATCATTCAGATAATAATTTTGGGGCATCTGTATATCCAGTCCCTTTTCCTTATCTCTCTTGTATTCTCCATCCAGAGTGATACGGTCATATTCCGGATGGCCCATGACAAAGATTTTTCTGCCTTCATCCGCCATTCCCATATAGAATCCGGCCTCATCAGATTCTGCCAGTATCGTAACAGCCTCACAGGCACGTATATCCTCAATAGGCACTTCTGTATGTCTGGAATGAGGCGCCAGAAAAATATCGTCGAATCCCCTCACAAGGGGAACTTTTCTATTCTGTACCTTATGCCAGAACAGCCCGAACCGCTTCTCGTCAAGCATCTTCTTTTGGAGTCCATAGAAATGATACAAGCTGGCCTGTGCAGCCCAGCACAGATAAAGTGTCGATGTGACATGTTTCTCTGTCCAATCCATAATTCCAGTGAGTTCTTTCCAGTAATCCACTTCTTCAAATTCCATCTGTTCCACAGGTGCCCCTGTAATAATCATGCCATCAAAGAAACGTTGTCTGATATCCTCAAAGTGTTCATAAAACTTATTCAGATGGCTGGCCTGTGTATTCTTTGACTCGTGGCTGGACATATGGATGAATGAAACATCCACCTGAAGGGGCGTATTAGACAGGGAGCGCAGCAGCTGCAGTTCTGTCTCTTCTTTAAGTGGCATCAGATTCAGTATCAATATACGAATGGGGCGAATGTCCTGGTGAACAGCCCGAGTTTCGTCCATAACAAATATATTTTCTTTTTCCAGTATTTCCTTTGCCGGCAAGTCGCTTTGAATTTTAATAGGCATTTATTCCCTCCATTTCTTTTTGCAATTACATCAAAGGTGCAAACAGACGCAGCACTCGTCCGTAAATTTTTGTCCGCAGTTTCTCTTTCTTACAGTCCACAAGGGTAACTCTCTGACACTTTTTCAAGGTTTCCTGCATATCTCTTTCAATATCCGCAATTTCAGAAGTCTGATACAGATATACACCGCATTCGAAATGCAGATATAGACTTCGATAGTCCAGATTCACAGTCCCAACCACCGCACGTTCATCATCGCTGGTAAAAACCTTTGCATGAACAAAGCCAGGTGTATACTCAAAGATGTTCACGCCGGCACGCAGCAGGGTGGGGTAATATGTCTTCGCCAAGGCGAATGCATATTTCTTATCAGGAATATGTGGCATAATTATGGTCACATCTACTCCCCGCTTCGCAGCGAAGGTCAAAGCTGTGATAAGCTCCTGATCCAGAATCAGATAGGGAGTCATGATATGTACATAATTGACTGCCCTGTTAATGATATCCAGATAGATATTCTCTGCCAGCGTTTCATGATCCACAGGACTATCTCCATATGGGATCACATATCCGGCAGAAATACTCTTCTTTACGTCCACATTCAGATACCTTTCATAATCCTCTTTTTTCTCATCCAGATTCCACATCTGAAGAAACATCAGGGTAAAGGTTCTTACTGCCTCACCTTCTATCATAATGGCAGTATCCTTCCAGTGACCGAATCTGACCTTACGATTAATATATTCATCAGCCAGATTTACTCCCCCTGTAAATGCCACCTTGCCGTCAATCACTAATATTTTTCTATGATCCCTGTTGTTTTGTATGGTAGAAAGCATCGGGTAAATTGGTGCAAACATCTTGCATTTTATTCCCAGTGCCTCCAGCTGTCTGGGGTAGTGGTAAGGAAGCAGAATCAGGCAGCACATACCGTCATACATCATTCGTACCTCCACCCCTTGCTTTACCTTTCTTTGCAAAACCTCCAGCACACGGCCCCACATATATCCTTCCTCAACGATAAAATATTCCAGAAAGATAAAGTGCTCTGCCTTTTCAAGCTGAATCAGCATTTCCTCAAACTTATCTTCCCCCAAAGGAAAATATTTCACACCCGTATTACGAAAAACCGGATAATTTCCCTGAGCATATGTGTATCCGGCCAGTCTTCCCTCACTGGGATTCTTCTCTGCAAGCTCACAGGCAACAGATGTCTCCTGCTCGTTATAGGTTCTGGTTTCTTCAACCAGAGTGCCTACTCGCTTATGAAGTACGCGATATCCGAACTGGCTTTGCACAAATAGGTATAAGAGTCCTCCAAAAAATGGAATCAAAAGGACAGGGATCAGCCAGGAAATCTGAAATGCAGGATTTTCTTCTCTGTTAATTATAATGATTGCTATAAGCAGTCCAAACAACGCATAGCCACCAAACACAAGAACTATATATTGGCGCAGTAAATCAAATCCAATCAGAAGAATAAGTGCCTGCAGAAGCAGAAACAGGATTACAACTCCTGTTCTGCCGAACACGATTTGTATCATTCCCCGTTTTCCCTTCTGCAAAGTGATGACTTTTTCTCGGTCTGTCTCTTTCTGTTTTCCTCTCTTTTTTTCTGTTTTGTCTCCTTTTTCTGCAATTATTTTCATATTAATTACCCTACTTTTGTCAGCTTAAGAAAATCCTCCTCGGAAAGTATAGGAATGTTTAACTCCTTAGCCTTACGATTTTTTGAAGAATTAGATGCTGTATCATTGTTAATCAGATAGTTTGTTCTGGAGGTTACACTGCCTGTAACTTTTCCGCCTTGTGCTTCAATAAAGTTCTTCAGTTCACTTCGGTTTGCAAAATGCTCCACACTCCCGGTAATGACGAAAATCATCCCCGAAAGCATTTGCGCTGAGGAAATAGCAGTTTCTTCAAAATCCAGATACTCTAAAAGGCGGTCCAGATTCTTTCTGTTATCCTCATTTTTAAAGTAATCCACAAATCCTTGGGCAATCACCAGTCCTATCCCATCCACCAGATTCAACCGTTCAATATCTGCAGTTCGTATCTCATCCAGATTTTCTCCAAATTCCCGGCAGATCATCCTGGCATTGGCAACACCGATGTTGGGTATTCCCAGCCCATATATCAGACGGGGAAGCGTCGTATGCCGGGCTTTTTGAATCCCCTGCCACAGCTTCTGCCAGGATTTTTCTCCAAAGCCATCCATGGCCTTAATCTCCTCCTGATAGCGATCCAGCTGAAAGATATCTCCGAAATCACGGAGCATTCCATGTGCCATAAACTTCTTCAGCGTTTCCTCAGACAGTCCCTCAATATTCAAAGCATCTCTGCTGGCAAAAAGTGTAAATGCTTTCATCTGTTTTGCAGGACATTCCGGATTAATGCAAAGAAGTGTCTCCACATCGTTCATGCAGGAGAGTTTTGTTTCCTCACCACAGGCAGGGCAGTGCCGGGGAATCTCTATATTACCACTTTTTGTAAGATTACGTGCAATTTGAGGGATAATCATGTTCGCCTTATACACCTCAACCTGATCACCTATCCCAAGTCTTAGTTCCTTCATGATACTCACATTATGAACACTTGCCCTGGATACCGTCGTTCCCTCAAGCTCCACGGGTGCAAAGATAGCCACCGGATTAATCAAGCCGGTTCTGGACGGACTCCATTCAATTTCCAGCAATGTCGATATTTTTTCCTCATCTGCCCATTTAAATGCATATGCATTTCTCGGAAACTTTGTCGTACTTCCAAGACTGTCCCCATATGCGATATCGTCATAAACTGCTACAAGTCCGTCAGAAGGCAAATCATTTTTCACAATTTCCGAAGAAAAGTATTCCATGGCCTCATCCAGGGTACCAGCAGTCACCATACGCTCTTCCACTGTTTCAAATCCCTGTTCCTTCAGCCAGTTCATCTGTACTAATCTGGAATTTCCAAAATCCACACCCTCTGCCTGAACCAGCGTAAAAGCAAAGAACTTTACATGGCGTCCGGCTGTAATCAGATTATTAAGCTGGCGTACAGAGCCACTGCAAAGATTTCTGGGATTTTTATATCTTGCATCTACATTTTCAATTTCGTTATTGATTTTCTCAAAATCAGAATAGCTGATAACTGCTTCACCACGTAAGACCAGTTCCCCACGATAAGGAATACGCAGAGGAAGATTCTGGAACACTCTTGCGTTATTGGTGACAACTTCACCGATTACACCATTGCCCCGTGTAACTGCTTTGTACAGGTTTCCATCCCTGTAGGTAAGGACTATGGTAAGTCCATCCATCTTCCAGGAAAGCAATACCCTTTGTCCGCCGATAAACGACCTCAGAGCTTCGGCATCTTTCGTCTTATCCAGGGAAAGCATGGGCGTTCCATGCCTTTCCTTGGGCAGCTCGTCCACCGCCTCGTATCCCACTTCCTGTGTCGGAGAATTGGCCAGAGTCACTCCTGTCTCCAGTTCCAGCCCCTCTAATTCATCGTATAGTCTGTCATATTCCAGATCGCTTAGAATCTCTCTGTCCTCGGCATAATAAGCCTTCCTGGCTTCATTCAGTCTGGCTGTCAGCTCTTTTATTCTATCCGTCTTATTCATATATCTTCCTCTTTCATGCTTATCGGTCAGAATTTAATCCTTTGTCCAGAAGCTCCTGTTCTTCCCGGGTCAGTTCTCTCCAGGCCCCCGGTTTCAGATTGCCAAGAAGAATATTCATGATCCGAATCCGTCTTAAGCGCTTTACCTGATATCCCAGCTCCCCACACATGCGCCGGATTTGCCGGTTAAGCCCCTGTGTTAATACAATATGAAACTCTTCAGGCCCACTTTGGAACACCCTGCATGGTCTCGTCTTAACATTCAGTTCTGACAAATAGACTCCATGGGACATTGCTTCCAGAAACTTATGATTAAGCTTGCGGTCTACTTCCACTACATATTCTTTTTCATGATAATTCCTTGCTCTCATCAACCGGTTAATCATGTCTCCATCATTTGTAAGGATAAGCAGTCCCTCTGACTCCTTATCCAGCCTGCCTGCATAGGTTACTCGTTCCGGATATGAGAATGCCGTCAGGAGATTGCTTTTTTCTTTTTTCTCAAAGGTACATACAATCCCTCTTGGCTTATGATAAGCCAGATATATCCTGGGTGACTTTTTATTCACCCGTATCCCGTCCACGAAAACCTGTGCATCCGGGGAAATCTGCATCCCTGTGCAGGCAGCTATTCCATCCACCGTAACTCTTCCGGCGTCTATCAGACGGTCACCTTCCCTGCGGGAACAAACCCCACTGTCACTTAAAAATTTATTCAATCGAATCATATCATACACCGCCAGAAAATCATAGGGGCTGCTGATGCAGAATATCTGCCTGAACAACCCCTTTCCATGTCAACTCTTTATTCTGTTAGCTTCCGGTAACACTGTTGATCAGTGCATCCAGTTTCGCATCTGAAGCTCTTGCGGCTTCATAGTCCGCCTGCGTCTTTTGTATCAGCTGTCTGACCTCAGGCTGATTTTGAATATCGTTCATATAGGTCTTGATTGTTTCATCCTTTACCTCAGCCGCAATTACCAGTTTTCCATCGGTATCGGTATAAACATACATCTGGCTCAGACCGGGTGCCCTGGTTTCAATATCTTTATATTTTGTGTTATAACTCGCGATAACGACATACGTCCCATCCTCCTGACCGGGGAATGTATAGGACACAATCTCCTCATAGCCTTCGATGTTCGGTTCTGCCGTAATAGAAGTCTGCTCTTCCCCGGAAAGATTGTCCACCAGTGACTTAAGAACATCTATATTCTTACCGCCAAGCGCAGTGTAATATTGATTCATCAGGGCACTGAGTTCAGCGTTTCCATTCGCTTCCAGCGTGGATAGCTCTTCCTTGTCTGTATTGGAACCGGAACTGGTTTCGGCATCCGTCTCCTTTTCTGACGCGGAAGTCGTCTGAATATTCTCTTTTTGACTGGTTTCTTTGCTTCCGGTCTCTTTGTCTTTATTCATCGCCGAGGTAAGGAACCACACACCGAAAAAAATTGCTGCAACTACAATCAAAATACCAAGACCCAGCAGCAGATATCTTAAATTATCGGAAAGCCATTCTCTGAATTTATTTTTAAACGACATAAAGATGCTCCTCTTTTGCTTATGCTTTTTAGTTGTAACTGATTTTTTTATGAAAAAGCCGGATAAATGTAATATTTATCCGGTTACTTAACACGCATCTGGAGGGATTCGAACCCCCGGCACACGGTACCGGAAACCGTTGCTCTATCCCCTGAGCTACAGATGCAGGCCATATCAAATACAGCTTTATTATCATATCATGGCTGCCTGATATTGTCAATAATCAACATGCGAAAAATAGAGCCTGGCCTGTGCAACTTGCTTGCTTAGGACCCAGACTCTATTTTGCTATCTGTTATTTTGAACCTTTCTCAATATAACTTTCATCATTAACAGTCTCCACTGTAAATTGTCCATCCGCATAAATAATCTTAGCCACGGCAGCATTGGGCACCGGCTTCGTTACATATTCCGGATCAAGCACCTTAAGTAATGTATTAATGGTCATTCCATGTGCGACTACCAGGATATTTCCGCCGCCATTTTCCTCTGCTTCTGCGCCGATCTTATCAAATGCCGACATAATACGTCCGATCATTTTTTTATATCACTTTTCGCAGCTATGCCCTGCCGTAAAAAAGGGTTGACTTTTGACAGCGGAGCGAATATCATATAGCTATATCTTAATTCAAGTAATTTTTCTTATGCCTGTTCTTAAGGCTGCATTTCTTCAAATCGTTTTTATTTCCCTGATTTTAGCTGTATCAGATTCACGTATTCCGTCTGTGCAAGTGTTTCTGATAGTTAGAATAACATGCCCATATACTTTATATTATTAACATTAAAAGAAAGGTGGACGAATCCATGACATACACAGAATTTCAGACTGCGCTGGCTGATGAGGTACAATTGATCGCCGATGAAGGGATGAGTGTCTCTATACAACAGCTGCCAAAAAATAATGGGGTAATTATGAACGCTTTATGTATCAGGCACGAACACGATGCAATGTCTCCGTTAATTTATCTCGACAGTTATTACACCCGCTACACCCAGGGAGTGCCGCTGCCCCATCTGGCCAGATATCTGCTCGATCAATACAGGAAAGATATTCTCCGGAATGCTGATATTTCCATACATGCATTCCAAAATTTTGAAGCTGCACAGAAAAACATTTATTGCCGGGTTGTAAATTACGAACTAAATACCGGACGCCTTTTGGAAATTCCTCACAAACGTTTTCTGGATCTTGCCATCACCTACTATTATCAGGTAGATGATTCAGTCCTCAAAGATGCCACCGTTATGATTACGAATTCACACTGTAGCCAGTGGAATCTTTCCCCCGAAGCCCTTCATGAAACAGCCTGGGAAAACACAGTTCATCAACTTCCTCCCAATCTCCAGAGCATGGAGGAGGCGCTATGTGAGCTTTTAGGGGAAGAAGCATCGGAGGAGGGCTGCATTCTCCCGCCTCCCGATGCCTCACCGATTCCCATGTATCTTCTTTCCAACAAAAACCGCTGCCTGGGTGCCATATGCATGTTGTATCCGGGCGCACTGCGCGAAACAGCCGCACATCTGCAGTCAAATCTCTTTATACTTCCCAGCAGTATACACGAATGTATTCTCATTCCGGAATCCCAGGCCTTACCCAAAGAAGAACTTGAAGAGATGGTGAAAAACATCAATGCAACACAGCTGGAACCACAAGAGGTTCTTTCTAACCGGGTGTATTATTATAGCCGCTGTGAGGATCGTATCCAGTTGGACTAATCCATAATATCATTTACAGGTCTTCACCATTTGAATGGATTACTTTTTTATACCAGTAAAAGCTGTCTTTGCGTATTCTATCCTGACTTCCTTTGCCCTCATCATCCTGATCGACATAGATAAATCCATAGCGCTTACTCATCTGTGAGGTTCCGCAGCTGATAAGATCGATACAGCCCCAGGTCGTGTATCCCATCAGCTCTACACCATCCTTAATTGCTTCTTTCATCTGAATAACATGCTTACGAATATAATCAATCCTGTAGTCATCGTGAATTTTTCCATCTTCACTGATTTCATCATGCGCACCCAGGCCATTTTCACACACGAACACCGGTATTCCATAACGGTCATACAGCTTCATCAGAGAAATTCTAAGGCCGATCGGATCAATTGGCCAGTCCCACTGTGACTTTGGCAGGTATTCATTCTTAATGGGGCTATCAAAGGTTCCTGCCAGTTTCATAGCATCTCCCCGTGCTTCGGTTACATGCGACATATAATAACTGATAGCAACAAAATCAACTTTTCCTTCTTTTAAGATAGCCTCATCTTCCGCCTCTGTATTAATAACAATACCGTTATCACTGAAATAGCGATTCATGTAAGAAGGATATTCGCCCCGTACCTGAACATCCGGGTAAAACATATTAAGCTGGTTAGATTTTAATGCCTGTAACTGATCTTCTGGTTTCGTCGTTCTGGCATAGGATTCAATCTGGTTGATCATGCAGCCAATTTTAGCTTCAGGACAAATTCCTCTTCCCGCCTTTACTGCCAGTGCGCTTGCCAGAAACTGATGATGGGAAGCCTGATAAGCAGCCTGTAATTTATTATCTACCAGGTCTTCAAGTACCCCTGCCCCCGTATAAAGACTATTCAGATTCATATTCATTTCGTTAAATGTGATCCAGTATTTTACCTTTTCTTTATAACGTTCCAGGATGACCTTTGCAAACTTCTCAAATAAAGGCACCAGTTCACGGCTGATCCAACCGTTGTATTTCTCTGTGAGCGTAATCGGCATCTCATAATGAGACATGGTTACCAGTGGCTCCATACCATACTTTGCACACTCATCAAATACTTTGTCGTAGAAAGCCAATCCTGCTTCATTAGGTTTCTCTTCCAGACCGGTCGGGAATATCCTTGCCCAGGAGATTGACAGGCGGAACACCTTAAAGCCCATCTCTGCAAATAAAGCGATATCTTCTTTATATCTTTCATAGAAATTAATACCCCATCTCTTTGGGAAAAGATATTGATCCGGATTTGCTTTATATTCTTCTAATTCTTTGGAAGCCACATTAAAAGTAAAATTATTAACTTTGCCGGTAGCATAAGGGTCTTTATAAGCTGCATAATCTGATGTTGACATGCCTTTACCATCTGCATCATAAGCACCTTCTATCTGATTCGCTGCTGTTGCACCGCCCCATAGAAAGTTCTCCGGAAAACCTTTTTTTACTGTTAAATTCATGTTTATCCTCCTTAATTACTGTATAATATTTATAATTTCATCTTCGGCAGCCCTTACAATCCTGCCACCGTCAGAAAAAATATCTTTAAAATCATTACTGTTGGTTACAATTACAGCAGTGTCAGCACAGAATCCTTTTTCACCGATTAATGCCAGATTAAATTTCATCAATTTCTGACCTTTATGAACACGCTGACCGCTTTTAACAAATGTTTCAAATCCATCCCCCTGCATGGCAACTGTATTGATTCCCACATGAATCAGCAAATCCACGTCGGTTTCTGAAATGAGTCCCAGGGCATGTCTGGTGTCTGCAACCATGGATATTACCCCATCAAAAGGAGCTATGATCACTTCCTCATCAGGAATGTGCCGACACCTTTACCTAAAACTTCGTCTGCAAAAACATCGTCTTTCATCTCACTGAGCTTAATGCATTTTCCGGATAACGGTGCCAAAACAGCTATTTTACCTCTTGAAACCGGCTTTGCTTCTGTATTTTGGCTGTCAATTTCTTTTTCTGCTGCATCGCTGTCTGACTCAAAGGGAATCAGCATCGTCAGCACAAATGAAACTACCATGCTGACAATCACTCCTATGCAGGCGAACATAAGGTTCGATGGATATTCACTGTTGATATAAGACGGCAGTGAAGTAATTCCCGGTATGGTAAAGGTAAATATCTTTACTGTGAAAAACCCGAAAATCGCACCACCGATACCCGAGCCGATCATTGCCGCATAAAGAGGTTTCTTAAGCTTTAAAGTTATCCCGTACATAGCCGGTTCGGTAATCCCAAATACTGCTGAAAGAGCTGAAGAAAATGCAAGCGACTTTAATTCTTTGTCTTTCGTCTTAATCGCAACCGCCAAGGTGGCGGCACACTGTGCCATATTATTGACCAGATTCATCGGCAGGAGCATAATATCATACCCCAGACGTCCGATGGAATCGAATGCAACCGGAAACAGCACATAATGCATACCGGCCATAACTATAAATGGCATAAATCCGCCCATAAGCAATCCTGCAACCGGACCGGCAACATCGAATAACCATTTGAAGAACTCTGCAAGATATCCGCCGAGATAATTGCCAATGGGTGCTACAATAAACAGAACAATCGGTGCCACTACTATCAGCGAAAACAATGGGGTAAAGATTAACCTCAGCATTTTAGGCATATATTTATCGATGAATCTGTATACAAAACTAAGCAGCAGGACACCCAGAATAATCGGCAGCACCGAACCGCTGTAGTCAAGAACCGGTATTTTCAAAAAGAAAAACCGTATGGATTCTTCCGTCCCGACCAGGCCGGCAAATGCAGGATACATTAGGATGCCGGCAAGACTGACAGCAACATATTCATTTGTTTTGAACTTTCTGGCCGCCGAGAATGCTAGCAGAAACGGCAGAAAATAAAAGGTCGCATCCGATATCATGTTCAACACCAGATATTCTGTCGACTGATCATTTATGACACCGAGAAACATAAGCAGGGATAAAATACCTTTTAATAATCCTGCACCGGTAATAGCAGCAATCATCGGATTGAAAATACCCGAAATCGTATCAAATACAATATTCACAGGATTCTGCTTTTTTTCTTTTTTTGCAGCTGTCTGACTGCCTGTATCACCAATCAATTCTTTCAGCTCCTGATAGATACTGCCCGCACTGTTTCCGACGATTACCTGCAGCTGATCTCCTTGAAACTGTGCGTTTAAAACTCCATTGATACTTTTTAATTGGTTTATATCCGCCTTGGAATTATCCGCCAGGTTAAAACGCAGACGGGTAAAACAATGCCATGCCTGGGTAATATTGGGTCTTCCACCAATTTTTTTCAGAATTTCTTCTGCCATTTTCTTATTATCCATATTCTCTACTTTCCTCCCATACCTTTATGCTCTTAAATAAAAAACTAATTATGTTTGTTTTTTCTCTCCTGATATCTGGAATAAAATTGTGATATACCCAATACCAAGGAGAGCATTTCTTCGCCGGAAATTACATAAGAATATTGATCAGATAAATACTTTTTGATTTTTTCAGCACAAGGATAGATTTCACTGTAATATTCCTTGATTACCTGATATAATTCTTCATGTTTGTTTTCACAATCCGTGGATTGCAAAATTTGTGAAGCCAGTATACGGATCTGATTAATCAACTGATAATCTTCTTCCGACTCCAGATTCTGCTCAATGTGGAAGTGATATTTAATGATACTGGTGATTTCCCGGATGATTTTTGTTACCTGATGTACCAGTTCCATGTTCTCATCCGTATTGATTCTCGCATTGACAAAATGCAAGGCGATGTAAGAAGCTTCATCATCGGCAAACCTGATCTTACATTCATCCTCAATAATATCCAAAGCCCGTTTTGCTATTAAATACTCCTCCGGATATAGATGCCTGATATCCCAGTGCAGCGCATTTTCTATCACAATATTTTGTTCATAGCGGCGGATTGCCCCAGAAATATGATCTGTTAAAGTAATATAAATATTATCATTCATCTTCCATCCTGTGACCGAATAGACCATCCGGATAATCTTTTCACTCAGAACAATATGTTCCGACGGCAAGACCGTAACTAACTGCTGGAATTTGTTGTTTATCTCTTTTTGGCGCAATGCGAACGTTTTCTCAATACGATCATAGGCAATAAGCTCTCCCGGCTTTTTACGAAACCCTATACCTTTGCCCATTACTACAGTTTCATTTCCTTCCTTGTCCAGAATAATCAATACATTATTATTGATAACTCTTACAATTTTTGCATCCATTACATACCTCCTTTACGTTTCTGTTTGCATTCCTCCCCGCAATACGCACTTTCAATAATCAGCTGATTTTCAAACTTTTACCCTTTTGAACATTTTCTCCTTGTGAGAGAAAAGGACAACAAAAAGGGCAGACAAAACCATAATCGGTTTTGCCTGCCCCAGCAGTAACAATCCTTGTTCTTAGAACAATATACCAAACAACTTAAAAGATTTCAATATTATTTTGTCATGAATATCCTACACTATTTTTGTGTCATTTGTACAAATGCTTATCATACAGCTCATATCATAGAGTTGTTTTATTTCCTGTTTTGCAGGCTTTAAACACGGCTCAGATATTCACCTGTACGTGTATCAATTTTAATTACATCGCCTTCGTTAAGAAACAGCGGAACATTTACCTGCGCACCTGTTTCCACAGTTGCAGGCTTGGTGGCACCCTGTGCCGTATCTCCCTTAAATCCAGGCTCTGTCTCAGTGATTGCGAGTTCTACAAAAAGCGGCGGATCAATGGCGAACACGTTGCCATTGTATGAGCAAACCTTAACCATCTCATTCTCTTTCACAAACTTCAGTGAATCTCCGATGGTCTCTTTATTCAGTGCAATCTGATCATAGTTTTCCACATTCATAAAGTTATACAGATCTCCATCTGTGTACAGATATTGCATATCCACCCGTTCAATCCGGGCCTGTGGAAATTTCTCTGTAGGACGGAAAGTTCTCTCTATAAATCCTCCATTAATTACATCTTTTAATTTTGTTCTGACAAACGCAGCGCCTTTTCCTGGTTTTACATGTTGAAATTCAACAATCTGAACAACTTTACCATCAACTTCAAGTGTAATACCATTTTTAAAATCACCTGCTGAAATCATCCCGATATTCCTCCTTAACATATGGTGCTGCGACAAAGACGCAACACGACTATTTTATATAGTATAATAAATTCTGAGATTTTTCAACTATTTTTTCTCTTTTTCCAGATGCTTTGTATAGAAATGCAACACAATCCGCTCAAGTTTGCGCTTCAGAACAATCTGAAACTCCTCTTTTGGATTCATGGGTTTTACCAGAATATTGCGCATACCACATCTTTTAGCTCCGTAAACATCTGTAAAAAGCTGATCACCGATAAAAACCGTGTGAGCGACATCGACCTTCATCCTGCTGCAGGCTTCCAGATAGTTTCTGGTAGAGGGTTTATGAGCATTCTCAATAAACCCGGCCCCCACCACATCTGCAAATGGTTTCACTCTGGGCAGCTGGTTGTTTGATAACAGACAGCAGGAAAATCCCAGCCGATGTAATTTTGCAAATAACTGCTCTGCCTTGTCATCTGCCGGCGCGCCATGGTGGACAAGCGTGTTATCAATATCAAAAATCAACCCCCGAAATCCTTCCCTGTACAGAGTTTCAAAATCAATATCATACGCAGAGTCCACCCACTGATCCGGATAAAAGCTATGAAACAACCCTTTCTGCCTCATGGTATTCCTTCCTATTTCCGTTCATGCAGCGGAACATAAGTTTCTCTTTCTTTTACTGCTTTATACGCAGGACGGATAATCTTATCCGTATTTATTAATTCTTCCATACGGTGCGCACTCCATCCGACAATACGTGCAATTGCAAACATAGGAGTGAAAAGCTCAGTGGGAAGATCCAGCATGCTATATACAAAGCCGCTGTAGAAATCAACATTTGCACTGACGCCTTTGTAGATATGTCGCTCATCACCGATAATCTGGGGAGCAAGCTGTTCTACTTTGGCATACAGATTATAATCTTTTTCTCTTTTCTTTTCTTTTGCCAGCTGCGCGACAAAAGACTTGAAAAGGTTGGCTCTTGGGTCGGAAATGGAGTAAACCGCATGCCCCATACCATAAATCAGTCCACGCTTATCAAAGGCCTCCTTGTGAAGAAGTGCCCGCAGATATGCGCTGACTTCTTCATCGTCTTCCCAATCACGGACGTTCTTCTTCATATCCGCAAACATATTGACCACTTTAATATTTGCACCGCCATGCTTTGGTCCCTTCAGAGAACCCAGGGCAGCAGCAATTGTAGAATATGTATCGGTTCCGGAAGAAGAAACCACATGAGTAGTAAAGGTAGAGTTATTACCACCGCCATGCTCCATATGAAGAACCAGTGCCAGATCAAGGATGGTAGCTTCAAGCGCTGTATATGACTTATCCGGACGAAGCATACGTAAGATATTCTCCGCTGTTGACAGCCTTTTATCCGGATGATGTATGTAAAGGCTCTTCCCTTTTATGTAATGATTGTAAGCCTGATAGCCATACACGGAGAGCATTGGGAATACTGCAATCAGCGTCAGACATTGACGCAGCACGTTAGACAGGGAAATATCATCCGCCATAGGATCATATGCGTACAAAGTCAGTACACTTCGTGAAAGTGTATTCATCATATCACTGCTTGGTGCCTTCATGATTACATCACGTACGAAATTCTTAGGCAATGACTGCTGTGCACGCAGGATATTCTGGAAATGCTCTAATTCAGCACCGGAGGGCAGATTTCCAAACAAAAGTAAGTATGCTGTCTCTTCAAATCCCATTCTTTTTTCATCCAGAAAGCCCCTCGTCAGTTCTTCCACATTAATACCGCGATAGTAAAGTTCACCCTCACAGGGTGTCTTGACCCCATCGACATCTTTGAAGGAGACTATTTCCGAGACCTCAGTCAGTCCGGCCAGAACACCATTACCATTGACATCACGGAGGCCTCTTTTTACATCATATTTTCCATAAAGGCTTAAGTCGATTTGAGAATTTGCTTTACAGATTGTTGTCAGTTCTTCAATTTCATGCGTTACTTTGTTTTTAAATGCCATACATAATTCCCCTTTCTTATCTTATTCGTTAACATGGTCCAGTCCCTGATTGAGTATCGTATATACATGGTCATCCGAAAGAGAATAAAATACAGTTTTACCCTCTTTACGGAACTTTACAAGTTCCATCTGTTTAAGCACCCGTAACTGGTGGGAAATTGCACTCTGTGTCATCCCGAGGCATTCTGCTATGTCGCATACACACAGCTCATGGTGATTTAAGGCAGATAAAATCCGTATTCTCGTCGGATCCCCAAATGTTTTGAACAGAGCAGCCATCCGGTACAGCACCTCGTCAGCCGGGATCTCATCTTTTCCCACATGTTCATGATGATGATGTCCATTGCAAATATCTGTCTTCTGCTTCTCCATTCAAATCCATCCTCTCTATTTTTGATGATAATTTTCCAGAAAACCGGCCAGTTTTCCAGCTGCCGACTTTAACGTTCTCTGATCCGGAAGATAGACAATCCTGAAGTGATCCGGCTCCTTCCAGTTGAAACCACCACCATGAACAATTAAAACCTGTTTTTCTCTAAGGAAATCATAAGCAAACTGTTCATCACTCAATATATTGAATTTTTCCACATCCAGCTTGGGAAATATATAGAACGCAGCCTTGGGCTTTACTACTGAAATGCCCGGAATGTCCTTCAGTGCATTATAGATGTATTCTCTCTGCTCGTAAATTCTGCCACCCGGCTGAATATATTCCTTAACACTTTGATATCCCCATAGGGCAGTCTGAATAATGCTTTGTGCAGGAACATTCGAGCAAAGGCGCATATTGGACAGCATATTCAAGCCTTCAATATAATCTCTGCCCTTGTTTTTACTTCCGCTTAAGACCATCCAGCCCACGCGGAATCCGGCTACCATATGAGACTTGGACAACCCGGAGAATGTAACACAGAACAGGTCCGGCGCCAAAGATGCAATGGAGGTGTGCTCCAGTCCATCCATCACAAGGCGGTCATAGATCTCATCAGAAAAAATCATCAGTTCATGTTCTCTGGCAATCTGAACAATCTGTTCAAGAATCTCTGCCGGATAAAGTGCTCCCGTGGGATTATTTGGATTGATAATCACTATAGCTTTTGTCTTATAGGTGATTTTTTTCTTAATATCTTCAATATCCGGGTTCCACTCAGACTGTTCATCACAGATATAATGCACTGGATTGCCGCCTGCCAAGGTGGCGCAGGCTGTCCAAAGGGGATAATCCGGAGATGGAATCAATATTTCGTCTCCGTTATCCAGCAGAGCCTGCATAGCCATATTAATCAGTTCACTGACACCATTTCCGGTATAAATTCCGTCCAGTGTAACATTCGGAATATTCTTAATCTGGCAATACTGCATAATTGCTTTCCTGGCTGCGAAGATTCCTCTGGAATCGGAATAGCCCTGACTGTTTCTTACATTCTGCATCATATCTCTTATTACTTCTTCAGGCGCTGAAAATCCAAAGGGAGCCGGATTTCCGATATTCAGTTTCAGGATATGTCTCCCCTCTTCCTCCAGGCGGTTGGCTTCTTCCACAACCGGTCCCCTTACATCATATAATACATTTTCCAGCTTTGATGATTTTGAAAAACTTCTCATACTGTATACTCCTCACTCGTACAGCGTTCGCTAAATACCTATGCATAATACGCAGGGCAATCTTAATATTTTTGTTAAGTTTATCACCTTACGCCGCAAATTGCAAGTTTTGTTAATTGCCAGTATAGCCCTAGGACAGCATCATGCGGTCATTGGCAAACTCCTCACCCGAAGCCTGTTCAAATTTTTGCAGTAAGTCCGCTACCTTCAACTGTTTCTTTTCTTCACCGGACACATCGTAGATGATACGCCCTTCATGCATCATGACGAGCCGGTTTCCATACCGAATTGCATCCTTCATATTATGTGTGATCATAATCGAGGTCAACTGGTTCTCAGCTATGATTTTCTCCGTGAGCCCGAGTACTTTGGCGGCCGTTTTGGGATCCAGGGCAGCCGTATGCTCATCTAAAAGCAAAAGCTCCGGTTTCCGCAAAGTTGCCATCAGTAAGGTCAGTGCCTGGCGCTGACCTCCGGAAAGCAGGCCAACCTTACTGTTCATCCTGCTTTCCAGTCCCAGATCCAGCTCTTTTAATGCCTCTTCATACCGTGCCCGTTCACCTTTACCGAGCCCCCATCTAAGACTTCGTATCTTCCCCCTGCGGTACGCCATCGCCAAATTTTCCTCAATTTCCATGTTGGCCGCTGTACCTTTCATAGGATCCTGGAATACTCGTCCCAAAAACTTAGCCCGTTTGTGTTCCGCCCATCTGGATATGTTCTCGCCATTGAGTATGATTTTCCCCCGATCAATCGGATATACTCCTGCAATCATATTCAGCATGGTGGATTTCCCGGCACCATTCCCCCCGATTACAGTCACAAAATCCCCATTATTCAAGGTCAAATTAAGGTTTGTCAACGCTTTTTTTTCATTGATTGTTCCTTTATTAAAGGTTTTCTCTACGTTGCTGATTATTAACATTACCGTATGCCTCCTTCCGAGTAGGCATGTCTGATTTTCCACTTTTCCCACAGTACCGGAACCGACAAAGCGAGGATAACAATAACGGCGGAAATCAGTTTCATATCATTTGCATTCATTCCCATGCGAAGTACCAGAGCACGGATGATAAAATACACTACAGAGCCTATGATCACCGATATGAGCTTACCTCCAAAGGAACGAAGCATCCCTAAGAGAATCTCTCCGATAACAATCGCTGCCAGTCCAATGACGATAGCACCGATCCCAGCACTGACATCTGCATATTTCTGACTTTGGCACACCAGGGCTCCTGAAAGCCCAACAAGTGCATTTGAGATAGTAAGCCCCAGAATCTTGGCCTGCTTTGTACTGACTCCCAAAGCCCGCACCATATCCTCATTATTTCCGGTTGCCCGCAGTGTTGCACCTATCTCCGTTCCAAAGAACCAATACAGAATAAGAATCACAATTACTGCTATCACCACTCCTACAAGCAGTGATACCATAGACTGCTTCCATCCGGTTATCTTCACCAGCCAGGTGAATATGGACTCTGAATTGGGCATGGGAATATTGGGCTTGCTGCCCATAATCCTTAAGTTAATGGAGTACAATGCCAGCTGGGAAAGTATACCTGCCAGAATGGCCGGTATCTCGAAAATCGCATGCAGCACACCCGTAAGTGCACCGGCCAATGCACCGGCCAGAACTGCCACAAGTGTAGCTAGAACCGGATTCCACCCTCCGTTTACAATTAATGCACCACAGACGCACGCACCTGTGGCAAAGCTTCCGTCAACCGTCAAATCTGCCACATCCAGAATGCGGAACGTAATATAAACCCCAAGTACCAAAATTCCCCAAAGTACTCCCTGTGAAATTGCTCCCTGCACAGACAGCAATAAACCATTCATCGATTAATTCCTCCTTATATCCCAACAGGGGCCGTTTTACCAACGACCCCTGACAGGAAACTCTTTATCTTAGTTTTTCAGAGCTGATAAATCTAATCCAAGTGCTGCCTCTGTCTCTTCATTAATCTGAAGTTTGCACTGCTCTTCGCTCAGATATTCAATCGGCATATCTGCGGGTTTGGATTCGCCTGTTAAAATCTTCGCAGCCATCTGGCCTGCTTTATATCCTAATTCACTGTAATTGATTCCGTAAGTAATCAGACCGCCATTGTCACACATCCCCTGCTCACCAACAATTACGGGGATTTTATTCTCATTGGCAACCATTGATACAGTTGACATTGCATTTGCCACCATATTATCCGTAGGGGAATACAGTACATCTACTTTTCCTACTGCCGATTCAACTACCGTCTGAATTTCATTGGTATTTGAAATTGAATAGTCGTCGTATTCCAGACCTTCCTTTTTACATGCTTCCTTCGCAAGACCTATTTGGAATTCTGAATTTGCTTCCGCCGAACAATATAAGAAGCCTACCTTTTTAGCATCCGGATTAATCTTTTTTACAAGAGCAATCTGCTCTGCAACCGGTGTCAGGTCAGATGTCCCGGTAACATTTCCACCAGGTGCATCATTCGATGCAACAAGACCCGCATCAGCAGGATCGGTTACCGCTGTCACTACGACCGGAATATCAGAAGTCACACCCGCTACTGCCTGTGCTGCCGGTGTCGCTATTGCAAATATCAAATCTTTTCCGTCATTCACAAGTGTCTCCGCAATCGTCTGGCATGCACTTTGCTCACCGCCCGCATTCTGATCATCTTTATCATATTTGATGCCAAGATCATCTAAAGCCCTGAAGAATCCTTCATTTGCCGCATCGAGTGCATCATGAGGCATATACTGCAGCACCCCTATTTTGTAAACTTTATCGGAACCCGAAAGCTCACTTTCAGAAGACTTACTTACGGATGCGGGCTTTCCCTCATCCGATTCCGAGTTACTGCCGGATGCCGCATTACTGCCGCAAGCCGCCATACCGGCTGTCATCGCCATGGTTAAGGCAAACGCTAAATACTTATTTATTTTCATATCTGTCCTCCCTGATTACGCTGTCGCTTTATCTCACCAACGTATTATAACTTTAATGTTCGTATTATAACATTAAAAAAAGGAGTTCGTCAATATCTTTGCTTACTTAAGCATCTTCTTTAGTTCATCCATGAATGTATTCACATCCTTAAACTCCCGATAAATAGATGCAAATCTCACGTAAGCAACAGCATCCAGATCTTTCAGCCTGTTCATCACAAGTTCACCTATGACTGTACTTGGTATCTCACGCTCTTCCATATTAAAAATCTCTGTTTCCACAGAATCTACCAATTCCTTAATCTGCTGAACCGCAATCGGCCTCTTATGGCAGGCGCGCAAAACTCCCGCTTCGATCTTCTGGCGATCGTACTGCTCTCTGTTCTGATCTTTCTTAATCACAATCAAAGGTATCGTATCTATCTTTTCATACGTGGTAAAACGCTTTCCACAGCCATCACACATGCGGCGGCGCCGGATTGCATTGCTTTCCTCAACTGGCCGCGAATCCACTACTCTTGTATTATCCTGATTGCAAAACGGACACCTCATGTCTGTATTCCTACCTCGCTTTCCCATACGCTTGAAATATCTGATAATAATATCCTACCCACTCTTCAATGATATTCAGTATAAGGTCTAAGGGTTTTGCTGTCAACATATACTGATAAAAAAGGGATCTCTGACATGCGTCTTATTGACCTGAGACAAAAGGAAGTAATTAATATATGTGACTGCAGATCATTGGGATGCCCCATCGATATTGAATTCAATTCCGATACAGGGGTTATTATCGCACTCATCATCCCCGGCCCCGGTAAATTCTACGGATTTTTCGGCAGGGAGAAAGATCTTGTCATTCCCTGGGACTGCATCTGCCAGATAGGCGATGACATTATACTGGTAAAACTCCCTAAGAAGCCACCGCCTCCACCACCGCCTCCACCGCCTCCACGGCCCTGCTGACGGATTACTTAGCTTTACACAATAACTGAGGGCAGATTATAAATCTGCCCTCAGTATCAATAAATGGATTATGGAGTTTTGTCAAAATGACTTTACTCCTATAGTATGCACTACAACTCGTCATTTGTCAATAATTTTTTATCAATTAATGATAACTTTTTATAACAGTCCATATGTTCTGGTCTGTCGATATCCAGAAGCTGCTGTTTTTCGTGGACCTCATAATAAAATACATCATCCTCATGCTTACGCAGAACCTGTTTTCCTCCCACATCTCCTGCAAGTGCCATCAACTCATCACCATACTTACCGGAGAATATTACAGGATTCCCTGATCTTCCCTCTCTGCTCATGCATCCAATCCCCTTGTTACTTTGAGCAAACCTATCCAGAAACTCTTCAATAGTCTCCAGCTTCATATAAGGCTGGTCACCCACAAAAAAACAATAAAATTGTTTGTCTTGCTCTTGTTTTTCTCTTATAGATACAGCAGCCAGTCCAGTCTGCAAAGAAGAAGAAATTCCATCTTCACTATGATTGTTCCAGGCCACAGTGACTCCCAGCTTCTCTGCCTCCCCGGCAATTTCCTGATAGCGGGTCACCACGGTGAGCGAGACAATGTCCTTCCTCTTGTTCTTTAACTCAACCAGATTCTCTAACATATGAAGATAAAGCGGCTTTCCCTGCAGCATGACTAACAATTTGTTTTCACCAAACCTTCTGGAAAAACCAGCAGCCAGTAATATCAGTTGAATAGCCATCCCAGTTCTTCCCTTTCCTTTCTCAGATGCCTCCAGGACAGAATCCGGATATTCAAATCTGTACCGTTATGTTTTTTCTCATACTCCCACAGCTTCAGCAATTCCTGTTTTACTTTTTCCCCGGCATCTTCTGATTCTTTGTCATCCGCCTGATTCAATATAACGGTAAGAGAGGCCTCGGGATATTTTTTTTCAAGCATAACCAAAAAACCTTTATAAACTCCTTCTGCCATTTTGGTCTCATCCAGCAAACTGTCTTTGGAAAGTCCTGTCATTTCACAAAAAAGTTCAATCCTATGACAGATATCATTCAATGGTTTCCCGAGTGCCGTCAATCCTTCCGTTACAAAAATCCTGCTGGTTTTCGGATATATAACAGGCTCATGGGCAGCAGGCACCTTAAATGGCAGTCTGGCTGATCCATCTGCCTCAATTAAAATTGCATCCGCCGCATCTGCCACAAGAGAAATCGTTTCCCATGTTATTCCCTTCATCTTTCTTTCAGTAAGTGGTATACCGGCGATGACATAACCATACTTCTCCAGTCTTTCCCTTATATCAGATGCAGAATCTCCCGGAATAAATGCCGGATCATCCGGTATTGCCATATGTGTGGTCGTCGTAACCATCACTTTATATCCCTGTCTTATCAGATACTCAGCCACACAGAAGATACCGGTAGTCTTACCTCCGGCTCCGACAAATGACCAGATAAAAGAGGTGTGCGCTGCTTTTTCCATCAATATTCTTTCAGTCCTTTCACGGCAGCATCGACGTCCTCCTGTGTATTATAATGGGAGAAGCTAAATCGTACACTCCCTTGTTCTGCTGTTTTAAACCTCTGGTGCAGCAGAGGTGCACAGTGTCCGCCGCTTCTCGTATATATTCCCAACTCTGTGGCAAGATAATCACTTACGGCACCGGAGTCCTCGTCCCCCAGGTTCAAGGTCACAATAGGCGCCCTGTTTCTGTCAGAGAAATCACCATAGAACCGAATACCCGGGATTTTTCCCGCCCGGATATAAAAATCCCAGGCAAGTTCCTGTTCTTTCTTTCTTAGAGACTCCGCTCCCTGCTCCTTCAGGTAAAGAAGTGCAGCCCGAAGTCCTGCAATACCATGTCCATTCATCGTACCTGCCTCCAAAGCTGTAGGCATCTCTTCCGGATGGTTTTTCGAATAGGTCAGAATTCCGCTTCCACCGCTTAACAGTGGACGTATCTTTACGTCCTTTCGCACACATAGTCCTCCGGTTCCCTGAGGCCCCATAAGACTTTTATGCCCGGTAAAGCACAGCACATCAATATAGTCTGTCTGCATATTAATTGGAAAGATTCCCGCCGTTTGGGAAGCATCCACTACAAACAATATTCCCTGCTCTCGACACCATCTGCCAATTCGTCCGATATCCGTCAGATTCCCCGTTAGATTCGATGCATGAGTACACACCACCAGCCGGGCTCCCTGGAGGATGGCCTGCCGCATCGCCTCATAGTCCAGGATTCCGTCTTCATCACAGTCTATGATTTTCATCTCCACTCCCTGTTTTTCCAGTTCATAGAGTGGTCTTAACACACTGTTATGCTCCAATACCGTGGTAATCACCCGGTCCCCCGGTAAAAGAAGCCCCTTTAAGGCAATGTTCAGACTTTCCGTAGAATTCATAGTAAATGCCGTCTGTTCCGGACCGTCACCATAAAAAAGCTTATCCAGCAGACAGCGTGTCCGGTAAATCACCCTGGAGGTACTAAGTGCTGCTTCATAAGTACCTCTTGAACTGTTTCCCATATATCGTATAGCGTCTGCAACTGCATCTGCAACCTGAGGCGGGCGGTAATAACTGGTTGCTGCACTATCCAGATAAATCATCCTGGCATCCCCCGTTTTCTTTCAAGATATAAGATTCCTTCCAATACTCCTCCTGCGATACACCGGGCTTTGTCCGAAATCTTAAAGCAATTTTCATATTCACTTTTTCTGGGGTCTATATCTGCAATCTTGAATCCTTCTGTAACCGGATATCTGTCCCGAATCAGCCCCCGCAGCAATCCGTCCATGCTGGCTGGTACAACTGTCTGTTTTCCTTCCGTATCTATGATAACAGCCAGCTTTTCCCCCTTTGCCACCATATCTCCTATCTTATGCTCGCTGTGAAAAACACCGGCAGCCGGTGCATGTATGACCCGCTCTTCACCAAAGCCTGCTATCACACCCGGAACACCTGTATTTGGCATAGCCTCTCCCTGCTCAATCGTCCTGCCCAGATCATTACCCCTCATGGTTTCCACAACCAGATTCACGTCTTTTCCGGCAGTGAATCCCGGCCCAAGCCCGATGGTAATATCTGCCATGCCTTTATGTGTACCCAGGTTCTTTTTAGCAAGGATTGCATCCACAAGCGCAAAAGGCCGGATTTCCTTCAGTATCTGACAGCCGGGATCTGTCATCAGCGGGACAGCGCCTGTATTCAGTACCTTCCATGCCTCTTTTAGTGTGTCCACCTTTTTACAGCTCATATCCTCCACCTTGCTTTCACCGTCGTAGACAGCTTCCGACAAGGCCACATGCCTGCGGATTGCAGAAGGGTATCGCGCCTCCAGTACAAGAACAGGATATCCGCATCTCCATAATTTATGGATTGTACCCGTAGCAATATCACCGCCTCCACGTACAATAATTAATTTTTCATTCATCCTTTTTCACCCGGTTTTCATTGTAATATCTGCATTTTATTACTTCTTCAGGGGCGAATGATGACCGAAGCATTCGTTTCTTTTTCAACAATTTCATACATATTCGTCACAGAACCGACCCCAAGTTTTTCACTTAATTCATAAAAATTCAGACATGTACCGCATGTCAGAATCTCCACTCCCTTTGACTCCAGATATAGCAGGTCTTCAAGTGAATCTGAGCCCTGACAAGACAGAAAAGCGCCTCCATTGTACAAAAGAACTGTTTCCGGCAGCTGTTCCTGCTGAGTCAGTGCATAAACAAATCCTTTCATTAAAGTCTCGCCCAATTTCTCTTCACCGGTTCCCATATAGCGCGATGACAGCACAACAACTATTCCTTTTCTACGCCCGTCTTCTGCAGGAACGCACAAATCCATCGTTTCTTCATCCTTCAGATTCTCTTTCGGAGCACCTGCACCCGAAGCTGTGATACTTACTGTAAATTCTCTGTCGCCCCTCTTTGAATACTCTGAATGCAGCCCTTTATGATCTGCCATCTTCTGCAAGTTTTGAACAGCAATCTCATTGTCCACTGTTACGGCTACTATCTCACCTTCCGAAGCACTCTTCAATACTTTCTTTGTCTCAATCACCGGTATCGGACACTGCTTTCCTCTTTCATCTAATCTAATCATACCTGTCGTTCCTTCTTTTTAGTTTATCAGCATACGATAATGCTTTTCTTCTGCCGCTTCTCCACCTTCCCCACAATATCACAGGGCAGGCCCAAAAACCTTATTTCTTCCAAAGCCCTCCGGGCATCCTCACAATCCATACTGACCAGAAGACCTCCCGAGGTCTGAGCATCATAAAGGATTTCTTCAAGGGCAAATGAACAGTTCTCAAATTTTACTTTATCCTGCACATGATTTCTGTTCCTCTGGGCTGCTGCAGTCAGATAAAATTCTTCCACATAGTCCGGACATTCCGGTATATAAGGAATTCTATTCTTGTCCACCACAGCGGTATACGTTTCTTCCAACATCTCACAAAGATGAGCCAGAAATCCAAATCCCGTCACGTCAGTACAGGCGTGTGTTCTGTACTTTCTTACAATTTTCGAAGCATAGCTGTTTAAAGTACTCATGGACTTCACCGCCAAATCCATAGCCGTTTCGGATGCATCGCCAACCCTGTCCGCAGTGCATACAATTCCCACACCAAGCGGTTTGGTAAGTAAAAGTGCATCTCCTTCCCGGCAGGTGTTATTTGCATATATCTTATCCGGATGAATCGTACCCATGACAGATAATCCATATTTTACGCTGTCGTCAGCGATAGAATGACCCCCTGCCAGCACGCCTCCTGCTTCTCTTACTTTTTCGCTTCCTCCCTGTAAAATCTGACCCAGTATATTCAAATCCATGCTTTCGGGAAAGCATACAATATTCAAGGCTGTCTTAACATCTCCACCCATTGCATAGACATCACTAAGTGCATTTGCAGCTGCAATCTGTCCGAACGTATAGGGATCTTCCACCATGGGCGGAAAGAAGTCCAGTGTCTGTACAACTGCCAGTTCATCCGTCAGCTTATAGACAGCCGCATCATCCGAACTGTCATAGCCGATTAACAAATTTGGATCCTGGGTTTTCGGAAGCCGGCCAAGTACTCTGCTAAGTACTGCCGGGCCAAGCTTCGCCGTGCATCCGCCCCCCTTACAAAATTCAATTGGTTCCTGCTGCAATTTATATCACCTCCATATCTATTCTTCCGCCCCGGTCCTTCAATAATAAAGCGCACTGTTCAGCCATTCCTCGGAAAAATAGCTTTTAAACAACTCCCCTGTATCTTTCCCGGCTGCTTCTGTAAATCTGTCATACTGATACAGAAGGGCTTTGCCCCTTTCTGTAAGTTTTGAACCTCCTCCATCCCTTCCCCCTGTTTCACGTTCCGTCAGAGCAAAGCCCCACTGCTCCTCCATCTCATGAATCATCTTCCATGCTTTGCTATAAGCCATATCCATGGATAATGCCGCCTTTTGCAGAGAACCGAACTCATCTACTCTATGTAGCAGAAGCGAGATTCCGGGACCAAAGGCTTTACCCTCCCCAAATATTCTGATACTCATTCTATAAGATATTTTTTTATTCATCGCATACCTCTGATTTATTATGTAATAACAGTTTACCACAAATCAAAAGAAAATACACTAAGACTTCACGTTATTCTCATAAAGGTATATCGTTTCGCCCGAAAAGTATCTGATTATTAAAGAATCAGTCCCTGAGTAAGCAAAATTGACCAGTTCCTTTCCAGGCGCTGGTCAATTTTGTCTAAATCATTTTACTTTCTCTTCTTCTCATAGGGTGTATTCTTCAATGGTAAGGATGTCTGGAATTCTCCTGTGAGTTTATAATAAGCCCCCTGTACGGCCGGTGCAGTCGGTATAGAGGTGATTTCTCCAATCCCTATGGCACCGTAACTTGTTTTTAAACCAGGTTTTTCAATAAGTATGCTTTTTACCGGAGGTGTCTTATCCGCACGGAATAATCCGATCGTACCAAATTTCCCCGTAGGCACACAATCTTTCAGCGGATAGGATTCCGTCAGTGCATACCCCAGACTCATGACAATTCCGCCTTCTATCTGACCCTCTGCTCCCTTTGGATTAACGGCTTTTCCCACATCATGGGCACCGATCATCTCTTTTATGGTACCGTCTTCATTTAGGATGCACAGCTGTGTGGCAAAACCATAGGCCACGTGAGAGACCGGATTTGGAACCGGTGTTCCCATGGGGTCTGTCTTAGCCAGATATTCCCCATAAAACTCCTGTCCTTCCAGTTCCTCTAGTGATTTTCCTTCCAACGCCTCTTTCAGCTTGTTCGCCGCCCGGATGCCCGCTTCTCCTGTAACTGTAGTCTGGCGGGAGCCTGAAGTGGTGCCGGAATCAGGGGCTGTTGACGTATTGGGATTTCTCCACTTGATTTTTGTGTATGGAAGATTGAGTGTTTCCGCAATCATCTGTATCAATACGGTTCCTGCGCCCTGACCAATACAAGATGCGCCGGAATGAATTTCAATCTTTCCATCCTTTACAAGCAGACGTACTCTCCCATAATCCGGAATTCCTACGCCGACACCTGCATTTTTCATGGCGCAGCCAATGCCCACGTATTCATTGGAATAGTAGATGTCTTTCACGGCATCCAGCGTTTCCACCATTCCCGTACAGTCATCAGCAATCTGCCCGTTCGGCAGAACCTGACCCGGTTTTATCGCATTTCGATAGCGGATTTCAAATGGGTCAATTCCTACCATCTCAGCCAACAGATTCAGATTACATTCTGTGGCAAAACAGGTCTGTGTTACGCCAAATCCACGAAATGCTCCAGCCGGCGGATTATTCGTGTAAACTGCTGTACCATCGATATCAATAACTTGATAGTTATAGGGTCCTGCGGCATGCGTACAGGCTCTCTGCAATACCGGACCTCCCAGGGAAGCGTACGCTCCTGTGTCGGAAACCACTACAGCCTTCATAGCCGTAAGATATCCGTTCTCATCACAGGCTGTTGTCATATCAATGGAAAACGGATGGCGCTTCGGATGTACAACCAGACTCTCCGCCCTGGTAAATTTCATCTTCACTATCCGCCCCGTCAAATAGGCAAGCAAGGCAGCATGATGCTGAAGCGATACATCTTCTTTTCCACCAAATCCTCCGCCTACCAACTTATTCTCTACAATCACCTTTTCCGGTGGCAGTCCCAGAAGGATACAGCATTCATGCTGTGTGTCATATGTGCCCTGATCTGTGCTGTGGATGAAAACACCATCATCAAATGGCATTGCAACCGCACATTCCGGCTCCAGAAATGCATGTTCTGTCCAGGGGGTCTCATAGTGTCTGGTGACTTTAAACTTTGAATTAGCGATCACTTCGTCCGCATTACCACGCAACAGATGCTCATGGCTTAGGATATTGCCCCCTTCGTGAAGCGCAGGAGCATCCGGTTTTAATGCTTCTTCGGGACAGGTCAGCGGCTTTAATACCTCATATTCCACTTCGACCAGTTCTTTCGCCTGTGCCAGTATCTCAGGTGTCTCTGCAGCCACAAGTGCAATTGCATCCCCCATATAGCGAGTAATATCACCCTCGGGAATCATCGCATCCCAATCATGTTTCAGATGCCCCACTTTATTACTACCTGGAACATCCTTCGCTGTAAGTACGCTTACAACTCCCGGAAGCGCCTTCGCTTTTTCAGTATTAATAGACAAAACCCGTGCCCTTGGGTATTTTGTCCGCACAGCACCTCCGTAAATCATTCCGTCAATTTCAAGATCATCCACATAGATGCCTGTTCCAAGCACTTTCCCCTCCACATCGATTCTATGGAAGTCAGAGCCAACCTTTATCATCTCTTCCTGCTCTTCAATCGGAATATCCTCCCTGAGCATCTTTCCGGCAAGTTCAATTCCATCGATAATTTTCTTATATCCCGTGCAGCGGCAGATGTTATTACGAATAGCAGCCGCAATCTCCACTCTGGCAGGATCCGGATTCTTATCCAGTAAAGCTTTGGCACACATAACCATCCCTGGAATACAAAATCCACACTGAACGGCTCCTGCCTCACCAAATGCATATACAAATACGTCTTTTTCCCTCTGGCTCAATCCTTCGACGGTCAGAATGTCCGCCCCTTCCAGTTTTCCGATTTTCTGCGTACAGGCTTTCTGGGCCCGCCCGTTAATAAGGACCGTACAGGTTCCGCAGGCCCCTTCGCTGCAGCCGTCTTTCACAGATTTAAGATGACAATCATCCCTCAAAACCTGCATGAGCTTTCTGTCAGATTCAAATTCGTATTCTTTGCCATTAATCCACAATTTACAATAAGAGTTCATGAACTCCCTCCACTTCTATGCCTTCTTTATCAATCAGTTTCTCTATGGATTCCCGCTTTTCGGCTTCCGCAGCCCAGGCCATGCCGCAGCCCGCAGAAATCTGTCTCGGAACCGGTATCAGTCTTCCTGCCATACCTGTCCTCTTGCAGCACTCCTCCATCCGGATTGCCTGGGTGGTACTATGAAAGGTGAAAACAACTTTATATGTCTTTTCCCTTGCCATATTCCACCTCCTCTTATTTGATAATCTTTTATTGCATTTTTGATAAATATTTATCATTATGATACCATCAGAATTTTAAAAAGTAAAGGCATTTAGCACAAAATTTACGCCAAAAAGTACCTACATAAACTGTGTATTTCGTATATCTTTTATGAGTATAACGGATTATTGCGGGGATAAACCCGATTCTTTGCGCATGGCTGAATAGTAGCAAAAAAAACCGGTGGACAAGTATTTTATTTTCTTCTATAATTAAGAACAATATCTGTTATAGTTCGGTTGACTTTTTACTGTTCTGTAACCAATACAAAATAGAAGGCTGGTTTAAGTACATGAAATTATTGGAAGAGCGCATTCGGAAAGATGGAATTGTGAAACCTGGTAATGTTTTAAAGGTTGACAGTTTCCTGAATCACCAGATGGATGTCAATTTGTTTAATGAGATGGGTAAAGAATTTAAGCGGTTATTTTCAGACTGTCCTGTGAATAAAATTCTGACCATCGAGGCATCGGGAATTGGAATCGCCTGTATTGTGGCACAACACTTTAATGTTCCTGTGGTATTCGCCAAGAAAACACAAAGTATCAATCTTGATGGAGAGATTTATATCAGTAACATTGAATCATTTACTCATAAGCGTTCTTATGATGTGATTGTCTCCAAAAAGTATATTACCCGGGATGATCATATTCTGATTATAGACGATTTCCTTGCCAATGGATGTGCAGTTCAAGGATTGATTGAATTAATACAAAGTGCAGGTGCAACTGTGGAAGGTGTAGGGATTGCCATAGAGAAAGGACAGCAGCCCGGCGGAACAATGCTGCGCAGTCAGGGCATCCGCGTAGAGTCACTGGCGGTTATTGATGGCATGAATGACGAAACAGGAGAGATACGTTTCAGATAAGGAGTACATATGTTGGAAAAAGAGCGATGGCATATTATATTTACTGGCAAAGTGCAGTCCGTGGGATTTCGTTACCGTTCCAAATACGCCGCAGATGCCCTTGGCCTGTGTGGCTGGGTGCAGAATCTGTGGGATGGTTCTGTAGAGATGGAGGTTCAGGGAGAAGAGGAAGCAATCCGTCAGATGCTATCAGCCATACAGACTTCCAAATATATACTCATAGAGAATATCCGGGCAGATAAAGTCCCCATACAGGCAGAAGGCGGATTTCACATTCGATAGGTAAAAAGGACTGGGGGAAGAAACAGGTTGCATTCAACTTATTTCTTCCATCGGTCCTTTTGTTTATACCAAGTATGCAAGGTATTTAATGTCGCCTATACCAGACTTACGGGCTTCGGATTTATCCCAAATAACGACCGCAATTTTTTCAGGCAATAAGAATAGGCCGGAATTAAAAACAAATCGGCACAAACCCATGCCAGCGGACTGGCAAAACAAACTGCCATATATCCGAAATGAGGCACGAGGAAAAACCCGACTACTGTTCTTGCTGCCATCTCACAGACACCCGCCAATATTGCAAATGCACTGTAGCCCATTCCCTGAATACAGAATCTTACAACATTTACCAGCGTAAGCGGTATGTAGAACAGACTGTTAATAATCAGGAATTCATGAACCTGTTTCAGAATCTGAACCTCGTCTGCTTTTAAAAATAACAATGCGATGGATTTTCCGAATACAACCAATAGCAGACAAGCCACTACTGAATAGACAGCTCCTATAATAGCAGAGGCCTTTAAGCCCTGTGTGATTCGATCCAGCTTCTTTGCTCCCACGTTCTGGCCTGCATAAGTCGCTATCGTCCCGCCCAGAGCATCAAAGGGGCAGCAGAAAAACTGACTTATCCTGCTTCCTGCTGTCACAGAGGCAACTGCCATGGAGCCCAGTGTATTAACAGAGGTTTGGAGAATGACACTGCCGATGGCTGTTATTGAATACTGCAATCCCATCGGAATCCCCATCATACACAGCATACTGACACAATGTCCGTCCCAGTTCCATTCATCACCTTTTATCTTCAGGATGTCAAATTGCTTTCTTATGTAGACCAGACACAGAAGACCGGATACAGTCTGAGAGATTACCGTTGACCACGCAGGACCTGCCACTCCCATATGCAGAACACCGATGGAAACCACATCCAATACAGCATTCAGTACCGATGAAAGCGTCAGAAAATAAACCGGTGTCTTACTGTCTCCCAGGGAGCGGATAATACCTGCCAGCAGATTATATAAGAAGGTAGCCGGTATCCCTAAGAAAATCACAAAGATATAACTGTTTGCTTCATCTATGATATCTGCCGGTGTTTTCATCCATCTGAGAATCGTCATGGAAAGTGAGCAGAATACAATTGTCATAACCACGGCAAATATAACAGAAATCCAAATACTGTTGGCTACAAACTTCCTGAGTGCCCTATAATCTCCCGCTCCAAACTTCTGCGCCGACGGGATTGCAAAACCACTGCAGACACCTGTACAGAAACCGATAATCATAAAATTAATAGATCCGGTAGATCCGACCGCTGCGAGTGAATTCACACCCAGCCACTGCCCTACGATAATCGTATTCACCATACTGTAGCATTGCTGAAACAAAAGTCCCAGCAGCATCGGAATTGCAAAGCCAAGTATCAGCTTCATAGGTGAGCCGGATGCCATATCCTTCGTGGTGCTTTTTGCCATAATCGTTCCCTCGTTTTCAATTATTCTTTTTTACTCCGAGAGTATCTTATATAAGAATAATTTGAATGTCAATACAAAGTCAGAAAATAGAATCAAATCATGTAATTGACTAAATTCAGAACATTTTTTTGACAAATATTCGTTTATAATTTAGAACTAGCTGAATCCGAATACAACCCCAATACCATGTATCATAAATGCTGCCAGCCACGCAATTGCACACTGCCCGATCACTACTGCCACAGCCCATTTTCCACCCAGCTCGCGTTTGATAGATGCAACGGCGGCAACACACGGTGTATATAAAAGGCAGAACACCAACAGTGCAGCTGCAGTTAAGGGTGTCAGCAAACCAAGTAAGGATTCTTTCGATGGTATCAGCACAGACAGCGTTGATACCACACTTTCCTTAGCCATAAATCCTGTTATCAAAGCTGTGGAAATTCTCCAGTCACCAAACCCTAATGGATTAAACACCGGTGCGATGATTCCTGCAGCAAAAGCAAGAATACTGTTTTGAGAATCCTTTACAATCTTAAAGTGTAAATCAAAAGTCTGTAAGAACCAGATAGCAATCGTCGCAATAAAAATAACAGTAAAAGCCCTTTGAAGAAAATCCTTTGCTTTTTCCCATAGTAACTGAACTACATTCTTAGCTCCCGGCAAACGGTAATTCGGCAGTTCCATCACAAAAGGCACCGGCTCTCCTTTAAAAACACTTCCCTTCAACAATAATGCAACGAGAATTCCAACTGCAATTCCGATAAAATACAATAAAACCATAACCAATGCTCCCTGTTTGGGGAAAAATGCTGCCGTGAAGAAAGCATAAATCGGGAGTTTGGCAGAACAGCTCATAAATGGTGTCAGCAATATGGTCATTTTCCGGTCCCGCTCAGAAGACAGCGTTCTGCTTGCCATGACTCCGGGTACAGTGCAGCCGAATCCAATCAGCATCGGTACGATACTGCGTCCTGAAAGACCGATTTTTCGCAGAAGCTTGTCCATAACAAAAGCTACCCTCGCCATATATCCGCTATCTTCCAGCATGGAAAGAAAAAAGAAAAGTGTAACAATAATAGGCAGAAAACTCAAAACGCTTCCTACACCAGTAAAAATACCGTCAATCACCAGGGAATGAACGGCAGAGTTAACATCCATTGCTCTAAGTGCGGCATCTGTAAGACCTGTAAGCCAGGTAATTCCCATGTCAAGCAAATCGGACAGAAAGGCACCAATCACATTAAAGGTCAGCCAGAATACGATCCCCATAATACCTGCAAAAGCAGGAATGGCAGTATACTTGCCAGTCAGAATTTTATCAATTTTTCTACTTCTCGCATGCTCTTTGCTTTCCTTTGGTTTTACCACCGTTACATCACATAGCTTCTGAATAAAATGAAATCTCATATCTGCAACCGCGGCGGCGCAGTCCAGCCCACGTTCTTTTTCCATCTGCAGAATCATATGGGCAAGTATTTCTTTTTCGTTGGAATCAAGATTCAGTTTTTCCAGAACGAGGGCATCCTTTTCAGCCAGCTTAGTGGCCGCAAACCGCGCCGGAATCCCTGCTTTTTCAGCATGGTCTTCAATAAGATGAAGTATACTGTGAATGCATCTGTGTACAGCACCCCTTTCTCCATCCGCACTGCAAAAATCCAGTCTCCCGGGCCGCTCCTGATACTTTGCCACATGAAGGGCGTGTTCTATGATTTCATTAATACCTTCATTCTTTGCGGCTGATATGGGAACCACCGGAACTCCCAGCATACTTTCCATTTCATTGATCAGGATAGAACCACCGTTTTCCCGGACCTCATCCATCATATTAAGTGCTATTACCATCGGAACATCCAGTTCCATCAGTTGTAACGTCAGATATAGATTTCTCTCTATATTGGATGCATCTACAATATTGATGATGCCTTTCGGCTTTTCATGTAGAATAAATTCCCGGGTTACGATTTCCTCGCTGCTGTAGGGGGACATGGAATAGATTCCCGGCAAGTCTGTCACAAGCGTATCTCCGCGCCCTTTTATTACTCCGTCTTTTCTGTCTACCGTAACTCCGGGGAAATTTCCAACATGCTGATTTGCACCGGTCAGACGATTAAAAAAGGTGGTTTTTCCGGAGTTTTGATTTCCTGCAAGCGCAAATGTCAGCTTTTCTCCATCTTTTAGCGGATGCTCATCTGCCTTTACGTGATACTTACCCCCTTCTCCCAGTCCCGGATGGGGTATCTGTCTCTTATTCCGACGAATCACCTTTTCCTGCGTTAAAGTATCAATCCGGCTGACTTCTATTTTTTCGGCATCAGCGATTCTGATTGTCAACTCATATCCATGAATCTTTAATTGTATCGGGTCACCCATAGGCGCCAGCTTTACCATCGTAACTTCAGCTTCCGGAATAAGTCCCATATCAAGAAAATGCTGCCTTAAAGCACCTTCTCCTCCAACAGACAGAATGGAAGCAGACTCTCCAATTTCCAAATCTTTTAATGTCATAGTATCTCATCACCTTTTATCTTTTCTGAACGTAGTTTATGTATTAGATTACTTCTTTGTGCATCTTATAAAACACAGGAATATACAATGCCCATGTAATCAGCATAATTATAATTCCCATAGTTATCAGTACGTTGGCCACTGTCCCAGACAGCTCCGGGATGAAAATAAAGATAGCTAATATCAGGAATAAACTTGCCGTACAAATCTTTCCATGCATCTTTGCTCCGTCCAGCTTCTTTCCATACTTTAAGTTTATCATTCCCATAACCGCCATAAAGCCTTCCTTTAAAACCATGACCAGAACCAGCCACTTCATATAATGATACCGCTGAATGAGGCATATTGCAATTGCCCCATGGGTCAGCTTATCCGCCAGAGGATCTAGAAATTTTCCGAATTCTGTTATCATATGGAATTTTCTGGCTATCTTACCATCTAAAAAATCTGTGACGGCTGAAATTATTACAATTGCAGCCGCCGTATAATAATCTTTTAAGGAATCTGCCTTCAAATAGATGATACAAAAAACCGGTATTAACAATAGCCTGAAAAAGCTCATACAATTTGGTATGGAAAAGATCTCTTTCCTGTCTGTTTTTTTAATGTTCATAAAGTTCCTCCATAATGCTGGTGGGAATGTTATATCTGGAGTTGTTTTAACTCAAGATGCCTGCCCATAGATTGTTTTAGTATTGTATAGATAATCGAACAAAGCGGTACGCTGAGCAGCATACCGATAACACCCGCGACCTTTCCTCCCAGCAAAACTGAAACCAGTATCAGAACAGCTGGAAGATTCATGGATTTTCCTACGACGCGGGGATATATCAGATTATTTTCCAACTGTTGCAGTATAACAATAAAGAGAACGAAAAAAATAGCCTTCATCGGTGATACTGTAAGTGTTAGAACAGCCCCCAGAATGCCACCCACCCATGCTCCCAGCACAGGAATCAGCGCTGTCAGTGCCACCACCGCAGAGACCGCTAATGCAAATGGGAATCTGAATATTGTCATCCCTATAAAACATAAAACGCCAAGGATCACAGCCTCTGTCAACTGTCCGGATATGAAATTGCGAAAAGCTTCATTAATGATCCCGGTAACTTCAAATACATGAGAAGAAAGGGTTTGATTTGCATATGCCAGAACCAAGCGTTTGAAAAATCTTGCAATTCTTTCTTTATTGATAAGTACGTGGATTGATATAGCAATCCCCATGATCAAGTCAAACACTCCTCCAAAAAAAGAGGAAACAAAAAATAATGCTCCTGAAAACACTTTATTTACGGAATTCATTCCTATCTTTTCTGACAACGTAGAAAACATCTCTTTCCAGTCAATGCTTTCAGCCGGTATTTCATGGACAGAGACTCCCATATCAGCGGCTGCATTACGGATCCAGTCACAGGCGTTTTCTATCATATCGGGCAAGGAGTGGGAGAGTGTTACAAACGCATTCCTGATTTGCGGTATCACAATTAAGAAAACGCTTAGGACTATTCCAATAACAAAGAAATAGGAGAATAAAATAGCTAACCCTCTATAACTACTATTCTTCTTCCTTTTTGTTTTTTTCTGAATTCGGGCAAATATCCTCGTTTCCAAAGCACTCATCAAAGGATTAATCACAAATGCAAGGCAAAGTCCAAGGATAACCGGCATAAGTATCTTTACTCCTGCCGTTATCATGGCTGCTATCTTATCCAAATTAAATATAGCGGCAATAAAAATAATAGACGAAAAAAGAATAACTATAATATATCTGACAACTCTTTTTAAATCAATCTTATCCATAAACCCTCCCTTGAAAATTTTCAAAAATCTCCGACGCTTTAACGGGCTAACATTTTTGTTTATATTTCTTTTATCGCATATACACAGATTATTAAGTTTTTCCTCACAGTTCTATCACATCCGAACGCTATACTATATGCATACTTAATTAGAGGACAGCAGCAGAAAAAGTCAGAGAGAAGTTTAGGGGGGTGCTGCTGGACCTCGCCTAACAATTATTTCCTTTTATATAGATTTTTTCATACCTTGCCGGGACCTTTGTCCCGGCTCTCCTTAACTCTTATTCACTCCTCAGTGCTTCAACCGGATCTTTCCGCGCAGCCGCAGAAGCCGGGAATAATCCGGATATAAAGGCCAGCAGCATACTGATACCTATCAGGATCAAGGCTGCATTAACAGGAAGCCGGGCGATATCCCTGATTCCCAGTTTTTCATAGACGATGATGTTGGCGACAATACTTATCAGATATGTGACTCCAACTCCCAGCAATCCTGCAACAAAACCAATAATCAGGGTCTCCGCATTGAATACCCGCCGGACATCACGTTTGCTGGCACCGATGGCCCGCAGAATTCCGATTTCTTTCTTTCGTTCCAATACCGAAATGTAAGTGATGACACCTATCATAATTGAAGAAACGACCAGGGAGATTCCAACAAAGGCAATCAACGCATAACTGACGGTATCAACAATATCCGTAACGGAAGACATCATAGTACCCACCAGATCTGTGTAGTTAACCTTCTTCTCCCCATCACCGGATTTTTCCATCCGGTCATTATACGCTTGTAAAAAGTCTGCTACTTCCGACTTTGCGCTGAAGTTCTTGGGGTAAAAATTAATTTGCAATGGATTATCCGCAGTGGCATATCCCAGCTTTTTCAGATTGTTCTCATACGTACTTTCTTCCTTATTCATCATGGTTTTCATCAGTTCCATAATCTCGTTCTCCGACATATTCACCTGGAAAGCAGCAGCAAAAGCATTCTGATCAATGCTGATTGCTTTCTGTAACTGCTCCGGCAACTTCTGCATAGCACCTTCCATCTGGCTTTGAATCTGAGACTGCAGCTGTTTTCCAAGCTGACTCATCTGATTTTCCAAAGTGCTTTGAATTTGGGTTTGCAGCTGTCCCACAAGCTGCTTCATCTGATTTTCCAGTGCACTTTGGATCTGTGCTTGCAGCTGACTTACCAACAGTGCCTGCATCTTTGTAATCTGACTTTGCATTTGACTTTGTATCTGACTCTGGACAGAAGCCATTACCTGTTCCATGTATGCCTGCAATGTTGTTTGCATATACTGTCGGATCACTTCATTGATCTGGCTCTCAAGCTGCGAGGGATCGATCAGCTGAGCGATTTGTCCGGCAATCTGTGCCTGAACCTCCGGTTTATTCAGATAGTCCCGAAGATTAGCACTGATTTGCGCCGGATCTGTAATTCCCTGGGCAATTTGATCAGCCAGAAAGTCCTGGAGCACCTGAACCATAATCGCATTCAGAGCATCGGTTGGAATATTGATCTGACCGGCCAAAGCACCGGTCAATTCACTCAAGTCCAGCTCAGGCAGATCCATCTCACTCATGTCAATGGATAGATCATCCATGCCGGACAGATCAATGCCTGATAAATCCAACCCTGACAAGTCCATACCTGACAGGTCAAGACCCGATAGGTCAAGACCTGATAAGTCAAGGCCTGACAAATCCATGCCCGATATATCTCCCAACCCTGAAAAATCCAGATTTATCTTTGATTCATCAATCTGAAAGGCATCTTTTACTTTATTCTCATCAATTGTAAATAAATCGGAAAAATTAAAGCCTGACTGCGAATCTTCTTCTTTTTCTTCCGCAAAGGTCTTAGCAGTTAAAACGTTGATTTCCGGATTTTGAAGCTGCTGCCTGACAATATCCGAAGCGGCAGCAGTTTTCATCAGGTACGGAATCAATTCCGGAGTATAGTTTATACCCGCAGACAGGGAAGTCGCTGTGGCATCAGGATCCGGCTGCACCACTCCGACAATTTTTAAATCTATTCCTTCTGCAACGACCTTTTTCATATATGCATCATTATCTGAACGATCAACCCAGACACCGTATTTATCATCATATTGGTAACGCTCGGCGGCACTGACAACTTTAAACTTAGCTGCCATCAGATCCTGATAGGTCAGATTCATGTCATCATTTTCAATTTTTGCCTCTTTATCCGGATTCGTGAACAAATCAGACAGCATGTCTTTCAGTTCCTTCCGGTCTCTGAGTCCCATTGCATAAAGTGTGTAATCAGTGATACTTCCATCCGGCATCAATACCAGAACCGTTTCATCATAACTTGCCGGCCAGCGTCCGGCCTTCATCTCATATTGATAGTCGTACATGTCACTTGCACCCGGTAATTCATGAAAAACATTCATTCCCGAAGCACTCCCACCAAACATGGAAGCCATAGCGTTACCGGCTCCAATGCCATAACTGCTAAGTAAGGTATCCGGACTTATCTGTTCAACCCCTTCCCCGGTATCACTTAGATAAATCTGCGGAGTGATATCATATACGTACTGAATCGTCTTAACATATGGATTGATTTTTGTTTCATTTTCGTCTATATATGTCTTTAAAGATTTCAAATCATTCTTGTTCTTGCTCTGAAAGAGACTTTCCACGATCTTTCGTTCTTCAATTCTTTCCGCCTTTTGGTTCTTACCCTCCTGACCCTTGTCATCTTCTGTCGTCTCCGCTCCCTGTCCGACACTGGCAAGCAGGCTGTTAAAATCAATTCCTGACTCCTGAATCGTCAGAGGATAGATACTCATCGTCTCCTCTTCAATATTTTCAATATAGGCATTGATGCCGCTGGCCAGAGCCAAAATGGCGGCAATCCCGATAATTCCAATGGAACCGGCTAAAGAAACCACGAAAGTACGGCCTTTCTTTGTCATCAGGTTACTTAAGGACAGAGAAATAGCCGTAAGCAGTGACATACTGACTTTACGCGGTTCGGCGCCGGGACGCTGTTCTTCCTGCTCCGGATCCAGCGGGTTGGTATCGTCAATCAGCTGTCCATCATGAAGCCGGATAATTCGATTGGCATATTCATCGGCCAACTCTGGATTATGTGTTACCATAATAACCAGCCGTTCCTTTGCAATCTGACGCAAGAGTTCCATAACCTGCTTACTGGTTTTCGTATCCAGTGCGCCTGTAGGTTCATCGGCCAGTAAAATCTCCGGATCGTTAATTAATGCCCGGGCAATCGCCACACGCTGCATTTGCCCGCCGCTAAGCTGGCTCGGTAATTTTCTGATATGCTCGCCAAGCCCCACATCACTTAAGGCCTTCGCAGCCCGTTCTTTACGTTCTGCTGAGGAAACTCCGCTTAAGGTTAACGCCAGTTCCACATTGGCTAATATGGTCTGGTGCGGAATCAGGTTATAGCTTTGAAAAACAAAACCAATACGATTGTTACGGTACGTATCCCAGTCACTTGATTTATATTTTTTTGTGGATATTCCATCAATTTCCAAATCCCCTGAGTCGTAATGATCAAGCCCGCCGATGATGTTCAGCATTGTTGTCTTACCTGATCCCGAAGGCCCTAAGATTGCCGCAAACTCATTATTTCGGAATGATACGGATACCCCGTCCAGAGCTGTCTGGGTAAAGTCAATTGTTTTATAAGCTTTTCGTATTTCTGTCAATTTTAACATAAGTTTTATACTCTCTTCCAATAAAAGGTCAGGTTGTATTCCTGCCTGGCTTCCCTATCCCACCCCACTCTGGCAACAGTTCATTAATAAATATATTTTATGTTACCATAACCGTCCAGTCAAAGCAATGTGAATTTTCACGTGTTTTTCCCGATATCTTCACACTCTAAAGCCTTAAGGCTTCTGTCTTTAAAGATTGAATTTGACTTTATCTTCTTTTTATGATATTTTAGGGTTCTATATTGGAAATCATTCATGGATATATACCCAAAGGTATCCGTAAAAAGGCTGGTTTCCTTTTCAACAATCAGCACGCTGTCTCCCTGGCTTTTCCGCCTTGAAAACTCTCCTCAACTCTTGGGTAAATGTCTCTGGGATTTTCATACAGTAACTTCCTGGCATTGTACTTCGCCTCTTCAATGCTTAAATAACCGTTTTGAATCATTTCACTAAAAGCACTAGCAATTACTTTGCGGGCCAGAACCAGATGGGCATATACCGCTTCAATATGAATGCAGTCCCCACCAAATCCAATAATCTTATTAATTGGAATCATTTCGATAGCCTTTATTAAGGTTTCACCGGCTATCGTCGGGCTAATTATATATATCCATGAGAAATCTGCATATAAATTCGAATAGGTCTTGATTAGTGATAAATATTCATATTGAAATGGAAATCCGGTATGCAGAAGGATAAACTTTAATCTTGGATATTGCATCGCATATGCACCAAAGCAGGAGGGATCAGACCATCCCAGCTGATACTTCGTAAGGTCAGCAGCCGATGGTTCGACATGTCCCGTATGAAACTGAATTGGTATATCCATTTCTTCAAAAGCGCTTAAAATCTGATGAAATACATAGCTTTCAAAATGAGGATTTTCTTCCGAATCACTCTCATACTCTATCTTAGCCTCGCGCTCATCATATTCAATCATTTTCAGACTGTGCCAATAAGGTGTACCAAACTTTCCAGCCACCATCCCTTTTTCCCTGCTTCTCTTCAGGAAATTCATTATGTATGTGATATAATCCTCTAATTGGTTGGACTGGTTCTTGTATTTGTTTCTAAAATATACAATCTGACTTTTTCTCAGAAAGAAATCCAAATAGACAATTGGCCTTATAACTTCGTCTTGCGTAAAATTTCCATCATCAACGGCCAATGCAGCTTTTATATTCATTTTTTCAAATACTGTCTTATACCATTTTTTTGCACAATCAAGTTTAGCGGAGTGCGCATGTACCTGATCATCCAGTTTAAGGATAGTCCTCTCATTAATCTCAGTAATTCCGTAGAGATCCTCCGCGAATATCTTCACCATCCTGCCATACGCCGTGCTTCTGATGGATTGATACCCCCGCATAAATTCAGAAGCATTCTGAGGTTTTTCCTGAATTTTTCCGGATGAAATCATGTCTGATTGAATATAGTGTAGCAAATCAAAGAATCCTGTTTTTTCTTCTACCCTTTGATGGGGATACATTAAATGTTCATGGCAGTCGATAACAGGCAGTTCACAAATGTAATTAAATAGCTCGGAATTCATAAAGAAGGTCTCCTTATATATACAACTTATAGGATATATGTCTATTTACTTTATACTACTTTATACAATACTTATTTAATTGTGTCAATTGACTTTACTGTGGGCCTTTGCAAGGTTTTTCAGATATGTACGCCTTACCCAATCCATCTTCCGTCAGTATCTTCTAATACATAGTCACTCTGAGCCTAAATGTTTTATATCCCATTTCTCAACACCTTCTCCATCGGCTTACCTTTTGCCACTTCATCCACCAGCTTATCTAACCAGCGTATTTTCTGAATAAGCGGGTCTTCTATTTCCTGAACACGGATTCCGCAGATTACTCCGGTAATTTTGGAAGCGTTGGGATTAATTTGAGGCGCTTCAGCAAAAAATGCCTCAAAGTCTGCTTCTCTATTAATCTGAGACTGCAGTCCTTGTTCGTCGTAGCCTGTCAGCCATTGGATGACGGTATCAACTTCCGCTTTCGTACGCCCTTTCCGTTCAACCTTTTGAATGTACATAGGATAAACGCTGGAGACTTTCATTCTGTATACTCGTTCGTTATTCACTCTTCACTCCCCCCACTTGAATTCTCTCTGGTCATGCAGGTAATGTGCTCCGTTCTGATGTCATCCATCCGTTTCCAATGAATATCTTTATTCGTATGATGATAAATGAAGCCACACTTTTCCTGTACTCGCTTCGATTTTTCATTACCATCAAAATATCCACACCATAGCTTATCCAATTCCAATTCTTCAAATGCATAACGAATAAGCTCTTTGCTGGCTTCCGGGATAAGACCTTGTCCCCAAAAAGGAACTCCAATCCAATATCCTATTTCTCCCTCATTGTTCGGAATATTGAGATTACTTGCTTCTCCAATCATCAATCCGATACTTCCAATAGCTCTGTCATCGCTTTTCAGACATACTGCATATGTCTCATCTGCGGATAAAACATTTTTTATTATTTCTCTGCTGTTATCCACACTGGTATGCGGCGGCCATCCGGCAATCGGACCTATCTGTGGGTCTTTCGCATATGTGAATAGGTCCTCTGCATCCGATTCCAGCCACGGACGGAGAATCAATCGATTTGTATATAATTTCATCTACTCCACCACCTTCTAAGTTTTCTTTATGTTACCACGAAGCTTAGCATTTGTCATTTTCTTTCTAACAGACACATTTTTACCTTTGCTTGTTCGCCATAGAGTTTTGAAAAAGCAGATTTCAAAAAAGTGTACATTGTGATTGTCAATTTTTCTTTCCTTAAAACAAAAAAATACCCGCCAGAGAAAATCAATCCCCAACGGGCATCGCCTGCTTCATTTATACTATTTCAAGAACTCTGAAATCTCAATCTACTTTTCATTTACTGCAATCCATATTTCGCAGGTATAATTCGGATCATCGACCTTTTCTGATGGATACACTTCAAGTTCAACGCCATAAGCATACGCATACCTGTCACTCTGTGGAAAAAACTCTGAAACAATCTTTTTATAGGTTTCTACAAATGCTTCCGGCATCTTTCCCTTGCAGGTAAATACAGCATAGGTATGAGCCGGAATCTGTACAATTTCCAGATCATCATGTATGACGGGTCTTCCATCATACTCCACACCTATGCCGTAAGGAAATTTCAATGCTTCCATATCTTCTGAAAAACAGATTCCGAGCAGTCCCTCCATCTTTGGCGCTTTTGGAAAATAACTGATTATATTTCCTGTAGAGCCATCCTCTGCAAATTTTTTTATTCTGTTTAGACTTTCAACAGAGTTTATTGTGGCAGGTTTTACAGCTCCACAATTTTAACGGGGATCAGCCTCGGGCAAGGCCGAATGAGTACGGAAACATTTTGAAGTATTTGCTGCGTGTCGATCTAACTAAACAAATAGCTCGTCATGGATAAAGAGCCCAGTACGCAGCTGTTGTTATAGACCGATATCTTATCCTCCTGATCGGCAGCGCCCAATATGTATAAGATTGGGTTAAAGTGGTCCGGCATAGGTACAGCTAACCTTGCCGTTTCTCCCAAATCCATATAGTGAATGACATTTTCATAATTTCTATTTTTGATGTTCTCTTTGATATAACCGTCGAACTGATAAGTCCAATCAAACCCTTTGTCACCCATTTCCCAGTCAACCCTCCGCAGATTGTGAACGATATTTCCGGTGCCAAACAGAAGAACGCCTTGTTGTCTTAAGGATTTAAGCTCCTTACCAATCTGATAATGCACCTCTGGCGGTGCGGAGGCATCTATACTGATTTGAAAGACTGGAATTTCCCTTTCGGGGTACATATGAACCAGAACAGACCAAGTCCCGTGGTCAATACCCCAGGAATTGTCAAATACACTTGGCCTGCTGATTAATCTTTTTACATCTCCTGCAAGCTTTGGATTGCCGGGAGCATTATACAAAATCTCATATAACTTTTCAGGAAATCCGTACATGTCATAGACCGTCTTTGAATTTTCCTCGTTCATGATCCTGGTTCCTTTCGTAAACCAATGAGCTGAGATTGATATGATAGACTCTGGCTTAGGTATTTCCTTCACCATTTTTCCCCAAGTCCTGGTATAACTGTTATCTTCTATTGCATTCATCGGTGAACCGTGGCCTATAAACATCATCGGCATTTTAGACATGTTGTCAGCTCCTTCCTTCTTTATAAACGTTTCTTTGCCCTTGGCGCTTATCAAAGGGATACGGATAATCCCTTAGATATCTGCATCTGTTGCAAATGCCTCTGCACCCATTGGTGAAATTGTGACGTAAAGGCGCAAAGCACCTTCGCCGGTGTTTACAACCTGCATACTTTCCTTTCCATCAACCTGCATTAATTCACCCGCCTGTAACGAAGTTTCTTTGCCATCCGTAACAACCTTGGCACTGCCCTCCATAACTTGCAGAAGAAGGGTTGATTCCAGATGTGTGTGTCCCGGCAGCTTTTCCCTTTTTGCAATGTTCAAAACAAAAGCAATTACATTATCCCCTTTGAAAATCATCCGCTTGGCGATTTTTTTCTGAGGTTCCTGAAAATAATCATTGAAAATATACTTGTTCATAGATAAACCCTCCTTCACACGGCTTATACTCAATATAAAATCAGTTAATGCTTCCTTATAAATTCTTATCCACAATTTCTTTTAGAACAGGCAAAACATCCATTTCAAACCATGGATTCTTTTTCAGCCAGCCCAGATTTAAGGGAGAAGGATGAACCAGCGGGAAATATTCCGGTAAATATTTTTGATAATTCCGCACTGTTTCAGTTAAACTTTTCTCCAGTCTTTTATTTAAATAATATTTCTGTGCATAGCTGCCGATTAAAATTATGGTTTCAATATTTGGCATCTCATCCAGTAAACGTGGATGCCATTTTTCTGCAAAACCTTTTCTGGGCGGGACATCGCCGTTTTTCGCTTTTCCCGGATAATAGAAATCCATAGGCAAATGAGCAATCCGATTCGTATTATAAAATGTTTCGCGAGAAACTCCCATCCATTCTCTTAATCGGTCACCACTTAAATCATTCCAAAACAATTGAGTTGCTTCTGCTTTACGTCCTGGCGCCTGTCCAACTATGACAATACGAGCATCTACAGAAGCTTTAAATAATGGTGGGATTCCCATTTTCGTATAGGATTCGTTCATTGGATCGGCTATAATTTCTTGTTTGATTTTTTCGAATGTCATCATATTCACTTCCATCTTTATTCTTTCCCCGAATAATTTCAATTATCCAACTCTTTATTTAATATTTCCTCTTAATAAATTCTGTAACATCCGAGATTTCAGCATTATCATAGCTTCTATATATCGAATGACAACATTTTTTTATACTGTTATATTTTACATCAATTATCGTATTTTTCCATTAAAAAATTAATATTTTGCTATTTTTTTGAAGTCATTGTTCAATACATAATAAACTTTATTTTTTTGACAGAATACACAAAGGAAACTCTTGTTATAGTGGCTCGATAATAAGCACACGTCCATTCATATCGGAAAGCATAGCTTGCATAGACACATAAAGCAGCGCCTCTTCAGACATTTAGCCTCATGGTCAAATCCATTGTTATACTTTCGATTCAGATAGCATAGGTTTCTGTATATCGTCTTTGGCTTTTTCCATTGTTTAATTAGAATAACCCTAATCTTATGTCTTAGCCATGCTCCCAATTCAGCCATAAACTGTTTCATCATTCCGATTCTAAAGTAATTAATCCATCCTCTGGCAATCTCATTTACTCGTTTAATTGTTACTGCAAGTGGTCGAGCGACTGCTTTACTTCTTTTGAGATATTCACTTAATTTCTGTTTTAATTTCTGTTTCTTTTCCGTAGTTGGTTTAACTTTCCATTCACTACCATTTTTCAGAAATGTAAATCCAAGATATTTGCTTCTTGTTGGTCTGATACTTTTGTTTTGGTTGCATTAACTTTTAGGAACAGCTTTCTCTCTATCCAATCTGTAATAGCCTTGTGGCACGCCGGTCATTGTTGCTTGTTCCAGTCCATTTTCATTATTCCCGCTTTCAGATACTTCCGAATTAGGTTTAATGTAGTACTGTCATTTTCTTGCTCTCTAAGAATTTGAGGTAGTGTCAAATAACTACCTTGTTTTATTGTTCTAAACCTTGATTTTATGGGAGTTTGCAATAAAAAGAGCAATGACCTCCCTTTTTTGGTATAATGTCCTCGACGAAAACTCCAAAATACCTGAAAGGATTTCATTGCTCATGGACATTATACTTTATTTACTTCAACTTATTCAATACCAACATAAACAAATCTGCTACCTTATTAACTTTATCTGTAGATTCATCCCGCTCAAGCAGTGGGCTTTTGATGATTCCCATTCTCCAAAGTACCAGAAATTCAAGATTGATGAGCTTCCCAAAATCATATCCTACAAGCAGGACTGGAACTGGAAGGATCTCATCGCTTATTACCAGCAGCGCTACCACAAAACTATACGCCCTGTATTTCGCCGGGTGGAGTGTGATATTCCAAAACACTGTACCTGCCCTGCATGTGATGCCCCTGTGGACTATCTCATGTGGAATGATGGCAAGAAGAAAAGCCAGGTTCTGTGTAAGGTCTGTCAAACGCATTTTTCTCCCACTAAGGAGAACCGTTTTTCCAAAACCTCCGTCCTGAAGTGCCCTCATTGCAATCACAGCCTTGTTCACAAGAAAGACCGCAAACACTTTATCATCCATAAATGTGTGAATCCTAAATGCCCTTATTATCTGCACAACCTCAAAAAGGTTGATAAAAAGCATCTGGATGAGGACTATGGCAAAAACAAATATAAGCTCCATTACATCTACCGCGAATTCACGATGGATTTCTTTAAGCTGGACTTAAACTCTCTGCCAAAGAATGCCTCATCTCTTAAATTCACTAAGTTCGATTCCAATACGATGTCTCTGTGCCTGACTCTTCATGTGAACCTTGGTCTCTCTCTTCGAAAAACCAAACAAGCTCTCAAAGACCTCTATGGGATCGGCATCTCCCACCAAAGTATTGCCAACTACTGTAAATCAGCCGCTATGTGTATCAAGCCTTTCGTTGACAACTATGATTACGGAACCGACAAAGTATTTACTGCCGATGAGACCTATATCAAAATCCGTGGCATCAAAGCTTATATCTGGTTCATCATGGATGTTGCCAGCCGTTCCATTATTGGTTACCAGGTATCTGATAACCGTGGAGTCGGTCCCTGCATTCTTGCCATGCGAATGGCTTTCAGGCATCTGAAGGAACTTCCGCAGCACTTTAAATTCATTGCTGACGGTTATAGTGCCTATCCTCTGGCTGCCCAACAGTTTTTCCATGAGTTTGGAGAAAAATTTAAGTTCGATATTACCCAGGTAATTGGACTTACCAACGACGATGAAGTATCAAAAGAATTCCGACCATACAAACAGATGATTGAAAGGCTCAACCGTACATACAAGGCTTCTTACAGACCTACCAACGGTTTTGATAACATCGACGGTGCCAACTATGATTTAGCTCTGTGGGTAGCTTATTACAACTTTCTCCGTCCTCACAAACACAACAACTATAAGATTCTTAATGATGTTGAACTGCTTAAAGGTGCCGGGAATATGCCAGGTAAATGGCAGCTCCTTATCTTCCTTGGCCAGCAGACAATTCTAAATATGCAAAATCAAGCAACTGCCTAAAGGGTGCGGAACCGTTGTCAAGAAAACCGTGGAATACCACAGTGCACCGCACGAGGATATGCCGCGAAAGTTTCTTGACATAAGGTTCACGGATTATCCTGTTCTAGCAGAAAAGGGGCAACTGCGCCCTTTTCCTGCCTTCCGGCGAGGATGGGTTCGGGCAAAGCCCGTATCGGGTCAAGGGACTGGTCCCTTGCGGGTACTTAGGGCAGTGCCCTAAGCCCTCGGAGAGCTATTCGCTATCAATATCTACAGTTTTCAAGGTTCGTTTGAGCCTCTTTTTTGACTCGGTTTTCTCATAAATCATTTGACACTACCGAATTTGAATTAATTTATCATGATTTACTTTATCAAAGAATTGTTCTATATCAATATCTATTACCCATTCATATCCTTCGTTAAGATAGTCAAGTGCTTGCTTTATTGCATCGTGGCAACTTCTTCTAGGCCTGAATCCATAGCTATATTCACTGAATATGTCTTCATATATTTCTATGATTGGCTGTGCAATGGCTTGTTGTATCACTCTATCCAACACCGTTGGTATGCCTAGTGGTCTTTTCTTTCCATTGTCTTTTGCAGCTTTTTTCAGATTAAATGAAGCAACAGTTGCATAGTTCAAAGAGGGGAATGCAGATTGTAAGGAGTCGATTCATCACTTTATTTCTTCCCCCAAAATATTTATGCAGATTAAAAGAGAGTGAGAAGCCCCACCCTCTGATTTATGTATAGTCATGTTTGGACAGTTCAACCAGCGCATCTACGATACTTATAGCATCTACCTGAGATATGTCCGGATATACCGTTGTGAGACGCTCAATATTCCAGAAACGGTCGGACAGTTCAGCAAGTTCCGTACCAATCCCCCAATTAGGGACACAGAGAAATTTACCGTAGCTATGGACACCAATAAGCGTATGAAATGTGCTCCCCCGAGCGCTGATGTGAACTTCAATGTATGTAGAACGATTCAGAAAGGTGATTTCACTATTCCAGCTTGATGGATTCATATACTTTGTACCATGACATTTATAAGAAAGACCCATACAAACCCTCCTAACCGAGTTCACAGTCATTGACAGCCTTCATCACAATGTCTGTTGTAATGAGATCTGCCTTATTGCTGTCACTAATGAGGATGGCATTATTGATATAGTTGGCTTCATCAATGATGATTACAGGAGTCTTACGTTTTTCTACAGAAAGGCGGATGATCTCTTCCTGAATGATGCGAAAGTTTGTGGGTTTTTGAAAAGCTGGTTCAGCGCCCAGTTCCTGTACCAGGTTCCGATAGAAATCATTTCCTTATCCCCTGGCTTCAGCTTTTTTCTCGTATTGTAAGAAGCAGGTACCAGGTCCTTGATTTTAATTCTCCGAAACTCCATTCTCTTCTTCCCTTCAGAACCTGTCTTTGATGTAGCAGTTGTGACAGCAGTATTTCCGTTTTCGGTTTCCATAGGAAATAAACTCCCTGCCACAGTGCACACAGGTCATCGTGTATAATGCGGTATCCTTCTGCTCGGAAATCTCCGGGTGTGCCCTCCACCATCGTCTCCGGCAGGTTTCCGAACAGAACTTCTTCGGACGCCCGGTGGCGGCTGCTCCATCTCCTTTCCACAGTACAGGAAGGCTTTGCCCAGGGAAATCTGTTCAAATACATTCTTTTCCAAAGCTACGGCGTATCCAACCATTCCTTTGCTCCTGCAGTGATTCCGGACAATGTCACGGGACAGCCCTGCCTCCGTGGCAATCCTCCGGTAGCCTAATCCTTTCATCCGCAGTTCCCGGATTCTGGTTCCCTGCACCTCTGTCATTTCTTTTGAACCTCCTTACAGAAAAGCCGGGAAAAGTATAATGTTTTCTACTTTTCCCATCTTCAAAACATGGATTTCCGGTACTTTTTGGTAAAATCCCCTCCAAGCAATTCAGCGGAAATCATATGTTTATGTACAAAAAGGCACCTATTATCCTATCCCCCCCTGACGGTTTCTGCGAAAATTCACGTCTTGGGGGGGCGGCGGTTTGCAGGGGACGGGGTTCTGGAGATTTGGACTCCCCCTCCCCTTAAAAATTATTACAATTAAAAGTAATTATAATTTATCTATAAATTTTCTAATATTGTGTTGATAATAATTGTTTTTCCGCATATACTAATAGTAATCATAGAGAAAGGAGGAATCGTAAATGGCTATCACTACAGATGTTTTAAACAGTCTCATTTCTATCACTCAATTTAACAAAGGGCAGGCTTCCAAAATCTTTGACAGACTGCGTACAGAACGCCAGCTTGTTGTACTGAAAAACAATGCTCCTTCTGCCGTCATTCTTTCACCAGAGGAATATGAACGCCTGGCTGAGATTGAAGAAGACTATCAACATCTGCTTCTTGCACAGCAGCGTATTGCTAATGGCGGCATGGAACGCACAGTAACTTTTAACGATGCAATGGTTGACCTTGGAATTTCCGAGACCGAACTTAACGAAGCGGAGGATGTGGAAATCGAATGAACTATCAAATCAACTTCCTGCCTGAAGCACTGAATGATATGAAAAAATTGGATAATTCTATCCGTCCCCAAGTTGCCAAGGGAATCCAAAAGGTCAGCCAGAACCCAGTTTCTATTTATCAGGGAGGATACGGAAATGCACTTGGCAACAAAGATGGCTCAAATCTGGCTGGACTTTTTAAAATTAAATTCCGTGGCATCGGAATCCGTGTTGTTTACTCTATTGAAGAGCGAAATAGTGTGATGACAATTATCGTTGTGTCCGTTAGAGCTGATAATCAGGTATATCAAGAAGCTTCTCATCGTAGAACAAAACACGATCTATAGTAAGCATCCTGCCAGTCAGGGTGCTTTTTCATGTTTTGCTGTCACAAAACTTACAATATTCCACAATGTTTTTTGTGCATCTTATGCCTCCGAATTGACTGGATAATATCAGCAATCAGATTTAATATGGCACTACCAAAATAAAAGGAGGTAGGCGCTTATGAAAACAAAAAAACTGAAAATCCTTTGTTCTTTCCGCACCAGGCAAAGCAGTAACGTCTGGGGGAGAACCGGCTCCTATATCGAGACACCCAAAATCTCTATGGAAGGGAAATGGCTGGAAGCTCTTGGTTTCCACATCGGGGACACGATTGAAGTCTCTTACGAGGAGAATTGCATCCACATCACCCCAGCCATGGTTTGCGAGCCATCCCTTACTTACGAGAACAAAGATTAAAATGGATGATTCCGAAATTGAAATCACTGCATTGGGTGTTACAGCAATATCCAAAAATCTTATACTTATCAGAGAACATTTACCAGAACAGGGAAAAGCCCTGGGAACCTCCCAAGGCTTTTCTTTGTCAGTATTTATATTCCTGATAACGGTCTTCCGTCATCGTCTTTCTGTCATGGCAATTCTTACACAGTGCCTGCCAGTTGGACTCATCCCAGAACAATTCTTCATTTCCACGGTGCGGAATAATATGGTCCACAACGGTGGCTTTCACCAGCTTCCCATGTTCCCGGCACCGGACACACAGCGGATGTTCTTTCAGATACCTGCGCCTGGCTTTCCGCCAGCGTCCGTTATAACCTCTCTCTGATGCTCCGGCACGCTCTGTCTGATACAGATAGCTGTGTTCTTCACAATAGGCTGACTCTGTCAGATTCGGGCATCCCGGATACCGGCAGGGCTTCTTCGGCTTTCTCGGCATATGAATTCACTCCTTCCATATGTAACGGCAGGGTGAAAGGATAAGTCCCTGCCAGTGCCAAGGCATGAAAAAAAGCCTTATGGAATTAAATCCATAAGACTCCTTACACTTCTTCGCAGCTTAATCATAGCACAGGATCCGGTAAACTTTCAATCAACTCATTGTCTACACTTAGTCTACCAAAAACAAAACACAAAAAATATTTGACTTTACCTTCTTTTTATGATAATTTAATTTCCATATCAAAAAAGCAGGTAATGATCATGTATTTTATAAACCGCAAAAGAATTGAAGAAGCCGCAGATAGTTAGCGTTCTATCCTTGAAATTCATTCATGGATATGGACGCTTATCGTGTTGTATCCATGTGGCTTATAAATACATTTTTAGAAACCACATCGGTAAAGTAACCCTTTACTCATGTGGTTTTTTTCATAATAGCAGTTTACTGATTCATATTGTTTGAAAGGTGGTGATAACATGGGACATAATAAAGATGCCCGTTCTGACTTACTAAATTAGATTCAAAACACACAATAAAGGAGATAAAGGATAGTGTGAAAGAAAGTAGAGGTCAGCCAAAAAGTGGCGCACTTAAACAAGCTGTCAAAAATGGCAGCTTTTGAAAAACAGATTATTTATGATAATTAGGAAGCCAGAGGTTCTTTTAGCGGAGGATATAATCCCTCCCGTTCTAATAGCTTCATTGCTTGTTTGATAGCCTTCGCCTTTTGTTTTTCAACTAAGGCTTCTGGCATATCGATTTTGTAAAGGTCGCTAGGATTCCACGCTTCACCAGTAGATAACATTTGGTAGATTGCGGTAAGAATCATTCGAGCGATAGCAACAATGGCTCTTTTCTTGCCACGGCGTTTTGCAAGAGATTCATATTTTTTTTTGTAGTAAGGAGACTTTTCGTATTTAACGGCTGCATGAGCACACTGTACTAATGCAGGTTTGAGGTAAACTCCGGCACGTGTGATTCGAACAGATTTCTTCTTACCACCAGATTCGTTACTGCCAGGGACTAAACCGGCCCAACAGCACAAACGTTTTGAGGTACAGAATTGAGACATATCAATACCTATTTCGGAGATGATAGTGATTGCACTAGCACGTTTAACACCCGGAATAGTCATTAGAAACTGGATGGCATTTTCATAATCAGGATCAGAAGAAATCATAGATTCTATCATAGAGTCTACATCATTGATTTCAGCTGTGATATAATCCATATGTGCACGGACAAGGCGCATACGATATTTTTGGGGATCAGTCATCTGGTATCCTTCAATGGATTCAACCACGGCATCTTCTTTGGATTTGAGACGTCTAAGAAGTTTTGATGCGATTTCTTCATGATTGATAGAATTGTCAGACTGCTCAAGCAGGTAGTCAATAATGGATGTGGATGACTTCCCAAAGATATCGGAAACAACGGAATCCAGTGCGACATTACAAACAGTAAGTGCATTCTGATATCTATTTTTTTCACTGGAACGGCAGGAAATCAGCTTATAGCGATACCTTGTATACTCCCGTAAAATACGTATTTTTTTGCAAGGGATGTAGCTGCCTTTTACAAGTCCGAGACGAAATAAATCACCAATCCATTTAGAATCTTTTGTGTCATCCTTGTTGCCTTTCACAGCTTTTACCCATTTTGGATTGGCAATGGTGACATTGATTTGATCTTCCAGAAGATTAAAGACGGGGACCCAGTATTTACCAGTGGATTCCATGCAGACATCAGAGCAGTCATTTTCAAGAAGCCATTGCTTGAACTCAAGAATTGAGTTGTTGAAGGTGGAAAAACGTTTTTTCTGATAAGAAGGTTCAAAACCACCAGTAGTCTTGATGATTGTGGCAACGAGAAATGATTTGTGAACATCGACACCACACAACAGGTTAAGTAAGTAACTTTCATAGTCATACTCCTTTCGTAAAAAAGATAAGAAGCCATTGACTGAACTGCCACACAATTTAACCAAGGCGTTAAAACAATTCTTAGTGTACGGTCTCGAAGAGCCACTTATTTGTGCTTGAAAAGGCAGAACTTACACTGATTAAAATGCTGTCTAAAACGAGAAAGAATTTACAACTCCTCCTCCCGTGCTTTGTAGTGTAGCTTCTTAAAGCTATTATCTCATGGAGTAGAGGTTTTGAAAATCTTTCATTACTATTTGTGCCGCGCCCGAAGGCGCGCGGAATGGAGATTAAAATGAAGATAGAAATAATTCAAAACAACGGAATACAAATGGCACGGATTACCGGAGCAGAACTCCTGATTACCGATACCCAAAGTGCCTTAGACTTAATGGCAACTGTACAATACGAAACCCAATGTACCAGAATCATTCTGGACAAATCATCCGTGTGCGAAGACTTTTTCAAACTCAGCGCCTGCCTTGCCGGGGAGATCTTGCAAAAGTTTATAAATTACGGAATCAAAATTGCTATTGTAGGGGATTACTCCCACTATACAAGCAAACCCCTCCACGATTTCATCTATGAAAGTAATCACGGGAAAGACATCTTTTTTACAGCCACGCTGGAAGATGCAGTATCCCATCTTTCACAAGTATAGTTTTCAGCTCCTGAAACAGCAATGTCTCAGGAGCTGTTTCAGTTCAGAAAATATGCTTCTGTCTGCTGCCCCCGCAGTTCATAAATCCGTTTCAGTTCCTCCACGGCTTTCTTCCTGTACTTTCCAAACATGGCATGGCTTACATTGTATTTTATCATTAATTCCTGCCAGCTTGCCTGTTCTATAATCATATCCCATATAATCTCAGGCAAACGCCCGCTCAATTGGCGAATGGCATATTCCAGGAAATCCATTTCTTCTTTAATCTGTTTATAGCGTCCCAGCAAAAAATCGAACCACTCATCATCCAGCCTTTCCTTTACCTGCCTGTAAACCATGGCGGTCATTCCTGTTTTATCGGAGGTACCGCTGGTCTGTATACGCTCACCCTGTGGCTTTGAAAAACACAGGCTCTCGATAACGTCCTCATATGGAATTCCCTGGAACCTACCTAACTCAAATTCTAACAAGGCCAGGTTACGTTTCCATTCCCGGTATTCTTTAAATGTTAACTTCCTACAATTTTTCCGCCTAAAGGGGATTTTGGGCAGAAAAGCACATAAAAAAGCCTGATTTTCTGCACATTTTAATTGCAGAAGGTCGGGCTTTATGGCACAATAAATTTAGGTGAGTATATACCTAAAAGGAGAACCGAAATGTATCTTGATTTTTTAGTAAGAATCCCGTCTGTTCAGGGGAAAATCACTTTGAGAGAAAAGAATAATGCAGTGTATGTGGTGTATGAATACGACCGAATTTACGATCCAGAAAGACAATATACGTTCCCCAAAAGGGTTACCATTGGGAAGCAATCACAGGCTGATGCTGCTCTGATGCAGCCAAATCAAAACTTTTTGAAATATTTCCCCGATGCGGAACTTCCTGAGGAAAAAAACAGAATATCTCGCAGCAGCTGTCTCCGGGTAGGGGCATATTTTGTCATCCGTAAGATTATAAATGATTATAATCTTCTGGAAATCCTTAGTGCATACTTTGATGAAAAGGAACTGGGGCTTTTCCTGGATCTTGCCGTTTATTCCATCGTTACAGAAAACAATGCAGCACAATACTATCCGGATTATGCTTACAATCACCCACTTTTTACATACCGAATGAAACAGTATAGTGATGTAACCGTTTCTGATTTCCTGAGTTCCGTTACTGACGACCAGAGCGTTGGTTTTTTAAATACCTGGAATGAATCCAGGGACCACAGGGAAAAAATCTATATTTCTTATAATTCGACGAACAAAAACTGTCAGGCCGGGGACATCGAGATGGTTGAGTATGGACATCCCAAGGTTGATATGGGTGTGCCGATTTTTAATTACGCGGTTGCTTATGATACGAATAACAGGGAACCGTTATTCTATGAGAAATATCCAGGGAGTCTCAACGATGTATCCCAACTGCAGTTCATGTTGGATAAAGCCATCGGATATGGCTATAAAAAGATTGGCTTCATCCTTGACCGTGGTTACTTTAGCCGCGGAAATATACAGTACATGGATAAATGCGGCTATAGCTTTGTAATTATGGTTAAGGGGATGGCCACTTTTGTGAATGAATTAGTACTTGAGAATCAGGGTAAGTTTGAAAGTAAAAGGGCCAATAATATCTATGACTATGGAGTGTATGGAATCACCATTAAGAAAAAGCTTTATGTAACGGATGAAAAAGACCGTTACTTCCATTTATACCATAGTATTTCCAAAGAGAGTTCCGAAAGGACAGGCCTTGAATCAAGGATCAATCAGATGACCATGTTTTTGAAAAAACATAGCAATGAAGCAAAGGAGTTTGGGCCGGGATTTGAAAAGTATTTCTACCTTCATTATGATGAGAAAAGCCATACATTTTTACTCCCGGAAGAAAAGGCCGGTATCATTGAACGGGAACTTAACCTTTCGGGCTATTTCTGCATCATAACGTCCGAAAAAATGTCTGCAAAAGAGGCTATTGAACTGTATAAGAGTCGTGATGCTTCGGAAAAGTTGTTCCGTGGAGACAAATCCTATCTAGGAAATAAGAGTCTGCGTGTTTACACAGAAGAATCAGCTAGGGCCAAGATCTTTGTTGAATTTGTGGGGATGATCATTCGGTGCCGGATATATACTTGCTTAAAGAATGAAATGAAGAAACTGGAAAAGAAACCGAATTATATGACGGTGCCAGCAGCCCTTAAGGAACTGGAAAAAATAGAAATGGTGCGACAGTTGGATAATGTATATCGTTTAGATCACGCCGTTACAGCGAATCAGAAGGCAATCCTGAAAGCCTTTGGGTTGGATGCGGACTATATAAAATATCGTGCAACTGAACTGAGTAAAGAATTAGAGGAAATAAAACAATAAATCAGGGGGAAAGTGAAAATGGCAAGAGTGAGAAAAAACAGCAAGGATGCACTGGATGAGAAAATCGAAAAGGCTGATGCCGATGTGATTGCCACTAAGAAAAAACATGATGATGCAACTGCAAATCTGAAGCAGCTTTTGAACAAAAGAGATGCCATCAGAAAAGAGGAGTTGATTGCTGCTGTTGAGAAGAGCGGCCGTTCCTATGAAGAGATACTGGCATTCCTAAATACCGATTCTGCAAAAGCAGAATAAAAATAAATCCTGCCACTAGCATTAAGACTGGTGGCAGGATTTAGTTATTTAGGCGGAAAATTTCTGGAAGTTAACACTTTATCCACCTCTACATAGTTTGAAACAGATAATGCAATTTCATAATGACCATTGATTCCTTTCACATAAGAAAATTTCCTGCCTGTCATTTTCTCAAAATCTGATTTTCTATAAAGCAGAAAAAGTGTACCATCCTTTTCTAAAAATATATTGGATGTGTTTTCATCTTCCTTAATTTCAAAGCCAAGCACATCGTGATAAAATCGCACCATTGTCGGCATATCGTCTACCATGATTCCAAATCCGTCTAATCTCATTTTTCAACGCTCCTTATCTGTTCAATGATTGCAAGAAATTTTTTCTCATATGGTATTTCATTCGTAACATAGTCCCCATTACAAAACAGTGAAAAATTTGTCCATGCAAACGGTACACTTTGTGCCTTTTCTTGGCTGTCAATTTTAATCGTTGTAAGGGGTACATGATGTTCCAGTGCACACCGTTCTATGATAGGAATATATTTTGCTGTAAAAGGGCAGTCATTTGTATAGTAAATGGAAAATCTAATTCCTCCATCACTTTTTTAGGGTATAGACTGGATCGTCATCGGGAAAATGCAATTCGAAGAAACTGAAGTTAATTTTCTGTTGCCCTAATTCCAAAATCGTTATAATAGTCTTGTTTAATCATAGTTACATTATAACATGTAACGGAGGAAAAGATGGTTGTCGTTAGCCGTCTTTTTTTCTTTTTCAGAATATAATTAAGGGAAGGGTGTGACCGACAGTGGGCACACCCTTCCCCATTTCAAACTGTCTATTTCCCGGCAGCCCCTTAAATGTATGATTACTGGTGATATTATTATAAGAAAAACGATTTTTTTTTGCGCAAGCAATGAGCAGTGCGAAAAAGCTCGGATAAGAAGATGCACCATGCTCACATGTAAGCGATTCTTATCTGATCTTTTCATAGGGCGAAAGCCCGTGAGTGAGATGCAGTCAACTCTAACACATCTTATTTCCATATCAGTATTTCTCTCGACCAAATTCTGGTTCAATAGCTTAATTGATATTTACTGACCGACAAACTGGAATTTTCAAAAAAACGTCTAATCTTTTGTTTCTGTTATTCACTAAATCTATGGTACAAGCTTTATATTGTTTATACTCCTCGATTGTTAAGGGTAATGCCAATCGATTAAAATCGTCAAATGGCAAGGAAAAGTTAATTTGTTGTTTTTCATCTATAAAATCCTGCAACATGAAAAAATCAATGTACCCATTGAAATCAACAAATAAATCGAAAAATTTTTTGTATCTTATAAGTGTATCATAAAGCGGGCTTTGCTCCTCTTGATAAAAACGTCTAATACACTCCAAAGTTAAATCGAATCTGTCGCATATCAGTCGATTTACTCCTCTAGCTTGATTTATTGTAAACCCATTTTTCTTGTGCGCAGGAAAAACAATGTGACCTCCAATGGTGCGGACCTTATATTTTAGTTCTTCTCTTTCAGAGTCAGGCAGCCAGCGGTCAAATTTTCCATTATACTTTCCGTCAAAATGCGGGCACATTCTATCGCTAGATAGGTTACCGAAGTCGCTTTTTAGCAGTAATCTACCATAACTACTGCCTACAACTTCCAAATCAAAAGCCTTTCCACAAGGTAACATCTTGCTCCATAAAAATTTATGGGTTTGATACAGTTTAGGGCTGTCCGTATCAGGATCACCACATTTGCTATCATTACGAAAATCAAAATTTATATCCATGCTGTATCATCCTCTGTATTGATTTATTAAAATACTAGAATCCCTCTTCCATCATACACACTTCCCGAACTGCTGCCATTCCGAATTGCCCGGTCAAGTACCATAACTGTTGCCACCGCCTCATCAATCTTCTCCGTAGATTTCTCCTTATCTGGCTTGATATTTCCCACCGGGTCAGTGCGAACAAAAATATTATCCATCATCCACCGGAACACTGGATACCCACCATGAGCCAGTTTCTGTTCCAGAGTCTGCTTTATTAGTTCCTTGCTCGGCGGTGCCATATCCTTAAATCCCTGTCCAAAAGGAACCACTGTAAATCCCAATCCCTCTAAGTTCTGTATCATCTGCACCGCTCCCCAGCGGTCAAATGCAATCTCTTTAATATGAAACTTTTTCCCCAGTTCATCTATATACTTCTCAATAAAGCCATAATGCATCACATTTCCTTCCGTTGTCTCCAGAAATCCCCGCTGTGCCCATACATCATAAGGCACATGGTCACGCCGCACCCTCTGAATCATATTCTCCTTCGAAATCCAGAAATACGGCAGAATAACATACTTCTCCGTATCATCTCTTGGCCGAAACACCAGTACAAATGCTGTGATATCAATGGAACTGGATAAATCCAGTTCACCATAACACTCCCGGCCAATCAGATCCTGCTCATCTACCGGAAATGCACAGGCATCCCATTTCTCCATCTGCATTCACCTGATAGAATGCTTCACCCACTGATTCAGGCGAAGCTGCCGGAACAGATTCTCTTCCGCCGGATTATCCCTGGCACTCAAATAAGCATTCCGCACCTTCTCAACATCAATGGTATGCCCCAGTGACGGATTAGAAACATACCAGACCTTCTCGGAAGTCCAGTCTGCATCATCCGAAGCCCCGTAAATGACTGGATAAAAAGTTGGGTCAATCTTCCTGCCAAGTATAATATCCTCCGCCTTCTGATGCTGTTCAAAACACACCGAATGCCGGTCTGTTCCAGCCGTGGTAATCAGAAAGAATAACTGCTGTGTTCTTGCATCGCCAGAACCTTTTGTCATAACATCAAACAGCTCCCGGTTCGGCTGGCTGTGCAGCTTATCGAAAATAACAGAATGGACATTCAAGCCATGTTTCGTATATGCCTCCGCTGAAAGCACCTGGTAAAAGCTGTTTGTCGGCTTATAAACCAGACGCTTCACAGACATAACCGGCTTGATCCGCTTTTTCAATGCCAGGCACTGGTCTACCATATCAACGGCTACATCAAACACAATACTGGCCTGCTGCCGGTTGGAAGCACAGCCATAAACCTCCGCTCCCCACTCACCATCACCGCAAGTCATGTATAAGGCAATTCCCGCCGCCAGTTCCGATTTCCCATTCTTCTTTGGAATCTCCACATAGGCCGTATTATACTGACGGAACCCATTTTTCTTTACCGTTCCGAACACATCCCGGATAATTGTTTCCTGCCAGGGCAGCAAATCAAACGGCTGGCTTCTCCACCGCCCCTTGGTGTGTTTCAGGCAGTTAATAAATTCAACCGTCCGCCGTGCCTTCGCCTCTTCAAACACTATCCGCTTCCCCCTTTCACCAGCAGAAGCTCCATAGTATCACTTTTCTTATTCTCCCCGTTGTCCGTCACAATCCGGGTCCGTGCCGATGGGGTCAAGCCGAATTGCTCACAAAACCGGTTTATGATTTTCAGATAAGTCTGTGCAATAGACACCTTGGGAACCTGCTGGCAATACCCGGACGGTGCTTTCATCGCCGCCCCATGCTCGGAAATATATTCTTCTGCTTCTTTCCATCTGGCATATACCTGACAGTATCCTGCAAAAGCCGCCATATCAATCTCCGTCAGAATACCAAGCTGCTCTAACTGCTTTGCCATCCGCTTCCATTCCTTCTTGGCTTCACCCTCCAGCCAACCTAAACATCTTGGAGCCTTCTTTTCCGGCTTTGCTTCACTGATATATACATTCCGTTTTCCCGGATTCCCCTCTATATCAATTACTACAGAAACATTTATATAGTCCTTAATTACTTTATTTCTGATTTTTTCACCCTCACCAGTAAATACGATGTGCTTGAAATAAAGGATCTCTACATATCTGCTCGTTGTAGCAACACAATAGTCTCAACGTGTGTATTGTCGTCCAAACTTAAATCCATATCATGTTCAATGATTGGGAGCTTGAATTTGATGGATTTTAGCCATTGTCCGTTTGGCTGACGTTCTTCATATACTTGAATTTCAGAGATGAGTTTCTCTATCAGTTGCCGTTTCTCTGTTTCGTTCATATTGGCGTACAACTTATCAAAATAAATTAAAATCTTATAGATGTTGTCGCCTGTGATCTTTTCTGATTCAATGGCTCTCTTTTTCGCTTTAGCGTCGATAAGCCTCGATTCATGTTCCTCAATCTTATCATATATTTTGTATAAACGCTCATTAAAATCAGTTTTTATTCTGGAATAATGTTTGTTTTCAACGTCCAGCGAATCAATTTCATCTATCAGCTTTCCTTTTGTTGAGTAGCACTGGCGTATCTGCTTTTCATAGTTTGCAATCTCTTGCTCAACAGCAGTAGTATCCACTTGCATATCTATCTTGCAACGCATTAAATCTGCGAACTTGGGATTGCTGACGAGCTTTACAATGACTTCAGCTACGGCGTCGTCCAGAAGTTCTTCACGAATTTGCTTATTAAAATCACATTTATGCCCACGGTTCATTTTGCGGTGCTTGCAGCCATAATAATAAAAATCCTTGTATTTTGTCCCGTCTTTTTTATATTTAATACTCTTGTTGGCAAACATACCAACACCACAGATGGGACATTTTACAATACCGGAGAGAAGATGTATCCGCTCATCTTTTGATTTATTGACATGCTCATATTTATTCGCCTGTGAAATAAGTTTAACCTGCGCTGCTTTCCAGTCGTTTTCTGAGATGATTGGCTCATGCACACCATCTACAAGAAGATAATCGTCCTGCTCCACCAAATGGTACTCATTTCTTGTTCCGTGTACCTTTTCAGTTTTTCTGCGCCCATATGCAATTTTTCCAAAATAAACCGGATTTTTAAGTATCTTGCGAATTAATGAGGCATCAAACAGAGGGTTTTTCCCATTTTGCCTTGGGATTTTTTTAATGCCGTGATTTTCAAGATATTTTGACAAGCCGTTAGCACCGGTATCAGTTTTGATGTATTGTTCAAAAATTACACGTATGGCGATGGCTTCTTCTTCGTTGATTTCTAATTTTCCATCAGTGAGTTTATATCCGTAAGGCGCAAACCCACCGTTCCATTTACCTTCACGAGCTTTTTGAATGCGCCCTTCCATTGTCTGTATGCGTATATTCTCACGTTCAATTTCGGCGACAGCAGATAGCACCGATATAATCAATTTACCTGCGTCCTTTGAGGAATCAATTCCATCTTCCACACAAATTAGGTTTACACCATAATCTTGCATAATTTGCAAGGTAGAAAGCACATCAGCCGCATTTCGCCCAAATCTGGATAATTTAAAGACAAGAACAAATGAAACACCATCTTTCCCCATTTTAATGTCTTCAATCATTTGCCCAAATTCTAATCTGCCTTCTATTGATTTACCAGATTTGCCTGCATCTTCATATTCATGAACAATTTCATATCCATTGAAATCAGCAAATGCTTTCATTCTCGCTTTTTGAGCATCCAAAGAGAAACCGTCAATCTGCATTGCGGTGGATACTCTTGTATATGTATATACTTTAACTTTTTCGGCTTTCATATTGGTCACCACTCGGCATTTTATTTTTTAAACTACACCTCAAGACTTAATATCTCGAGGTGTAGTTTGGACTATTAGTTCACGATTATTATATCACGCCTTTTCTTTTGTTGCAATACTGTTATTTGAAATCTTACTCGTCGTTGCATTTTTTTCAGTACTTATCTTGTTAATATCAGGATCCGGCATTGAATCTATCTCTAAAACATCTGAATATTTAGCAATCATGTTAGATAAAAATTCTGCTAACGCTCCCCATTCATCAATATTATTCAAAATGTGCCTCCAATTAAAAAACGCCCGATAATCTGCAATCATGCAAATCATCGAGCGTTGTTTCGTTCCTTGTTTCGTTTTCGGTCTTCTAAAAGTTTTAGAATTGCTTTTTCTATCTGTTGAGGAGTATAGTTATTTGGAAAGTATTGCTTTAGTCGTTCATATGGGAACTTGATTTGCTCTTTCTGATTGGCTTTTTCGGCAGTAAGAATACCGAAAATTGCATCCATATCGAGCAACCCATTTTGTGATAACTTTTTCATTTGTTGAGCCTGTGAAAGCGACGGTGTACATTGCTCTGACTCAATAGTTTCTAATAAAGCGGTTTGTTCTTCTTTGGCGAGAAAAGAAAGCTCAACCGCCGGAGTTAAAGCAATTTTGCTGTCATCAACATATTGCAAAATTTCCGGGATAAGGTTGGTCAAGCGGATATAGCGGAATACTTGGTCACGGCTTTCGTTAGACTGCTTGCCAATTTCAGCAGCGGTGTCGAGCTTTGTCGCAACTTGCGACAAAGCTAAATCTGTCCGCTCGCCTTGCCGATTAAGAGCCTCCATTTTGAGCTTATAAGCGTTAGCCTTTTCAGATGGCAAAATGTGTTCTCTATGCAGATTTGAATCCACAAGTGCAATAACAGCCGCATTTCTATCCAAGGCATAAATTAAGGCAGGAATTTCGTTAATTCCTACCTTTTGTGCTGCGTGTAATCTCCGATGACCGGAGATTACTTCATATTCATTTGTTTTGTTTTCAATCGGTCGGGCGATGATGGGATTCAAAATTCCATGTTCTTGAATACTGTCGGTCAGCATATTCATCTCGTCATTATCCAGCACCTTATACGGATTTTCCTCAAACGGATGCAATTTTTCAATCGGAATATTTACCGATGATATGGTTTTTTCATTTTTCATAATGTTATCTACCTCTTTGTCTTTCTTTTTGTAGGGCATCTTTTTCCATTTGATGCTCGGTTTTTAATAAATTTTGTAATTTGGGATAACGCTCGGTAATGCTTTCTGCGATGCGGAGTTTGTCACGCAACGGTTTAATTTTTTTGGATATATCCATACATTTTTGTTTTAGCTCCATTTCTATTTCCGGCGAATGGCAACGGCGAATTTGATTACGATACTGCTGCCGCTGTGCTTCCAGCGTTTTTATCTGCCCCGAAATACCACCCACAAATGAAAAAAGCTCCTCAGCCGAATGAATTTCATTTACGGCGAGGAGCGTATATTCCTTTTGTATCTGATGAAGCTTGGTGACTTCCATACGGATTGACGGCGATAGCGGTTGACTGCGCTGCTCCGGCGGCGATTCTTTAGCAAGCAATATCAATTGTAAGATGATATAAAAGATAACGTCAACCAAAACTACAACACCATCTTTTGAATGGTCAATTTCCCAGCTTAGCCGCTTCTCCAATTCAAGTAACGGAAACTGTTTTGGTTTATATGGCGCTTTGTAAGTGTGAATATTAAAGAAATACTTGTCTTCACGATTTTTATCAAAGCGAGAATTGATTACAGCTTTTGTATATCCAAGACTGTCCAAGCGAATCGACTTTTTCCAATCAGGCGCTTTAACAGAAAGATGTTGATACTTGTCATCACCACGGATAAACTGATAACCAAGTGCTTTCAAGCGAATTTGAAAATCTTGCGAATTACGAGAAAACTTCAAAACCGATTCTATATCCCGTTTCAAAATATCCCTGTGCGTCATGCCGCCGTTTTTGTGAATCCAATAAGCGCCTTTTTCGCCGCCGTAGAACGGCGCATCTTTCAAAACAGATTTGCCATGTTCTATACAAACAGCGTCGGAAATTTCACGTAAACGGTAATGGTCGGATATATGATTCTCAAACTTCCGTCCGGTTTTGAAAGAAACGGAGTTCACGACCATGTGATTGTGAAGCTTGTTTGTGTTCAAATGTGTTGTAACGATTATTTCATACTCATCGCCCCACATTTTTCTTGCTGTTTCCATGCCGATAGCATGTGCCTCTGCCGGAGTAACTTCTCCTTCTCTAAAAGATTGAAAACCATGATATGCAACATTAGTTCCTCGGTTGCCATACCGCTTTTTCGTTGCCATCATTCGCTCATATGCTTGTTTGGTGTTACAGTTAATACCACTTACAAACATTTGCTTATCGGTTTTGTCATCGTTTTCAACATAACGCAGTGCTTTAAACAAATCATCATCAAGGAATTTTTTTGCAGTGGTTTTGTCCGGATTGCGGGCATATTCTATAACATCTTTCAGGCTGCCTTTAACAGGCCAAAACCCAGTGGTTGCCACTTATTTCGCCTCTTTTCTCGGCAGAATAAATTCTGTGGTGATTTCATCTAATAGTTCAAGAAGTTTGTTTTCCGTTTCTTCTGAAAAATTGGAATCACAGAGCACATCCAGTTTACCGATAAATTTATAGAAATCCTCCGGCAAGACCGCTTTCGGCTCATATTTAAATGCACGTTGGCGAAGATACTCAGAAACCGACAACCCGGATTTGTTTGCTATTGCTTCAATACGCTTTTTCTCTTTATCGCTTACACGAATATAAAGATTGTTATTTTTAATTTCATTCATAGAAATAGTTCCTTTCATTTCAAAGGGGTTTTAGGGTTCACCCTAAAGAAAAGCGGCTATTCAAGCCGCTTGAAATTGGAATCTGTACTTACAGATTCCCTGCTTGTTACGGTATAAGACAGTGCTAAGTCCGTATATTCATCGTGCTTTTCGTATCCTTTTTTGGGTTGCATAACTTGTCCCTTCTTTCATAAATAGTGATGCCACAATAATGCCACAAGTGTAATTGGCTATCCAAAATGTGGCATTACTTTGATGCCATCAGCCGCCAAGAAACTCATCAAGCGTATCCAGCAAATTGTTTTCGTCTTCTGAAAGGGTATCCGGCTTTTTGTCTGTTTTGGTTTGCATAACAGCGACATTTTGAAAGCATTCCTTGATAGTCTGCCGAACAACATCAGCAATAGGGGTAGCATCCGGTTCGAAAAAGGTATTGATAGCAGAAATAACAGCGCTATTTTTAGAACCTTCCGCACCTTGTAAATACTCCCAAGCCTTGCGGTCAACATCATTCTCCAAATTAAAACGAACGCTGATTCGTTTGGGTTTCATACACTCCCACCACTACGAATAAGCTTCATTTCAAGCATCCGCTCATACCCTTTGGCAGTAGCGCAAATATCGTCATTGATTACGACCCGACTTTTATCGTAACTGCCAAAATTTTTGATAAGGCAACCGCCGCCACCGACAACATATAATCGCATCAATTTTGGATCGTATTCATTTTCACGGAGCCTGCGGAAAATGTCGCTGACATATTCTGTCGCCGTGCTGGTAATGATTTTGAGATAGCTTTCATCAATATCCGCAGTGCCAAATCGGAGAACACGAGTGATGACCGAATCATCCACTGCAGCGTGATGAACACGCATAACATTTTCCCGAATAGCAAGTAAACATTGATTCGTGCCGAACTTTTCGGTAAAACATCTTTTTGAATCAGGCTTTTTATCGTTTACATACATGACATTCATCGTGCCGTTACCGATGTCGCAGAGCATATTTACGCCGTTAAATTCATCGAGATTATTGATAATAGCGGCAAATCCCTGCGGATAAACATCAGCTCCCACAATGCGAATGTGATATTCCTTACCTTTAAACGTAAAATCTGCCGTTTCAAATTGAAGAAGATACTTTTTGAACTCTTCTTTTTGCTCACTAACCCAAGTCAGCGGTAGTCCTGCGGCAATGAACACATCAGCGCAGTAGGTTTTGCAGATATTAAGCTCTCTTGCGATCGCCGCAAGGGTAAGGACATAATAGTCTGAGTCCAGCATTTTATCGGCGGCAAACTCTTTGTGTTCCTCACCGATAAGGTAATACTTATCGTTCCAGATAAGCAGATTTTCCTTAAAAGTCGGTTCCTTGTCGTAAACGGTGACACCTGTTTTGAAACAGCAGTTTGCCGTTTTGATGTTGCCGTAGCCGTGATCGATGCCGATGATAATGCGGTTGTTATAGTTTTTCATAGTCGTTTCCTTTCTGCTGCATTGTAGCGGTTAAATTTTGGTTTTTACAGATTTCACCGTACATTTCTTTTTCGGCTGGTAGAACGGCACTGAGAAAATAGTTGCAATAAATTCCGTGGATACTGATGAGCTGCACGCACTTATGACTTTCACCATCATCGAGGAGCAAGCAGTCACCGTGATAAAAGTTACAACACGCTTTCCTGACCAACCTATGAATCCGTTTTGCCTGTGCCGGGGTCGTTTTTAACACATTGTTTCGCTTCCTTTCAACATAAATTTACTGCTCCGACACAAAAGTGTGGGAGCAGTATTTTAATACAATTTATTTATGTTTTTGTGCTGATTACCGGCTAAAAAAGAAAAAGGACTGCCACGCTCGGCAATCCTCTTTCGGCTAGTTATTCAAAATGGTCTATCATGGATTTAATCAGTTTTTCCTTGTTTCCGGCGTTCCACTCGGCTATCAGCATTTCATTAAACATAGCCTGTGTGGTACTTTTTACACATTCCTCATTCCTATGCACCATGAGCAATACAAATATGATTTCGTATAGTTCCTCTTTGGCAAGCTGTTCAATCATGGTTTGTATAATGCTGTTGTTGATATGTTCGTCATTCGGGGTACAAATAAGATACCACCAGCCGGAATAACGGTTTATCCATTTCAAAAATCGTATTGTCTGCTTGTGTCTGCCGTTACAATGTGATTTACTCATAACTTTTTACCTCTCGTTGTCTGTCTGCGTATTTCGGTTTATCTGCATGGCAAGTAGCAAACCGCATTGCAAGCCGATTTCCATATACACCTCTTGAGTGGCACTGACATAGTTGAACACAGGCATTGCCGATTGCTCGTATTCATCATCACTTGAATAGAACGAACGCAAAAAGCTGTTTGCAGCTTTTTCAGCTGTTCTTAAGCGGTCATGGTATGATTGCTTGCTGATTTTACATTCCTCTGTACCGTGCAATAAAAACTCTCTGATGTGCTGAATATCAAGCCTTGTAAAGATTTCATCAATATAACTCATTATTTTTCTTCCTTTCAACAATTTACACAACCCATCTTGAAAGAAAGTCCGGCGCATGGTATAATATTTACGCCAATTCTATCCTTGTGATGGTTGCGGCTGGGGAAGTGGGCGTTCTTCTTAGCTGGAGTGTCGCCCCTTCCTTCATTATTTAAGGTCTGCATATATCTTACTTATCCCTTGACGGATAACGTCAGAACGGCTCATGTTCAGCTTTTTGGCACATTCCTCAAGCGTTTTGATTTCCTTGCTGTCCATGCGGAATTTGACGATTATATCTCTCGGATTTTCAGATACAGGGCGACCTAATTTTTTAGGCTTCAATTCCTCACCTCTTTTCTATGCCCACAACAATTTTATTGCTGTGGGCATAGAAAATCAAATGTGCGGATTTATAAATTGAGAAGGTAATGGTTGAATATTAATAGCACAAAACAACAGATATACAGTTGACAAAAATACTGCTCCAACACAAAAGTGTGGGAGCAGTATTTTATTTGTATTTATTGTTTCTTTGTGCTATACTTAACCTCAAATGAGGTGAAACGGTTGAAATATAAAATCTACGAGTTATCCGCCAGAGCGATCATGCGTTATGCGGTCGAAGCATCAAGCGGAATTTACACATACAACCTCAGTGAAGATGCCACGAACCGTTGTATTTCTTTTTCTGCGCCCACGATGCAGGACGATTGTGCTTTGTTCTTCCAGATCATGTGCGTCCTTCATGGCGACGATTTCAAGATGCCGGTTGGCGTAGACATTATTCCTGACCTTTCAGATATTCTCATAACTGTGGATTTTTCCGGTATATTTGACCGACAAGCAGTCCAGAAAAAATATATCGACCGGCAAATACAAGCCGAATCCATGTTCCGCCCCGACGGAATTACGCTGGATTTCGGAAAAGGAGCATATAAATATCTCGCCTTCGAACGCAGCGCAAGTATGAGCCGAAACTCACGGCTATCATTTATTCGTGAAGATTTTTATGAGCATGTTCGCCGTCGGATTATGCTGGGTATGCAAATTGGTATGTGCCAACTCAGCAAACTGTATGCCTACAACGGACTGATGCTCACGAGTGGTTTTCGTATTTCTAATATGGATATTTGGGATGAAAAGCGTATTGTCATTGTGGATAATCCGATTACGCCTGTTTATGAAGCGAAGTATATCACAGTCGAGGACGACGGCAGCGATAATCCCATGCGGAAATATCACCGTGTAGAGAAAAAAGACGATGTAGAAGTAATCGAATTTGATGGCGAGGGTCTTGTATCCCGTGAATTTGCTGAAAAGATGGACATAGAATTTTGCGGCAAGCACATCCATAACTCTTTTCAAATTCGTATGCCGTATATCAAAGGTGTTGTGCATGAAGTGGATTTTAAATCGCTTTTTGCAGAGCTTGGAGTGCCTTATATAGTAGATATTTGGGGAGTTAAACATCAGGTACAGGATGTTGTCCTGATTCTCACAAAAAGTATGTTCAAAGGCTTTGGCTGGATGACCGAAAACGGATTATCGTGGACAGAATATCTTGACCGTTGCAAAAAATATCACCATTCGCTGTATATTTCTGGCGTCAATCAGGTTGAGTCACAAGAGTACACAGAGCTGAACTATCAGTTTTTGAATACTGTTCCCATGACAGCAGAGGAATTTCGACCGTTGGATTTGACGCTTGGCTGGAAGCACAGCCCTGAAGAAGATAAACGGCATTGGATTACAAAAGATACCGAAATTGCCTATTGGAAGCTTGCCGCCGACCCCACCAGCCGAAAAGAATATTTTTTGAATGCTTTGAACGCCCAAAACGCTGACAAACGAAGCATATTGCTTGCAAAAATATTGCAAAAGAATCCACTGTTCATTAATGAATCTATCTATGCAAACGAACTGGACAACAAGGCAAAGAGCCTGCTCAAGCAATACGCCATCGGCAGGCTAAATATCGCCGGGGATAACCGGTATCTTTCGGGTGATTTGATGAGGTTTATTTTAATGCTTGTAAAATCCGTCGCTGATGTAGATGATGAGTATATGGGCGTGATGATAAGGTTACAAAACGAATGTTATCGGGAAACGGTGGCTTATGCGCCCGGTGCTGTCTATCCGCAAAGTGAAAGCTATACGCTGCTGCGCAATCCGCATATCGCCCGAAATGAAGAAGCGATTGTATCCGCTCCGGATTATATCGGGCTGCTCCGGCAAAAGTACCTTTCACATCTAAACTATGTTATCATGGTGGATTCACGCACATTGATTCCGGAACGGCTCGGCGGCGCTGATTTTGACGGTGATATGATTAAGACAATCGCTGATCCTCTTTTGAACGCTTGTGTAACACGCAACTACAAAGAAAATGATTTTGACACTTACAGTCATCAAAGCAGCATCCCGCTTTTAAAGATTCCATCTGCAAACGCTTTGGCTTGTGATGCGAATGATTGGCAGGCTCGATTTGAAACAATCAAAAGCACTTTCTCTACCAGAATAGGTCAAATTTGCAATGCCGCTTTTGACCGCAGTATCATCGCTTATGATGAAAATTCATCAGCAGAAGATCGTGAGCGTTTGCAGCGTGAAACAGAAATGCTGGAAATCCTTACCGGACTTGAGATTGATTCTGTGAAAAGCGGTATTAAGCCGGACTTAACAGAGTTTCTAAACCAAAAGACGGTCAGCCGCAGCTCTTTTCTCAAATACAAAAGCTTGGTTGGCGAGGACGATAGCCGAGAATGGTATGAACCCACAAAAAACAAAAAGCTGAAACGGTTTTTTGATTCGATTGATTGGGATATCGTTACTTCCAATGTGGAGCGGCTTCCATATCTCGCAAAAATGCTGGAGGAAAACACGCCGAAAATAAAAGCAAAGCCAGCGGAAGATGCTGAACTTTTCGTCTTTGCACGAAAGTCAGGCTGGAAAGAACTGCTTGACTCGTCAGCGATGGAATATATGCAAACTTTAATTGCGGATTACGAGGAAGCACTCAACCGTATTCGTCGGAACTGGCATATCGGAGACATAAAAATGATTCGCAGAAACGATATTGAACGGATTTTATATGCCCGTGGACAGGAAAACGATTTTACAACGGATGAATTATATGCGGTTTTTAGCTTGTGTGATGCAAGACGAATCAATGATTTACGCAAGCTGCTAACCGAAGAACAGTGGCATTTGATGCTTCCGGAAGGACGGGAACAATTTCTCGATTTGTTTTTGCCGTATGATACACCGCAGCAATATTATGATTTTTTCTCTGATTTCCGTTTTGGTGGATATCGTATATTGGGTGACATCATTTGTGATCTTGATGATATGTTCACAGCAGAGGAATTAAAGAAAAACCGTCTGCACCGTAAAGGTGACAGTGCGTTTTTGAAATACCTGATTGAGGGTTACGAGCACATGCGTTCTGTGGATTATATTGAAGCTGTATCAAAAAAGTGCAGAACGTACATTAATGGGATAAAGACCAAAAACAAAGCGTCCATGGATTTGGATACCGCTTTACAATGCGCCATTGCATTGGGTAAACGGAAATTTGCGTTTGAAGTTTTACTGGATAGAATTGAGCAAAATGCCATAAAGGGACGGTGATTGTTATGCTAAATGAAATAGAAGAATTTGCCGCCTACACAGGTGTTGTAGATTACACCGCCAAAAATAAATATGACAGCACCTATCTCGGCAGATTTACGTTTGATACGCTCCTTAAATTCGAGGGATTATCTCGCATACTGACGATTATCGCACGGGGATACATGTTCAAAAACGGCACTGAGCCGCAGATTGACTATGCTCGGAGTGTGCTTCAGGCATGGTGCAGTATTCCTGACAGTAAAAAAGCCAGCCCCAAAGAGGACTGGCAATACAAAACGGATTTTAGGAATTTACATGATGATTTTCCGGAGCTTGTTGATGTAAACGGCTGCGGTTGGTATTATCGGCACATTCAAAACTTGATTAATTTTATACAGAATAACCCTGATAAAGTCATGAAAACAGCGCTAAACAACTGTGAGGGTATGAAGAAAGGCTTTGACGGTGAATGGCGTAAAAAGGTATTACAGTTTCAAATACCGCTATTCGCTGAAAAAACTAAAGGCGCATGGATATTGCGTTTTGATGATATCCTTGCTGATGCTCTGGAACCTGGCAAGCTTAGAAACACAGAAATCACTTTTACAGCGGAAGAATGGCGACAGGTTGAAACTGCCACGCCGGAAAAAGTGCCAACAGAAGTGTTATCTACGCTTATAGCTTATTATCGTGCCAATAAACCCGATGATTCCGATTGGGTGGTTCTGCCAGTTGCCAACTTCGATGCTTATTTCGGCAACACCAGTTTCAGTCGCAAATGGCTGAACCAAATGCTGCCGGAGATCATTGAACGCCAAACAAGTTTTGGTGTATGCAGGTATAAGGTAAATGGGATATGGCTAACCGGAACCTAATGGGAACCAAATGCTTGTTGCAGAGTAGTTTTGTATAGACGTTTCAGCTTCTTATATAACATCTTTAATACTACTCACAAATTGCTTCACTGGCTCAATACTTTCTCTGCCATATTCCGCAACCAGCTTAACAATTGCACTCCCAATGATAACTCCATCCGATAACGATGCCATATCCCGGGCTTGCTCCGGAGTCGATATTCCAAATCCAATGGCACAAGGAACAGATGAAACTTTTCTTGCCTGCGAGATCATATCGATGATATTTCCGCTGATTTCACTACGCACTCCGGTGACGCCAAGCGAAGATACACAGTAAAGAAACCCCTCGGCGTTTTTCGCGATCTTTTTAATTCGTTCCTGCGATGTCGGTGCGATCATAGAAATTTGATAAATTCCGTGTTTTGTACAATCATCCTCTAATTCATCTTTTTCTTCAAACGGCAGATCAGGGACAATGATACCGTCAATCTCGCAGTCGGCGCACTTTTCGATAAACCGTTCCTTACCATAAACGAATATAGGGTTTATGTATGTCATAAACAATAGCGGAATATCCACTTTTGTTCTGACTCTTTTTATCATCTGAAACAATTTATCAACCGTGCAGCCGTTTGCGAGTGCCCGTTCATCGGCTTGCTGAATAACAATGCCTTCAGCAACAGGATCGGAAAATGGAATGCCGATCTCAATAATATCTACGCCCGATTCAGCCATTGCGACTATCAGTTTTTCCGTTGTTTCAATATCAGGATCGCCGCCTGTGATAAACGCTATGAATGTCTTTTTATTTTCGATTGCCTTAGAAATTCTATTCATGAATACTCACCCCTTTGTATCGTGCGATAGAAGCGACATCCTTGTCGCCTCTGCCGGACAGGTTTACAACAATTATCTGATCTTTTTGCATGGCTGGCGCGATTTTTTTTGTATAAGCCAGCGCATGGGCGCTTTCTACCGCTGGAATAATCCCTTCGGTACGCGACAGATATTCAAACGCTTCCACCGCTTCCTCGTCCGTAACCGGCACATATTCAGCCCGTTTGATATCGGAGAGATGCGCGTGTTCCGGACCGATACCCGGATAGTCAAGACCGGCCGAAATAGAATACACAGGCGCTATTTGTCCGTATTCATCCTGACAAAAATAAGATTTCATGCCATGAAAAATACCGATTGTCCCATTTGCCATTGTCGCGGCATTCTTGGGATTATCCACACCCAACCCTGCGGCTTCGCAGCCTATGAGCCTGACAGACGGATCATCAATAAATTCATAAAACGCGCCTATCGCATTACTGCCGCCGCCTACGCAGGCAACCACAGCGTCGGGCAATTTATTTTCGGCTCCAAGTATTTGCTCCTTAATCTCTTTACTTATAACTTTTTGGAAATCGCGTACCATCATAGGAAACGGGTGCGGTCCCATAACTGAACCAAGTACATAATGCGTATCGTCTATCCGCGATGTCCATTCACGCATGGTTTCATTTACAGCGTCTTTAAGCGTCATTGTTCCGCTGGTTACAGCGTGAACCTTCGCGCCAAGCAGTTCCATTCTAAATACGTTCAACGCTTGCCGTTCAGTATCCTCTTTACCCATAAAAATTTCACATTCGAGTCCTAACAACGTCGCCGCAGTGGCAGTCGCAACGCCATGCTGTCCTGCACCGGTTTCGGCAATAACACGGGTCTTGCCCATTTTTTTCGCAAGCAAAACCTGCCCTAAAACATTGTTAATTTTGTGGGAACCGGTATGGTTTAAATCCTCTCGCTTCAGGTAAATCTTTGCTCCGCCTAAATCCTTAGTCATTTTATCAGCGAAATATAAAAGCGATGGTCGTCCGGCATAATTATGGAGTAAACCGGTAAGTTCTTTTTGAAAATCCGGGTCATCTTTATAATGCAGATATGCCTTTTCAAGTTCTCCCACAGCATTCATCAATGTTTCGGGAATATACTGACCGCCGTAATTTCCGAATCTACCTTTTTTTATACGCTCTTGCATTCCCATTCTCTCACTCTCTTTATAAACTCTTTAATCTTTTCGGGATCTTTGAATCCGTCTGTTTCAACGCCGCTGCTGACATCTACGGCAAACGGATTTGTTTCTTCGATAGCTTTCTTTATATTCTCTAAATTCATCCCGCCCGCTAAAAAGAACGGCTTATCCGTTTTGCCGATTAAATTCCAGTTAAAACTTAAACCTGCACCGCCGCCTTTATTATCAAGCAGCAAATAATCCGCTGAGGTTGCTGCCCATTTTTGAACATCACCTTCATTTTGAACAGCTATCGCTTTGATGATTGGCTTTTTTATCAGCACCTTTAATTTTTCTATATATTTTTCATTTTCAGAGCCGTGAAGCTGAACAGCATCTATTATCCCATTTTGCATCAAAGAAACGATATTCTCTGCCTTTTCATCTACAAAAACTCCAACAGGTATTATATCCGGCTCGAGCATTTTTCGCAACTCCAACGCTTGCTGTGGTGTGACTTTCCGGCGGCTCTCGGCGAACACAAAGCCTATATATTCCGGTTTTACCTCATTTACAGCTTCAATATCACAAGGACGGGAAAGTCCGCAAATTTTAACCTTAACCATACACATCACCCCGCAGACGAATTATTTCCGCTTTTTTATCATTGCTCCGCATAATTGTCTCTCCAATCAAAGCGGCATCCGCGCCTATTTTTCGCAACGCTGCAACATCTTCGGGTGACTTTATACCGCTTTCAGAAACAAACAGTTTATCATGTGGAATCATTTTTCTGAGCCGTTCACTTAAAGTTATATCAACCTCAAAAGTTTTAAGGTTTCTATTATTAACACCTATGATTCTCGCACCGGCATTGAGCGCCATTAGAATTTCTTCTTCGCTGTGTGTTTCCACGAGCGCGGAAAGTCCAAGACTGTGAGCAATGTCAATATACTCGGCGAGAGTATCTTTGTCCAGTATGGAACAAATGAGCAAGACAGCACTTGCGCCGAGAACCTTCGCTTCGTAAATCATGTAGCTGTCAACAGTAAAATCCTTGCGCAGCAATGGGATGGAAACTATATCGGCGATTTCGCGAAGATAACTGCCGTTGCCCTTGAAATAATACGGTTCAGTTAGTACCGAAATTGCAGATGCGCCTGCCGCTTCATATTCTTTGGCGATGTCCAGGTAGGGAAAATCCTCCGCTATAATGCCTTTTGACGGCGACGCTTTTTTTATTTCACATATAAAAGCCATATCTTTAGATTTTAATGCTTCTTCAAAGAGAAAACCACCGCAACTGGCAGAGCGTGCAAGCTCTATGACTTCTTCAAACGGTTGCAGTTTCTTTTGTTCAGCGATTCTCTCTTTTGTACGAATTGCGATTTCCTGTAAAATACTCATCCTGTCACCGCCTCAGCTTCATTGGAACAGCGTATGAACTCGTCCATCTTCTCTCTTGCTTTTCCGCTGTCTATGACATCTTCGGCAATTATTACGGCTGACTCAATTGATTCATATTTTCCCGAGATATATAATGCCGCCGCCGCATTTAATACCGCCGCGTCGCGTTTTGCGCCTTTTTCACCATCCAACACCGCTCTTAATATTTCAGCGTTTTCAGCGGGAAGTCCGCCTTGCAAATCAGATTTGGTACACCGTTTAAACCCGAACTGCTCCGGCGTTATTGTGTATGAGCGGACCCATCCGTCTTTTACCTCGCACATAAGCGTAGGCGCACTTAATGAGATTTCATCCAATCCGTCCTCGCCGTGGACGACTATGGCTCTTTTCACTCCTAAATTACAAAGCACCTGCGCCAGCGGTTCAACCAAGTCTCTGTCATATACCCCCATCAGCTCCATCTTGGCTCCGGCAGGATTGGTGAGCGGTCCCAAGATATTAAACACTGTCCTGATAGCTAACTCACGGCGAATCGGCGCCACATATTTCATGGCTATGTGATAGTTTTGCGCATACAAAAAGCAAATTCCTATATTTTCAAGCAATTCGGCGCTTTTTGCGGGGGATATGTTGATATTTACGCCAAGCGCTTCCAACACATCTGCGGCTCCGCACTTGCTTGACGCGCTCCGGTTACCGTGCTTTGCAACCGGAACGCCTGCGGCCGCCGTAATTATCGCCGCTGTGGTGGATATATTAAAGGTGTTGGCATGATCACCGCCTGTGCCGACAATTTCCAGTGCGTCCGCATCATGCAGCAGCCTGACGCAATGCTGCCGCATACCAGAGGCGGAGGCTGTGATTTCGTCAGTCGTTTCACCTTTTAGACTTAAGGCTGTAAGATACGCACTCATTTGTACGGGCGTTGCTTTACCGGTCATAATCTCGTGCATAACTGCCTCGGCAGTTTCATAAGTTAAATCTTGTTTTTTAGACAGAGATAAAATTGCTTCTTTTATCACTTTTAATTCCTCCATTATTTATTTTTTTTGATTAAACTCGCGAATGTATAAAACAGCGTCTCATGTTTGATTGCAGTGACGTCAAATTTAAGCATTTTAAAAACAATTTGAATGCATAATCCTCCTGCGACCGCCGCGATTATTGTTCCGGCTCCGACCATACCGCCCAACAACCAACCGACAACCGTTACGGTTATATCAACAATGCTGCGGCAAATTCCAATGGGCATTCCTGTCTTTTTGGTAAGAACAACCATCAAATTATCTCTCGGTCCGGTTCCAAAAGCCGATTTCATGTAAAAATACGATCCTATTGCGATAATAAATAATCCCGCAACAATCATTATTACGCCGAGTGGCAGATTTAGAGCTATAGGTATAATTCCACTTTCTAAGATAATATCAAGGAAAATGCCAATTACTATAACATTTAAAACGGTTCCAAGTCCTATCTTTTCGCCCGCGAACGTGACTATAATAACGATTATCATCCCTACGAATATTGATACGATTCCGATTGTTGATCCGAATTTATCCGCAAGCCCGATATGGAAAACATCCCACGGAGCATAACCGATATGGGCTTGCACCGTGAGCGCGATACCAAGAGCGTACAGGAAAAGTCCAATCATGACGTTTATTAAACGTATTAAAAATTGTTTCAAATGTTACCTCTTATAAAATTTCTGATAATAATTTCCCCTTTGGGAGTAAGTATGGATTCAGGATGGAATTGCAAGCCGTATATCGGATATTTTTTGTGGCACACCGCCATTATTTCATTGTCTTTAGTCCAAGCAATGATTTTAAGCTCTTCGGACAAGGTGTCTTTTACGCCTGCTAATGAATGGTAACGCGCTGCTATTATAGTTGTCTCCATCCCTTTAAACAAAGAATTGCTTGTATCAACCACTACCTCCGACGACTTCCCGTGCATAAGTTTTGCAGCATACGACACTGTACCGCCAAAGGCTTCATATATCGCCTGATGTCCAAGACAAATTCCTAAAATCGGTATATCGGTATATAATTGCCTTACGGCATCAATACATATTCCCGCATTTGACGGTTTGCCGGGACCGGGGGAGATCACAATACGATCAGGAGCAATTTTCCGTATTTCATCAATACTCACCTCATCGTTCCGTACGATTCTAATGTCGGAATCCACCGACCCGATAAGCTGATATAAATTGTATGAGAAACTGTCGTAATTATCAATCAAGAGTACCATCAGTCAAGCCCTCCTTCGGATTGCTTCAACGCGGCAAACATTGCTTTTGCTTTGTTTAAGCACTCCTGATATTCTGATTGCGGATTACTGTCGGCAACGATACCCGCGCCGGAACGAACGAACACCTTGCCTGCTTTTTTATAAGCGATCCTGATGGCAATGCAGGTGTCCATATTACCTGTAAAATCAAGATAACCGATAGCACCGCCGTAAATTCCGCGTTTGTTTTGTTCCAGCTCATTTATGATTTGCATAGCACGTATCTTGGGTGCGCCGGACAATGTTCCGGCAGGCAACACAGCGTTGATGGCATCCAAGCCGGTTTTGTCCTCACATATCTCTCCGCGGACAGTCGAGCCAATGTGCATAACATGGGAAAACTGCAGAACCGACATGTATTTCTCAACTTCGACTGTACCGAATTTACTGATCTTGCCCAAATCATTACGTCCCAAATCAACCAGCATATTGTGTTCTGACAATTCCTTTTCGTCCGCAAGCAATTCTTTTTCCAGCGCAATATCCTCTTCATCGGTCGCTCCACGCGGACGGGTGCCGGCAAGCGGAAAGGTAAACAGCTTGCCGTCTTGTAATTTCACCAGCGTTTCAGGCGAAGCTCCCGCGATTTCGACATCGCTGCCGCTAAAATAAAGCATATACGGCGACGGATTTATTGTTCGCAGGACGCGGTAAGTATCAAAAATGCTGCCCTCAAAATCCGCTTCAAAACGATTTGACAATACAACTTGGAAAATGTCACCCTCTTTAATAAAACCTTTTGCTTCTTCAACCATCCGGCAAAATTCACCTTTTGTAAACAGAGCCTTAAACTCGGATTTGATGTGTGCGGGAAACGTCTGTTCTTGAGTTTTATTTTTAATAAGGTTTTTTAAGTTTTCAAGCTCAGATATTCCGTCTGCATATGTGGCCTCTATATTTTCAGTGCTTATATTAACAATCAAAACAATTTTTTGCCGGTAATGATCAAATGCTATGACTTTATCGAAAAGCATCAAATCAACATCATTAAAGCGTTCCTCATCACACGCATCAAGTCTGAGTGAGGGTTCCGAATATTTGGCATAATCATAGGAAAAATAGCCCACAAGCCCTCCGGTAAAGGGTGGCAGCCAATCAAATTTTACACTCTTGTGCCGGTCTAAAGTCTCCTGTATGCACCGGTTAGGATTGTCGGTTTCAAACGATTCCTCTGTGTCTGATTTAATACGCACCCCGCCGTTTAAAGCTGTGATTTCCATCTTGGGGTCAAATCCAAGAAAGGTGTATCTTCCCCAGGTTTTAGCGTCCCCCGCACTTTCAAGCATAAAGCAGTGCTGACTGACGGTTTTTAATACTTTCATCACTTCAATCGGTGTAGTCATATCCGCATAAATTTCGGTACTGACAGGTATAACTTTATACTGTCCTGCTTCGGCAATACGTTTCGATTCTTCAATGGTTGGTTTGAACATACCTTTCATCTCGTTACATCTCCTTTTCTTCAAGCACTGCGCGTTTTTTTAGGTCTTCCATAAGTGCGTGAAATTGTTCTAAATCAAGGGATTGGGCGCCGTCGCAAAGCGCTTTTGCGGGGTTGTTATGCGTTTCTACCATGATGCCGTCCGCCCCGACAGCCATAGCAGCCTTTGCGAGAGGCGGCACCAGACTTCTTATACCTGAAGCATGGCTGGGATCGGTGATTACCGGCAGATGTGATTTCTGTTTAAGCAGCACCACGGCAGACAAATCCAGCGTGTTCCGGGTCATTGTTTCAAAGGTGCGAATACCGCGTTCACACAGGATAACCTGACTGTTTCCCTCGGCCACTATATACTCTGCGCTCATTAACAATTCTTCAATCGTATTGGCAAGGCCGCGTTTAAGCAATACCGGCTTTTTCAGTTTACCAACCTCTTTGAGCAAATCAAAATTTTGCATATTTCGGGCACCGATTTGCACGATGTCTACATCTTCAAATAAATCAATCTGCGTTTGATTCATTATTTCCGAGACAATAGGTAATCCGGTTTCCTTTTTTGCAATACGCAGCATCTGAAGCCCCTGAGCCTGTTTACCCTGAAACGCGTAAGGTGAAGTTCTGGGCTTAAACGCCCCTCCACGAAGGATTTTTGCCCCGCTTTCTTTCACGCTCCGGGCGATTTCCGTAATCTGTTCCTCACTTTCAACCGAACACGGGCCGGATATTACCGTAAAGAACCCTTCTCCTATTGATATATCCCCGACATTGATAATCGTATTATCTTCATGTACTGTTCGATTAACCGCTTTGTATTGTTCCGTAATACGTTTGCCGTAGGATACGATATCGGTTGTCTGAACAACATGATCTAAATCCACCTCAGCAGTGTTTCCGATCAGGCAGACAGCGGTGTGTTCCGTGCCAACACTTAAAATTGTAGAAAATCCTTTTTGTTCCCAACCTAATATAAATTTATCAATCTTTTCCTTTGATACCTTGGGGTTTAGTATGAATACCATTTTTATAATCCGCCTTTCTGCAAATAAAAAAGTCCTTGGTAAAGTAAAATACTTTACCAAGGACGAATAAACTTATCCGCGGTGCCACCTTGATTTACGAAAAAATCGTACAACTTTGTAGGATACTAACATATCCCTCGCAACTGACGTATGCGTCACGTCATGGAATACTCAGCGCGAAAAGCGCCTTTGACCATGCCCTCAGCGGTCCATTTAACAGCTTGCATTCTATTCGGTTCTCAGCACCCCGAACTCTCTGTACAGCGCATATGCTGTTTTTATCTCCACTTCAACGGTTTCGAAATATTAAATTTTCTTATATTATACGCCGATTAGTTGAATATGTCAATAATAATTTTTGGGAATTTACTTGACACGGAACGGTTTAGAAAACTTCTCGCTCTTTTGTTATTAATCATAAATCAATTCGTTTCTAATAATTTCATCGGCACAATTTCGAATATTGTTGACTTTGCCAACCCAAGCCATCATATCATCAGCTTTAAGCTGTTCAGTAATGCCTTGCGATTTCATCATCTGTTCAATTAACAATTCCCGCCGTTCAAAAGCAGCAATATCAATCTCATGCAAATGCTCCGACAACTTACAGGATGTCAGAAGATTTGTGTAAAGAACACGTTTGTGTTTTTTCAGATAGTCAAGCCGCCGTTGTCCCCAAATTCCAATAGTGTATTCCGGCTCATCTGGTAAAGTCAGATTTGGAATTTGGTAATCTCCGACCATGCGATATGCACCACCTTGTTGTTCAAATAAAGATTTTTCCATAATAAACGCCCCTTTCAAAATTTATAGTTTTATTCTAATCAAATTATTTTTCCAATGCAAATGTGCAATATAATTTTCTTAATATAATTACACACAATATTGTGTGACAAAAACTTAAAAAAAAGGAGTTTACTTAACCAATAATATGAAAAAAGCTCTCAACCATATTGATTGAGGGCTTTATTTGCATCTGCTATGATAGGTATTACTTATACTTTAAACTCAGATCATTTCAAAATGTTTCAACGCAGTTGTAATAGCTGTTTCTTTCTCAGCAGGGCATTCTGGAACTCTTGCATTATCGGATTTTGGCAAATTATAGCACACGCCCACTACAAGACCGAGTTTACGTTTGACTTGCGAAATATATAAAGAAGAAACCTTTAGTCCTGTTGTTTTCAAGATATAATCCTTAATTTCTTCATAGGTTGCCTTACTTTCTGAACTGGTCAAATCAAGCTCATCGAGCTTCAAATCTACTTCAATATGATGCTCCGTATTAAGTTTGGACAATAAGCATACCGTCTCCACGTGCACCGTCTGCCCAAACTGATCTACCCCCCGCACCTTCTTCAACTCATACCCCCTATCACAAAGATATCTCAAATCCCGTGCCAATGTGGCCGAATCACAGCTAACATACACGATCCTCTCCGGCTGCATCCGGATCATGGTATCCAAAACGCTTTCCTCGCAGCCCTTCCTCGGCGGATCGACCACGATTACATCGGCGTGTATCCGTTCTTTCTCATACTTCTCCGGCAGCACGTCCTCCGCCCTGCCTGCAAAGAATTCCGCATTCCGGATCTGATTCAGTTTCGCATTGCGTCTGGCATCTTCAATCGCCTGTGGAACGATCTCCACACCATAAACCATCTTCGCCTTTTGGGCCAGGAACAGCGATATCGTACCGATTCCGCAATACAGATCCCATACGACTTCATCCCCCTGCAAACCCGCATATGCAAGTGCTGTCTCATAGAGCACCTTCGTCTGTGCCGGATTTACCTGATAGAAGGACAGCGGGGATATCTGATACTTCACATCCCCGATATAATCCGTAATATAGGTCTGGCCCCAAAGTAAGGTAATCTTCTCTCCCATGATCACATTCGTGCGTTTCGTATTGCTGTTCGTGGTTATGCTGGTCATCCCCGGTATCTCTTTCAGTGATTTTATGAGTTCCTCTCTCTTTGGAACCCTGTCTCCGTTGAGTACCAGGCAGACCATAACCTCTTTCGTAGTAAATCCGTAGCGAATCAGGACATGACGAATAAGCCCCTTTCCGGACTCTTCCTCATAGGCTGGAATTCCATACTGCTCCATCCAGCCCAGTACCCGGTTCAGAACCCGTTCATTCTCTTCCACGCCAAGATAGCATTTACGGGTGTTGATGATGCTGTGGGTTCTGCCGGCATAGAATCCGGTAACCGGCCTTCCATCCTTATCCACGCTAATTGGAAACTGTGCTTTATTCCGATAGTAGAATGGTTCTTTCATCCCCAGGATAGGCTCCATGGGAATCTCCTGAAAGCCGCCAATCCTCTTTAAATTATTCAGTATCTTATTTTCCTTAAATGCAAGCTGTTCTTCGTAAGACATCATCTGAAGCTGACATCCCCCGCATTGCCGTGCAATCGGACACAGTGGTTCCACCCGATGAGGGGAAGGGGTGAGAAGCTTCATCAGCCGCGCATATCCGTAGTTCTTCTTCGCCTTGATAACCTTGACCTCTGCCTCGTCACCGATTACCGTGTCCTTCACAAACAGCGTATATCCGTTAACCTTTCCAATCCCTTCTCCATCGTGACCGATGTCTTCGATTTTAAGGGTAAGTACATCATTCTTCTTATAAATCATTCCACACCCCTGTCTCTCCTATTCCTCAGAGGATCTTCTCAAATTGGATTCAAAGATGCGGTTATAGCCCAGCCATCCGTTGTTATCTCCTGCATTTTCAAAAATTTCTTTCATGGTTTCCATCTTGGCATCCGTATTATCCGCCAGATTTAAGGCCAGTGCCTCTGCGAGGGCCGGTTTCTTTGGCGAACCATATTCCAGCTCTCCATGGTGGGCCAGGATACAGTGCTTCAGTTCATGTTCCAGCTTTTCCGGAAAGCCCGGTATCTTCTGAGCTGCATCGTGAATCATCTCGGCTCCGATCATAATATGTCCCAAAAGCTGTCCGTCATCGGTATAGTCATTCTGGGGAAATGCAGATAGCTCCTTTGTTTTTCCGATATCGTGGAAAATTGCGGATGTAATCAAAAGATCCCGGTTCAGAATCGGGTATGCTTTAGCATAATAATCACACAGTCTTGTCACGCCCAGCGTATGCTCCAGAAGGCCCCCGATAAATCCGTGATGTACGTTCTTGGCGGCAGAGCTGTTCTTAAATGCCTTAATTAGTTCTGTATCCATTTCAAAATAGTACGACAGCAGCTGGGAAAAATATGGATTTTTGACAGTCCTTATGAACTGCAGCAGCTCCGCATACATCGTCTCAATATTAAATTTACTCGCCGGAAGGTAATCTGCGGGGTTATACTCGCCCTCCTTAACCTTACGGGCGCGCTTAATGCTTACCTGTAAGGCTCCAGCAAAGCTCGTCACATCTCCTACCACATCAATATAATCCAGGGAATCAAAATCCGCAATTCCTACGGAATTCGGCTCCCAGATTTTCGCATCAATCGTTCCCGTCTTATCCTGAAGAATTACATTCTCGTAACTTTTCCCATTCTTCGTCACAGCGGGCTGCTTGTGTTTACAGAGATAAACACCTGTCATCTTGTTACCTTCATGCAATTCATTAATGTACTTCATCAATACTTATTCTCCTATCTATTACCGTACCCGTATCAATAATCCCGGATACAGTTTCTTGACTCATTCTACCCTAATTCAGCTTTCATTTCAAGCTTCACCTATCTCAACCTCGAAAGGAACCTCCACATATCCTTCCGCACCTTTTCTCATGGCCGTTATCTGAATCTTCTGTCCTGGTGTACATTTGTCCAGCTTATCCCGATATTGCTTTAATGTAGTAACCTTATCCTCGCCGAACTTGACTATGACATCCTGCTCGTTGATTCCTGAGAGCATCGCAGGTGAATCCGGCTGTACCGTAGTAACCAGAACACCTTTGGGGATTCCGGTTTTCTCTGCAATTTCCGGTGTAACATCCTGCCCCTTGATTCCCACATAGGTAAGTTGTTCATTATTGGATAACTTTTCAATCATCTGCTTGATCTGTGAGATTGCTATGCCTGTTATGATGTTCTTGTCCTCTGAGCTGTAGCTTTGAGCGATAATTCCGACAATCTCACCATCCAGATTTACCAGGATACCACTTCCCTCCTTGCTTCCCATGATGTCTGTGGTAAGCAGGTTATACTCTGTATCTATGGTGGATATTTTATTTGTAACCGAGGTAATGACACCATACGCCACGGAAGCACTGTAACCGATGGGGCTGCCCAGCGCCAGTATAGGTTCTCCCTGTGACACGCCATAAGAATTTCCCAGCGGAGCGATCTCCATTCCATCCCGGGTTGACTGTTCCAGATCCGCGCTTGTCACCCTTATAATTGCGAAGCCGGTGTTGGGGTCGCTCTTTTGATAGATTGCATCTACCATTGCCCCATCCCAGAATGTCACCTGAATCCGCTCCACATCTTCTAAAACCCTGTACTCTGTAAGTATGAACAAATCCTGGCCATTATCCGCAACCAGCAGACCGGAAATCTGCTGCTGACTTTCATAATTCTGATTGAAATAATCCATCCAGCTTTTAATTCCGATTACGTTTACGATGGAACGCTCAGGTTTTTCCGACACAGCCAGCATCTCTTTATAGAGCTGCTTATATTCCGTCAGCCCGATTTCATCCCTTGGCTGCCCGTCCGTATTTGCCGCCGGGTCCTGCGATGTCCCGGTAGCAGACGAATCTCCTGCTGCGGGCGTGGGGGTAGGCTCCTCATCCACCGGAATATCCACCTTGGGTGCCTTCCCTTCTCCATGAATTGCAGAAGATGCTTGGGGTTCCACCCAGGCAAAGATACAGGCCGCAGCCGCACCGAATATGATTCCTGCGCCTGCAATCATGGCAATCCGTATGAGAATATCCTTTTTATCCAACTGCTTTTTCTTTATGATTTCCTTTATGAAATGATAGGGTTTCTGATCGTGATCCATAATCGGTTTCTCCTGTTTCTTTTTTGGTCACTGCTATCATGGATTGCTTCGCATTTTGTGACCCTTATGTTTTTTTATAATACCAGAAACATATGAACAATTTATGAAGAAGTCTTAAGAATCATGTAGTTGTCTTTTTCACTTTTCCCTTCCAAAATAGACGCATTTAGAGTATAGTAGATATTGGAATTGTATGCAGCAATACAGAAAACCTGCCACCGGCAGCTTTCCTTGCATACTTTGGCATGATAAAACAAACTATAAGGAATGAAACATGAATAAGAAAGCGTTAAAAACATTAGAATATGATAAAATTATCGAGCGTCTCATTTCCCATGCCTCCTCCCCCATGGGTAAGGAGCTGTGCCGGAACCTGGAGCCTTCCGATGATATTGATACAATCAGAAGAATGCAAAGAGAAACCCATGATGCTCTGTCCCGCCTGTTTAAAAAGGGAAATATTTCCTTTGGCGGTGCCAGCGATATTCGTCCTTCTTTGAGGAGGCTGGATATCGGCAGTTCTCTGAATATCCCGGAATTGCTTGCAATCTGCAGCCTGTTGGAAAATACAGCCAGAATAAAGTCCTATGGGCGTCATGACAATACGGATGTATTGCCCGATGTGCTGGATCCACTGTTTGACGCACTGGAACCCCTGACACCCCTTTCCGCCAGAATCCGAAGCTGCATCCTTTCAGAGGATGAAATTACTGATGATGCCAGCAGTACTTTAAAGCAGATCCGCCGTTCTATGAAACAGGCAGGAGACAGGATACATGCACAGCTCTCTTCCCTGTTAAACGGTTCTCTGCGGACATATCTGCAGGATGCTGTGATTACGATGAGGAATGGCCGGTACTGTGTCCCGGTCAAGTCTGAATACCGCGGACAGGTGCCGGGGATGATTCATGACCAGTCCTCCACAGGCTCTACCGTATTTATCGAGCCTATAAGCATCGTGAAGCTGAATAACGATATCCGGGAGTTGGAGAACAGGGAACAGGCAGAAATTGAAGTTATCCTGGCCGGTTTGAGCCAGGAGGCCGCCGGTTATCTGGAGGTTATCGGATACAATCTGGAAAACATGGTGGAACTGGACTTCATCTTTGCCCGGGCCTCCCTCGCCATGGATATGGATGCCAATGAACCACTGTTCAATACCGAGGGGCGGATTCGGATTCGAAAAGGCCGTCATCCGTTGATTGACAGGCAAAAGGTGGTTCCTATTGATATATTGCTTGGAGATGCCTTCGATCTGCTGATTATCACAGGCCCCAATACCGGTGGTAAAACTGTATCTTTAAAGACCGTAGGTCTGCTGACGCTGATGGGGCAGGCCGGTCTGCATATCCCGGCTCTGGACCGCAGTGAGCTCGCAGTTTTCCGGGAGGTATACGCCGATATCGGCGATGAGCAGAGTATTGAGCAGTCTTTAAGTACCTTTTCCTCGCATATGACCAACGTAGTTTCCTTTCTGGAGAAGGCAGACAAAAGTTCTCTTGTTCTTTTTGATGAGCTTGGCGCAGGTACGGACCCTACGGAAGGTGCGGCGCTCGCCATCTCTATCCTCTCCTATCTGCATAACCAGGGGATTCGAACCATGGCTACCACGCATTACAGTGAACTGAAGGTCTATGCGCTTTCTACTCCCGGTGTGGAAAATGCCAGCTGCGAATTTGACGTGGAAACCCTTCGCCCCACCTATCGCCTGTTAATCGGTGTCCCTGGCAAAAGTAATGCCTTTGCTATTTCTTCTAAGCTGGGCCTTCCGGATTATATTATTGAGGAAGCACGCAGTCAGATCAGTGAGGAGGCGGAATCCTTCGAAGATGTGATTACCTCGCTGGAGGAAAGCCGCAGAACAATCGAAAAAGAGCGGGAAGAAATTGCCTCTTATAAAAAAGAGATTGAAGATCTGAAATCCAAATTCTCTGAGAAGCATGAAAAACTGGAGCAGCGCCGGGATAAAATCATCCAAAATGCAGTAGATGAGGCCAATACGATTCTGCGGGATGCAAAGCAGTATGCAGACCAGACCATGCGTGATTTCCAGAAATTTGGGAAAGATCATGTGGATGTGAATCAGATGGAACGGGAACGTCAGGCCCTCCGTGAGGAGATGAATAAGCTGGAGAAGAAAAAGTCAGGTATAGACAAGCCAAAAGTAACCTCCAACCTGAAACCCAAGGATTTGAATCTGGGTGATGCCGTAAGGGTGTTGAGCCTGAACCTGAAGGGAACCGTAAGCTCCCGCCCGGACAGCAAAGGTTTTCTCTTTGTTCAAATGGGAATTATGCGCTCCAAGGTTCATATCTCCGATCTTCAGCTGATTGATGAGCCCGTAATCACTGCCCCTTCTATGCAGCGAACAGGAACCGGAAAAATTAAGATGTCGAAATCGGCTTCTGTATCCACAGAGATTAATCTTTTGGGGAAAACAGTTGATGAGGCCGTAGCCGAGTTAGACAAATACCTGGATGATGCCTATCTGTCACACCTTCCAAGCGTAAGGGTTGTTCATGGCAAAGGTACAGGTGCCTTACGCAAGGGGGTACATAACTACCTGCGCCGTCAAAAGTACGTTGAAAATTTCCATCTGGCCGAATTTGGCGAAGGTGATGCAGGAGTTACAATTGTTGAATTCAAGAAATAACCTAGTATAGAGATAAGGAGGATTACTCATGGTGGCAAAACAGAAAATATTGATTGTCGATGATGATAATAATATCGCAGAGCTTATTTCTCTGTATTTGACAAAAGAGTGCTATGATTGCAAGATTGTAAATGACGGCGAAGAGGCCATAAGGGAAAATGACGTGTTTCAGCCGAATCTGATTCTGCTGGATCTTATGCTTCCGGGGATGGACGGCTATCAGGTATGCAGAGAAATCCGGCAGAAATCCAACGTTCCAATCATCATGCTCTCTGCAAAGGGGGAAATCTTTGATAAGGTTTTAGGGTTAGAGCTGGGTGCCGACGATTATATCATCAAGCCTTTCGACGCCAAGGAGCTGGTGGCAAGAGTAAAAGCAGTACTCCGCCGCTTCCAGCCGGCGGCTTCCACATCCGCAGACGTATCAAAGACCAGCGGAAAATGCGTAGAGTATCCTGATTTGATTATCAATCTGACAAATTACTCTGTCATTTACCGGGGAGAGTCTGTTGATATGCCCCCTAAGGAACTGGAGCTTCTTTATTTTCTGGCCTCTTCCCCCAATCAGGTGTTTACAAGAGAGCAGCTTCTGGATCATATCTGGGGATATGAATATATCGGGGATACCCGGACGGTAGACGTCCATATCAAGCGTCTGCGGGAAAAGATCAAGGATCACCGCACCTGGTCCATCAGTACGGTATGGGGAATCGGATACAAATTTGAGGTTAAGTCATGAACAGAAAGCTCTACGGAAAGTTCCTTCTGGCCTATGCGTTGGTAGGAGTGGTCTCATTCCTTTTGATTTCCACTCTGGGTTCAAAGCTGATTCAGCAAAAAGTAGTAGCGTCAGTCAGCAGCACGCTTTATAAGGAGGCTGCTTCTATTGCCAGTAATCAGGGCACAAAATATTATACGGATAAAACAAGCCTGGAGGATACCTACGAAACCATAGAGCTTCTAGGTATCTATCAAAACTCCGAAATCTGGCTGCTCAGCCGTGATGGAGATATTCTTTTGAATTCGTCCATGCCGCTGGATGAAGAACATGCTGAACACCTCCCCGGCTTTGATCCTGTGGCCCTGGGATTTGATTATTATTCAGTGGGCCGTTTTTTTCAATACTTTGATCAGGATATGCTGAGTGTGATGAAACCCGTCACAGGTAATCTGTCCCTGCGCGGCTATATCGCAATACATACAAGTATGCAGGACATCTATCAGCAGCGGGAATCTATCCTGGCAGTTGTATACATTCTGTTTGCCGTTATATACGCCATGTTTTTTCTTATTCTGCTTTTATTTTCTTTTACTGTCTACCGTCCGCTTAAGAAAATCATACATGGTGCGAAGGAATATGCAGATGGAAACCTGACCTATAACATTTTAGTCAGATCTCATGATGAGATGGGCTATCTGGCCACTACACTGAACTATATGTCAGGAGAGCTGAATAAGATGAATGAATACCAGCGGAAATTTGTAGCCAATGTTTCCCATGATTTTCGTTCGCCCCTGACTTCTATCAAAGGTTACGTAGAGGCCATACAAGATGGTACAATTCCACCGGAAATGCAGGAAAAGTATCTGAACATTGTCCTGTTGGAAACAGAGCGTCTGAACAAGCTTACAAAAGAGATGCTGACACTGAATGCCCTGGACAACAGAGGGAGTTTTCTGGACATTACCTCTTTTGATCTCAATGCCGTAATCAAAAATACGGCCGCTTCCTTTGAAGGAATCTGCCGTAACAAACATATAACAATTCAACTTCTCATGGCTGCCCAGACCCTGTATGTATCTGCGGATATTGGCAAAATTCAGCAGGTCCTCTATAACCTGATCGATAATGCCATCAAATTCAGTGATAAGGATTCTACAATCTTTGTGGAAACTACAGAGAAACACGGAAAAGTTTTCGTATCCGTGAAGGATACAGGAGTCGGAATTCCCAGAGACAGTATCCAGAAAATCTGGGAACGTTTTTATAAAATCGATGCGTCCCGGGGAAAAGACCGGAGAGGAACCGGCCTGGGTCTTTCAATCGTAAAGGAAATTATCAATGCTCACAATCAGAATATCAATGTAATCAGCACGCAGGGTGTGGGAACAGAGTTCGTCTTTACACTGGACAAGGGTAAGGCTCCCACGTCCGCCCCTTAAACCTGACTTACTAAAAATTCTCTATCTCCAGTCATGTGTTCTTAAGTGGCCCTCCAGCTGCATATGGTCAAAATTATGCTGGCGAAGTGCTTCATAAAGCACGATGGCCACAGAATTGGAGAGATTCAGGGAACGGATGTCCCCAATCATGGGAATCCTCACCGCCGTTTCCTGATTCTGATACAGAATATCCTCAGGAATTCCTGCGCTTTCCTTGCCAAACATAAGAAAGCAATCCTCCGGGTATTCTACCTCTGTATAAGTTTTGCTTCCCTTAGTGGTAGCGTAGTATATTCTGGCACCGGGATTTTTTTCAAGAAAATCTTCGTAGTTCATATATCTTGTAACATCCAGATTCCTCCAGTAATCCATCCCTGCACGCTTAATTGCTTTTTCGTTCAGATGAAACCCTAAAGGTTCGATCAGATGCAGCCTGGTTCCTGTAGCCACGCAGGTTCTGCCAATGTTGCCGGTATTGGCCGGTATCTCCGGCTCATGTAGTACAATATTCAGATGTGCCACGCTCATCCTCCTTCAACACCTTTTTATCAGCTTTTATCTTTTATACTTTAATGCTCTGTATAACTCATCCGGCTGAGGTCTGTCCAGATATCGGATTTCCTGTCCGTTTCTTAACGTCTTATCATTACCTTCTGTCGTACACCCGATCACTGCTGCATGGATACCTGCTTTCTCCAGAGTCCTGACCAGGGAAGTCCCATCATCAATGGCAATCATCATAGAACCGCTGGACATAATCTGATAAGGGTTTGCATCGAAATGCTCACAGATTTCCACGGTCTCCTGCCTGATGGGAATGGCTTTCAGATCGATGTCCAATCCGACATTCCCGGAAGAGGCCAGCTCCCAAAGCGCTCCGAATACGCCTCCCTCTGTGATATCATGCATCGCCGAAGCTCCCATATCTGACGCTATTCTTCCTTCCGTAACGACAGACAGATACTGATCAAAGTTTTTTGCCGTATGCAGGAATGCGGGAGAGAAGATTTCCAGCAGATCCTCTTCTCTTTCTTTGACCAGAATTGAAGTGGCCTCCAGGCCAATCCATTTTGTAATGACCACATCCTGATGCGGTTTCGCATGGGTGTGGGTGAGCAGGCGCTTCTTGTCTACCTTCCCCACTCCTGTCACGGTAATCACCGGCTGCTTCACCACATCCGTGATTTCCGTATGACCGCCCAGGATCTCGATATTCAGACTCTCACATACTGCTTCAGCCTCCGATACCAGTTCCCGGATTTCCGCTTCCTCAGTATCTTCGGTAAGCAGTACGGTAAGCATGACGCCCAGCGGCTCTGCACCCGATGCAGCCAGATCGTTGGCTGTAATATGGATGCAGTGCCTTCCCAGATCTTTTACGGTTCCCGTAATCGGATCCGAAGACATCACAAGCACCTCTCCTTCTTTCAATTCGAGTGCGGCGCAGTCAAGACCAACTCCCGGTCCTATCAATACCTCGTCACGCCTGTGCCTAATCTGCTTTAAAACGGAACGGATCAATACCTGCTCCGGCAGCTTGCCAATCTTCATGTCATTCTCCCGCTTTCTGTTTTTATACTTTTGCATCATGCCGATGCTTTGCCTCCCGGGTATCGTGCAAGGATCTCATTCACCTTACCCATATCACCCATGTCTATAGCAGAGGTAAGCGCATCAACCGCTTCGTCATCTCCGCCCTTTATCCCAATCCGGGTCACATGCGGGGTCATCTGATAGGTGCTTTCATTCACCTGTTCTCTGGTTTCCTGCCCATCCACGGTTACAATCTTCCAGAGTCTGGCTTCTTTTCCTGTATGCCCGTTCGTCGATTCCACCGCTCCAAAATCCAGATTCGAATCCTTCTGAATCTTGTTTTCGGGTTCTGTTGTGGTCAGTGTTTCACTTTCAAAGGAAACCTGACGGTTCTCACGATCCCTCGTCTCGTGTCCATAGATGACAAAACCCACCTCTCCGCCGGAAGCATATCCCAGAATATAGATGGGTGCATCCGTATTATTCCTGAATCGGAAGTCCTTGCTCCCATCTGCGATTGCGGCGTCCATTGAAGGTTTTACATAACCGACAATCATCGAATGATTGGATCGTTCTGTCACCTCCAGCTCGGCCCTGAGCACAGCCAGGTAGAGTGTCGTGGATACCTGGCAGATTCCGCCTCCGTAGCTGTCGACCACGCTTCCCATCTCATAGGAAGGTGCGGTGGCATAACCACTTTCTGCATCAAAGGGCTTTACCGCCTCCAGTACAGAAAACTCTTCACCGGGATAGAGTACCTTTCCATTTAGCTTGGATGTCCCCGTAAGTACATTGGTTCTCCGGTTTTCCGAACTGGCGGAATAATCTGTACTGCTTTCACCCAGCACATCCTTCACAAGAGCAAGCTGCCCGGGATCTCCCTGGGCCGGTACTGTCTCGGCATCCAAAGTAATCTCGGCATCTCCCCCCCGCCAGATTTCGGAAAAAAAGTTTAAAATTGTCTGCACAGACTCTTCTTCCTTTAAAGCAGCTCCATCCTGACCTGGCACTGTTGAAAACGAGCCGTCGTTTTGCAGCTTTAAAGACATGTTAACGGCCGGATGGCTAAGCGGAACACACTGGGCTTCCACGATGGCTCTTACCTTCTCTTCATCTGCCGCATAATGCAGTTCCAGAACCAACGGTCCTCTCTTTTGGATGGAGCGGGTCGTTTCAAAACGCTGAAGAACATTTCCCTTCTGCCCCAGCTCCAGAGCCTGCCGGACAATCTTTTCATTGGTACATGAAAGGCCCAGATCCCCGGCAGTAACAGAAGCTCCCGAATTACCCACATACAGCACAATGCGGCTCCCGGACAATTCCTCTATCTTACTTTGTATTTCCTGGCGAATCTGGTCTTCACCCATGCCGGCTACATTTATATTTTCAATATAAATCCCTTCTATCGCCTGTTCCTGCCCATCTCCGGCATCCGCCCGGACAGTTATTCCACCCGGCCAAAACAGGAGGGCAGCCAGAATTACAACTGCAATTCCAGTTTTTTTCATTCGTATCTCCTATACTCTGCGACCAGATGGCAATATCAGATCAGATAACCAAGTACCATCGGTACAATCATGACTATAATCAGCATAACAGCAACCACACCGGTAATCACTTTTCTTTTTTTCGGATTCATCATACTCTTTTCTTACCTCTCTATTCTTCCATATCTCAGGATGATATGATCAATCATCCTGGAAGCCTCATTCTTCGTGAGACTGTCAGGTTCAACTTCAGCTTCTATTTTATGATATTTTATCAAATCATTCAAGTACCGTTTTTGTGCCGGGGTTATTGGATTTTGGCGTTTCACCTTATAAGTCAGCGGTTTTGTCTCAAACCATGCAGGATTTTTTTTCCCAAATTCACCCCATAGATATTCGTATAGTTTCATAGAAGCCCATGCATCATCGTATGCACGATGGGCGCGGGTTCGGTCAATCGCATAATAGCTGCACATCGACGTAAGGCTTCTGCTGGGCAGCCCGGGAAATGCCTTGCGTGCAATGTGAAGAGTGTCACAGGCCTTTTTTTCAAATTCCCTTCGTAAATTGGCTGCCTGATGCTTTAGAAAACTATAATCAAAGAGAATGTTGTGTCCCAGAAGAGGCAAGTCCCCACAAAAATCCAGGATATTTGAAACTGCTTCCTCCTGATACGGCTGCCCCTCGACCATCTCCTGGGTAATGCCCGTCAGTTGTCTAATACTGTCCGGTATCTTCATTCTGGGATTCACAAATGTGCGGTATGTATCCACAATTTCATCGTTTACTACTTTCAGGGCACCGATTTCCAGTATCCGGTCGGTTTTTGGCTGCAGGCCTGTGGTTTCCAGATCCAGGGCCACATATGTCTGCATCATAGGCCTGCCTTCTTTCCGGCGGCTCTGTCCTTATATTCTTTACAGTACTCTGTCAGAAAACACTCCCCGCACCTGGGGTTCCGTGCGAAACAGATCTGCCTTCCAAATGTAATAATCTGTATATTATAAAGAATCCAGTGATCCTCAGGCAAAGCCTTCATTAATTCAAACTCTATTTTTTCCGGATCGTTTTCCTTCGCCAGCCCCAGCCTTCGGGATATCCGCTTTACATGCGTGTCCACCACTATACTGGGTTCGTGGAAGATATTTCCGCGGATGACATTGGCTGTCTTGCGCCCCACCCCTGGAAGAGAGGTTAAAGCCTCCAGATCGCCTGGTACTTCCCCGCCGAATTCCAGACATAGCTTTCTGGCACAGGCGATAATATTCTTTGCCTTATTATGGTAAAAACCTGTAGGCTTGATATCCTGCTCCAGTTCTGACAATTCTGCATGGGCAAAGGACTCCATATCAGGATATTTTACAAAAAGATCTTTTGTTACAATATTCACCCGGGCATCCGTGCACTGCGCGGAGAGCATGGTCGCTATTAAAAGCTGTCCGGGATTTTCGTGATTCAGATAACACTTATATTCTGTGGAATACTGTTCATCCAGAAGAGCCAGTATCTCTTTTGTTCTTTTCGTTGCCACTTACAACTCCTTTCTCTTCAGCAGCCGCGTATGATTCGTTCTGTTACGTCAATCTGCCTTGCAGATCCCGTTAAAGGATCTCTCTCGTTATAATCAAACAGGATGGCCTTCGGCTGTTCTCCTATAGACGATATAATTTCCACATGAGTCATCTTCCACATCTGTTTCCAGCCGTATCCTTCATAAGATGGAAGAAGTTCTCTCGTCACTTCCTCCCTTTGGAAGAATTCTCTTAAGCAATCCTTATATGGTCCATTGTCTGCTGCAAAATGCGGTCTGCTTTTTGCATTCTCTCTGGCGTATACATCCAGGACCGCCAAATTGCAAAACTTCTGAATTTTGTCCGGAAATGCTTCTTTCAGAAATTCCAGCAGAATCTCGTAGCGCCGGATTCTGGTATGAGAAATCTTTCCATAACCCCGTTCCTCATAAAATATTCCCAATCCTTCAAAAAAATGAAACATATTCCGGTATTTGGTTTCTACCTCTTGCAGAAGATTTTGGAATTGTCCGCTGTTATAGTAGACCTCCACCATCTCTTCCACCTGTTTCAGCCTGATTACATCTGCATAGGACAGCCATCTGGTTGAGAGGATTTCGTAAGGCTCCTTATTCCTGCAGACCCCTTCGTATTCCTGCAGATGCTCCGCCATATATGATCCCTTCAGTACCTTCAGAAATCCCATCTGCAATTGATCGGGATGTAGTCTGTAGACATCCCGAAAGGATTCCGAAAAGCTTTCATAGTCCTCAAACGGAAGCCCTGCAATCAAATCCAGATGCTGATGGATATTATGACCCGTTTGAACCTTCCGTACAATCTCGGCCACTTTATGAAAATCCATCTTTCTGTGTATCTCCTCCACGGTCTTAGGGTTCGTGGACTGTACCCCGATTTCCAATTGAATCAGGCCCGGACGCATCTTCCGGAAAAGTTCCAGTTCTTCCTCTGTCGTCAAATCTGCTGCGACCTCAAAGTGGAAATTCGTAAACCCATTGTCTGACTCCAGGATAAACCTCCAGATTTCCATCGCATGTTCTTTCCTGCAATTAAAAGTCCGGTCCACAAATTTAACCTGGGCCACCTTCCTGTCGATAAAAAACTGCAGCTCCTGTTTTACCAGTTCCGTATCTCTGAATCTTAAACACTTATCCACGGAAGAGAGACAGTAACTACAGGAAAAAGGGCAGCCCCTGCTGGATTCATAATAGATGATTCTGTAATCAAATGCACTTAAATCCTCATACGGAAACGGAACTTCACTTAACTCCATGATTTCTCTGTCCAGGTTCTTTTGTATCAATCCCTGTTCATCCCGGTAAGTAATCCCCCGGATCTCACGGATCCCATTCCTCCTGTACTCCTCACTGCTGCCCTCTTTTCTCAAAATCCAATCTGCCAGCTCAGCAAAGGTCTTTTCACCTTCTCCCCGCATCACCCCATGGATGGCGGGATTCTCTTCCAGGACCTTCCCGGCATCATAGGAAACCTCCGGGCCGCCCACCCAGATTTCCGTCTCCGGGAGTACTTTCGAAAGGTCATAAATCAATTCCCGGACAAAAGAAATATTCCATATATAACATGAAAAGCAAAGAACATCCGGTCTGTACCGGAAAATATCCTTCATGATTTCATCCTGCGGCTGATTAATTGTGTATTCAGCCAAATCCGTCAATATTCCCTGCTTTCGGGCATATGCCCTGAGACTGTAAACCGCCAGATTCGAATGTATATATTTGGCATTCACCGCTGCCAGAAGAATTCGCTTCATTACAATTACCTCACTATCCACCTATTCTATCACAGAGCTTCATGAAGAACAAGAAATCAATCCTGGGAGTTTTTTATAAACAAAAAAAGTATTAGTTCACACCAATACTTACATCAAACTGCCTGGTTCCGGAATCGAACCAGAGACACGAGGATTTTCAGTCCTCTGCTCTACCAACTGAGCTAACCAGGCATATAGTTTTCACTTGCAGAAATAATATTATCATATTACTTTCAGAAAAGCAAGAAAAAAGTGTTTTTTAGGGCAGCCCTGCGGATTTGTTGAAAATCCACAGGACTGAAACCGTTACCTGCTGATTACGATTATCTTTCACGGATTTTCTTCAATGCAACTGAAAATTTAACAGGATTTCCATACATTAAAGTACCAAACCGAAAGATCTTTGCGGCCACAAATCCTGCAAGTCCACAGGATGCTGCCAGAATCAGGGCGGAGATCACAACCTCGGCCGCCGTGACAGAGCCCATAGCCACTCTTATGAACATGCTGTTACTGGAGGTAAAGGGGATAAAGGACGCTACCTTTATTAAAACGCTGTCCGGCGTGTTCATGCCAAAGATAGCTACAAAAAATGCTGCCAGATAAATAATTGTAACGGGTGTGGCGCTTTTGCTGATATCCTCTGTCTTCGAAACCAATGCTCCAAGCATGCCAAAAAGGAACGCATAAAGCAGGTATCCCAGTATTCCAAACAGGATAAAAGCAAGCCATACATTGACCGGTATGTCAAACAGGAAATCCAGCTGATTGTTCCAGGCATTGCGGAACATCCGGTAGGAGGCGACACCTGCCCCCAGTATCAGTCCTCCCTGAAAGAGGCTGCAGATGGCACCGGCAACTACCTTTCCAAAAATCAGGCTGTTACTGTTCACGCTGGTGACCAGAATCTCGATGGCACGGTTGCTCTTTTCACTTGTAACCGATGTGGCAATCATCTGCCCGTAGAGTAATACAAACATATACATCACAAATACCAGTACATAGGTATACATGTAATTCTTTGCGCTGTCCTTACCCAGAACCATCGTATCCGATTGCAGCGGCTTCTCATACAGGGATTCCACCATGCCGGCATCCACCCCTTGTTCTGTCAGTGTTTTCATACGGTAATGCTTAAGCATACCGGATTCAAAGCTTTCCTGTATATCATCCATCATAGGTCTGTTTTCCACTACATAGGTGTATTCTGCCTCTCCCAGAATGAGGAAGCCGACCTTTGCCTTTTCACTTCTTACAGCCTCCTTAAGTTCCTGTTCCCCGGAACAGTTCAGCCAGTCATACTGGGGCAGCAGCTGTTCAAATTCATCTGGATTTCCCAGATACCCTTCTTCATCGAAAAATGCCACTGTAGTCTTTGTATCTTCTTCGGAATCCGCCTTTTTTGATCCTCCCATAAAGAAGGTTGGTACGATCACGCCTCCCACCATAAGGAGTGCCAAAGCAACTGTGGTAAGAAGGAAACTCTTATTCTTTAAATAATTCCCGATTTCAAATTTCAGAACAGTCAAAAACTTCTTCATATTCCATATATCCCTTTCGTCTTTATTTCGTCGACAGGTTAATCTTCTGCCACTTCTACAAAAATGTCATTTAACGATGGCTGATAATCCCCGAATCGTTCTACATCCAGACTGCTTTCTGCCAGGGCACTTAAGATCATCTCCTTTTTGACCTCAGGCTTCATCTCCAGAATTAACTGTTCCTTGTTGTATCCGTATACCCTCACCAGGTTTCCCCACTTTTGATCAACGGTTCTGTGCAGTTCCTTAGACTCCATATCATTGGCTGAGAGAATCAGACGATTGTTGCCGAATTCGCGTTTGATGTTCTTCAAATCACCGGAAAGAACGGTGGTTCCTTTATTGATAATCATGATGTCCTTACAAAACTCTTCCACATATCCCATCTGATGGCTGGAAAAAATCACCAGCTTCCCTTTTTGGATCTCCTCTAGAATTACATCTTTAAGCACCTGCGAATTGACGGGGTCCAGACCGGAAAATGGTTCATCCAGTATGAAAATCTGAGGATCACAGACGAGCGTCTGTGCCAGCTGGACCTTCTGCTGATTTCCCTTTGACAAGGTTTCCAGCAGCCTGTTCTCATATTCGGATACCTCCAGACGTGCAAGCCACCTTCGCATGCTCTCCTTCGACTCCTTTGTCCCCATCCCACGCAGCTGGGCAAGATATGTAATTTGTTCCCCGACCTTTTTCTTCGGATATAGTCCCCTTTCTTCGGGGAGATATCCGATGCGGTATTCACCGGGACAAAATTTTATGCCATCCAGCAGAACTTCACCCTTATCTGCCTTGAACACATCCATCAAAATGCGGATTGTGGTCGTCTTTCCGGCGCCATTGCGCCCCAAAAGTCCCAGAGCACTCCCGCTTTCCACCGAAAATGATATTCCGTGAAGTACTTCTTTGCCTCCGAAGCTTTTGTGAATATCTTTCACCTCAAGTCTCATGTTATTTCCTCCCTGGGTTGATTTTTATATGTAATCGGATGTATCCCGGCTACATCATCTTCTCTTTCTGGCTTTTTATGTTGTAATAGCCATTTATAATTGTCTGTGCTAGCCACATGAGTGCCGTTATAAATAATGCGAATACACCCACCGGAAAGAGAAGGGCCAGTATTGCGGTGGTGCAGAAGCCAATACTTATAATATAACAGCTGGCAATATTCGTCTGATAGGATACTCGGAATGTTCTCATCTTTTCCGCTTCATCACAGCTCTCCATCCAGTCTTTTTGAAAACGCATGGAACCCGGGACACCTTTTTTTGAAGGGTCATGTCTCTTTAACAGGTTGACAATAAGAATATAAAATACAGGATATATCAAAACGGGGACGATAAACAAAAGAACATTCATAATATCTGTCCGTTCTCCCCTGCTATATGACAACACATAGTTGAAAAACAGCAAAATATAGAAAACACCGTTTCCGGATAAGCTCAGTGTACTGATGCGATCGATTTTATCGTCAAGCAAATCACTCTTTTCCTCATCCCTGCATACTTCCGCCTGTAACACACAGAATCTCAATTTTAAAAAAAAGAGAAGATTCAGCAGCAGCATGCAAAGTGTAAGGATCATCATAACAGGCCTATACGCTTTCACGGTCATATCTAATAAGTAATTGGCAGTTTCCTCCACCGCTGCAGAATCACTGTCTCCAAACATGTAGCCGATGATTCCTCCGATTACAGCCCCAAGCAGCAGCTTCCCGCCCATTGCTGAAAAGCCTTTTCCTTCTTTCTTAGTTCTGTTCATCTTTCTCTCCCTCCTCCAGATAATCGAAGATATCCTCTACCGGACATCCAAAAATCTTTGCCAGCTTTAAGGCCAGGGTAACTGAAGGAGAATAATCCTCTCTCTCAATCAGGCTGATGGTCTGGCGAGATACCCCGGCCAGTTTTCCAAGCTCTGCCTGATTTAAGCCCAGTCTGGCACGATGCTCTTTCACATGATTTAATAATGGCATCTTAACCTCCATTCTGTGCATGCTTCACAGCTTTGAGATGACATATTAGTTTGTCATTTTGACAATAATTTTTGTCAATCAAATAATAGCATTGACAAGTAAATTTGTCAATGCTATTATTTCTTACGTTTTTCTGTCAGAATGTTGAGCTCATGCAATCTCCTTTTTCTGTTTTGTAAACGAGTTCCGCTTCTACCTCCCGATATGTCCTCGGACTCATCCCGCAGCACTGTTTAAATATTCTGGAAAATGCAAGCTGATCCGAATAGCCCACCGCATCTGCGATGCACTTAATCTGCATATCTGTTTTTTTGAGCATGGATTTTGCTTTTTCCATACGCAGATTGACCAGATATTGCTGTGGGGAACATCCAACGATTTTCTTGAAGCTGCTGGTCAGATAACTCCTGTTGACACCGATATAGTCTGCCAGCTCGGTGATTTTAATCCTCTTGTTATAGTTTGATGAAATATATTCCATCGCATGCTTAACATAAACCGCTCCCGGATATGGATGCTGCATGCCTGCGCCAGGCAGCTTATTCCTGTATTCATCAATCATTACGGAAAAAAACATCATCAAAAGCCCATTTCTTTTCAGTTCGTCTGAATAAGAGAGCTGATGAGCCTCCAGTATCTCGTCAATAAATCCGTTCAGTTCTTTCATACATTCCACCCTGCCTACGGGTGTCTTTGCAGAAAATCCTGCACTGCTGATACATTTTTCCGCCTTCAGCCCCGTAAATCCCACCCACATATAAGACCAGGGTTCCTCCATATCTGCCTTATACCATGCTTCGGTATTGGGTGGTATATAAAAAGCATCCCCCTGGCTTAATTGATACGTCTTGTTATAAATCTTCAGCGTTCCTTTCCCTTCTCTGACAATATGCAAAAGATGGGAAGCCCTCATATTGGGTCCGAAACTATGTCCCGGCTCGCAATATTCCCATCCACAATAGATCAGACACAGTTCCACCGCTTCCCTCTGAAGATCCTCCAGGCACTTATATCTGAGTGAATTGGTATATGCAGTTATGTGTTTCAATTTAAAGCTTGCCTCCGCTGGTTGCAATTCCTTCAATAAATTGCTTCTGGAAGATTATGTAAAGTAGAATCATTGGAATACAGGCAATTAAAGATGCCGCCATCAATTCCGGGAACTTGGACACGTATTGTCCCTGCATTTTAGCAAGTGCCGAGGAAAGAACCAGCATATCCTTATCTGTATTTACAATCATAGGCCACATCAGATCTTTAAAGGCAAACACCGCTGTAAAAATCCCCAGCGCAACCATACTGGATTTCGTAAGCGGAGCCATGATGTAGAGAAAAGTCTGTCCGATATTACATCCGTCCAGTCTCGCCGCCTCCTCCAGATCATTCGGCAATCCCATATAACCCTGGCGGAGAAGAAAGGTCCCGAATGCCGTTACAAACCCCGGGAATACCAAAGCGAAAATCGTGTTCAGCATCCCCATCTTACTTACCATCAGGTACTGCGGGATGATAAAAATCTGACTCGGAACCATCATCTGCAGTAACACCAGTGAAAAGCAGAAGTCCCTTCCTTTAAAATGCAGCCGTCCGAACGCATAACCCGCCATGGTCGCCGTAAGTACCGCACATATCACACGAAATAAAATCAGAAGCAGGGTGTTCTTGTATAGCACTATAAAATTCATGTTTTTTATCACCGATGTAAATGCATCTGTCCGCCATACCTTTGGAAAAATTACAAAGGGATCCACAGACGTAGCTTCAGTTACAGACTTAAAGGCAGTAAGAAACATCCATGCAAAGGGAATCAGCATAGTGATCGATACTAAAATCAGAATAACGTGGATCAATAGATTCATAAGTTTACTTTTTCTTTTCATGCTCTCCATACCAAACCGCCTCTCTAATTGTAGAACACCCATTTTTTCTGCCCGATCATCTGAAATGCCGTAATAATCAAAGTTATCACGAGAAGCAGGATGACAATCGTAGAACCGTATCCCATATTCTTGTTAATAAAAGCATATTTATAGAACAGATATACTAAAGACTGGGTTTTCTCCAGTGCCGGGTTAGATTTATCCATAACCATATACATCAAGTCAAATACCTGTAACGCACTGATTATGCGGGTAACCAGTACAAAGAAAATCGTCGGGGATAACAGGGGAATCGTAATATAAAAGAAGCTCTTGACACCTGTAGCACCGTCAATCTCGGCCGCCTCATAAAAATCATGTGGTATTTCCTGCAGACCTGCTATGAACAATACCATATTGTAACCGATAATGGACCAGATTCCAATTACTGCAACAGAAAAAACTGCAATTTGAGGATCCGAGACCCATTTTACCTGTATAGGAAACACATTGTTAATCAGTCCGAAATCCGAGTTATACAGCCATCTCCAAACCATAGCGATTGCTGCTGGAGCCGCAACCATAGGAAGAAAGATAATTGTCCGATAAAATCCCCTTCCCCGCATCTTCCTGTTCAATAAAACTGCCAGAATCAGTGCAATAATAATAGAAAACGGAACTTCTACAATTGCATATTTAAACGTGTTGATTAATGACTGCCATACCTCCTTGTCACCGAATACCTGTGCATAATTGTCCAATCCGACAAAGACATTTCCCCTGCCGAAATCTCCGGTTTTGAAGAAGCTCTGGTACAGTGTCTGAAAAATCGGGATGATATTCAAAATCACAAGCCCAATCATGGTCGGAAGGATGAACAGCCACCCCCATAAAAACTCACTGCGTGCCCTCCCGGTCACTTTTCTTTTTTTCGTATTTGTCATGGCTTTCACTCCTTTTCCAAATACAGGCAGATTCTTCCGAACCTGCCTGTATTATATTTATTCGCCGGCCAGTTTTTCATTCATCTGTGCAGCCATTTCTTTACATGCCTCTTCCATGGTTTTATCTCCCGTGTAGACACTTTTCAGAATTTCGTTATCCTCATTTTCCCAGGTAACTGTAGTCTTGGAGTAAGGGCGGATTACCATGTCGTCCATCATGTTCAGATATGCCTGCAGATTGAAATCAGCAGACTTTGTCCATGCCTCTGAAGTTCCTTTGTAAGCAGACATCGTCACGCCCAACTCTGCCTGCTTTATCTGTGCTTCCTTGGAGCCCAGATATTCAATTAGCTGTTTCGCTTCCTCCGTATGCTTGCCATTCGCGGCTGCGGCCCAGCCAAGACCATTATATATGGAAGCCCTTCTTCCCGTAGCGGCACTCTTGGGAAGTTCAGCGATGTCACAATTCTCTGCCGTGTACTCATTATCGCGATATGCGGCCACCATCCATGAGCCCTGGAACACCATAGCAACCTTTCCGGACTGGAAAAGAACGTCCTCACTGTTCTCAGACATCGTTTCAATAGATGGCATCAGTCCCAGCTTAATCCATTCTTCCACCTGCTGCATCGCTTCGATTGTCTTGGGGTCATCCCATCCGGAGGTTTTCTTGTCATCGCTTATGATTGTTCCTCCGTTATCGTAGACCATGTTATAATAACCGGCCTGATTGTTATCGTTTCTAAGAGCCATACCATACTGGCTTCCATCCTCTTTCGTCAGCTTTTTCGCTGCTTCTGTTACATCATCCCAGGTCCAGTCCGCCGTCGGATATGCAACTCCCGCTTCATCGAACATTTTCTTGTTATACCAGAGGGCTATTGTATCTACATCCTTCGGAACGGCATAATACTTATCCTCATATGTATACAAGCCCCAGATATCAGACGGGTAATTCTCAGGATCTATCTTATCGCTGTCCTTAATCATATCCGTCAGATCCAAAAGCATATCGTTTGACATGTATCTCTGGCTTTCATTGGAATGCATCCAGAATACATCCGGAAGGGAGCCCCCCTGTGCACCTGCCTCAAGCATCGTCCAGTATTCGTCCCACTTTACGACAGAAACCTTTGTCTTTATCCCGGTCTCTTCTGTGAAATCCGCCAGTATTTCGCTGATACCCGGCTCTTGATTGGTATCCCATATCGATACAGAAAGTTCTGCATCGCCCGAACCCTGCTCGGATTTCCCATCTGATTTAGCGTTTCCGGATTCTCCTTTTCCTCCTCCACATGCGGTAAGTGACAGTACCATAACACATGCCATCGCCATCGCTGCTGCTTTTTTGAACTTCATACATTTTCCTCCTCTACATTCAAGATTCGTCAGTTTGACTGTTTTGTCGCACCACTTCTTGATTCATTTATTATAATTGTATATGGAATAATGTGAAATGGAGATATGTTTTTAGATTATGGCATAATGTTGTTTCTTGTGCTTTTGTTCTATTTTATAATCATTTCCTGCTCATTTTCTTGTGCTTTCCTAATGGAAATGCTCTTAATATTCCTGCTTCTTTTGTTTTTCCGTCATATTGACGAATACATTCTTACATATCCGTACCACATCACAGCTAAAATCCCTTACATTTTTCCATATGCCTGTAAAACACTGGAAAAGAGTAAGAGGCCGGTCATGAATCGACCGGCCTCTTACTCTTGAAGCGTTATTGCAGCAGTTCATCCAAAACTGCTTTTGCCATGATGATATCTTTCTTTTGTTCTTCTCCGGATATCTCCCGTTCAATTGTGATATCTCCTGTATATCCAATTTCTTTCAGCTTTTCAATAAATGCGGGATAGTTTACCTTCCCCTGACCAAGCGGAACTTCCTCGCCCAGCATATGACCATCTGTAGGATATCTGCCATCCTTTCCGTGTATCCCCATCACGTATTCTCCGAATACTTCCAGAGCATCTACAGGATTCGCTTTCCCATACATGATCAGATTGGCGGGATCCAGATTAATTCCCACATTACCCTTTCCAAGAGCCTTTTCAATATCCTGAATTGCTCTTTTGAGCGTAACCGGAGTTTCCTGTCCCGTTTCAAAAAGGAAATTCTGTCCATTCGCCTTGCACTGTCTTACCAATTCTTTCAAACACACCAGCACACCTGCATAGTTGGGATCGTAAGGATTTTCCGGCATATATCCCACGTGGGTTGCCACATCCTTTACATGAATCATCGCCGCAAAAGCAATTCCTTTCTCAAGCATCTTTACGCGTGCAAACCGGAAGCCTTCCGGTATCAGTCCCAACGTAAGCTGTCCGTCATAGAAATCCCATACCTTTGGCCCTTCCCATCCGCACCAGAATGCAGTGATATCTACCTGATGGTGCGCCGATGCAGCATTTACGGCGGCGGCGGTATCCTCATTCAGCAATTCTTTGTCCCAGCATACCAGCTGGCAGCTTTCCATCCCCATAGAACGCAGTTCTTCAAATTTCGCATCTATGTCTGTATCACGGAAAATTTCAATTAAAACTCCAACTCTCATCTCATTCCTCCATAATTTCTAGCATACTCAGCCTTTGACGGCTCCCGCCGTCACACCACCTACAATATGCTTCTGCATAAAGATAAAGAATACAAGACTGGGAATCATAGACATCACGATTCCAGGCAGGGCATGTTCCCAGTCTGCTGTCTGTGCCGAAAACTGCATGTAAAGTGCATTCTGGATATTCATGGCCTCTGCATTACCCCCGATAATCAATTGATTCGTAATGATATCGTTCCATGTGGCCAATGTATCAAGAACGATCACGGTTGTAAGAATCGGCTTTAACAGAGGCAGAACAATGTTAAAATAGGTTCTGACTTTACCCGCTCCGTCAATGCAGGCACACTCCTCCAGTTCAATCGGTACATTCTTGACAAAACCATGTATCATATAAACCGCCAGAGGCATACAAAGCCCCGCACTTACCAGTATATACCCCGCTCTGTTTCCTGTCAGACCCAGTTTTGCAACCAGTCTGGTCAGAGTAATCATGTAGGACTGGAACGGAACCATCATAGGCATGATGATGAGCACAAAGCAGACTCCTGATAATTTTCCCTTTGTCCTTGCCAGTTTATACGCCGCCATCGGAGCCAAAAGTGCTACAATCAATACCGTACACACCGTATACAAAAGTGTGTTGCCGATAAGCATGGGAAATTTAAATCTGGTCCAGGTCTCTAGATACATGTTCAGGCTCCAGCTTTCAGGAAGCGCCAGGAACTTCTGCAGCATGTCATTGTAAGGTTTGAACGAGTTAATGAAAATCAGCAGCAGAGGCATCAGCCAAAAGAGAGAGCATATAAATATAATCGCCGAAAGCGGGCTTATTTTCCTGACTTTTTTCATTATGCTTCTACCTCCTTGCTCTTCGTTACCTTAATCTGTATTACAGTGATAATCAATACAAAAACAACAAATACCAGAGACTTCGCAGTAGCCATACCATATCTGTTATTGACAAACGCTTCCTTATAGATATTATACGCTACAGAAATTGTAGAATTCGCAGGCCCGCCTTTGGTAAATACCATAATTACATCAAAGAGTTTGAATGCAAATGTCAGGGAAGTGAGCATACAGATGGAAATAGCCGGCATGATCATAGGGATTGTGATTTTCCTTAAAACCTGGAATTTACGGGCTCCATCTATTTTCGCCGCCTCAATCAGTTCTTTTGGCACAGCGATAATTCCGGCGATATAATTTACCATATAAAATCCCAGGTTCTGCCAAACCGTCATAAATACCACTACAAAAAATGCAAGCTTTCCGGTTCCCAGCCAGCTCCAGTTGAAAAACTCCCATCCTGTCACCTTGTACAAAGACTCAAATCCAGGACCCAGAATAAACTTCCAGATCAGGCTGATTGCGGTCAGGCTGATAATATAAGGAATATAGTAAAATGCACGTCCCACACTGGAACTCTTTTTTTCCTTCGACATAACGAGCGCCACCGTAAGCGACAGAATATTCACGATTATTACAAAGAATACCGAGAATTTAAGTGTAAACACTGCACTCTTCCAAAACAGCGCATCCTTCGTAAATATATTCACAAAATTCTGAAGTCCTACGAATTTCATGTCTTTACTGATTCCGTTCCATTCAAAAACAGAATAATAAAGATTCATCAGGAATGGCACATCCGTCGAAAAAAGAACAAATGCCACTGCCGGAAATACAAATAATGCGAAAATCAGTATCTCTTTTGCTTTTCCTTTGTTTTTTGCTTTCAATCCTCCAAACTCTCCTTTCTGCCGGCAGAAGTCACCTGTTCCTACTGTACAACCCAGCCATTCTGGAACTCTTCTGTCACCTGCTCCGCTGTCATATCGCCACTCATATAGGCCTGAAGCGCCGGCCCTACAATGTCAGCATAACCGTTTGGCTCTATGGTATGAATCCATCCATTCGTTTTTCCTTCACTTACATAAACGGACGCGTCATTGGCAAGCGCACCCTTTACTTCCTGTGTATTCTTTGCTCCGGGAACGGCACCGACACCTTCCGTCATCCACTTCAGCCCCTCCTCAGATGTCAGGATATATTCCAGGTATTCCTTTGCAAGATCCAGATGCTCAGAATCCTTATTCACAAGATAGGTCCAGTTACAGGAAGACAGTAATGTGACATCCTCCGGATTATCGCTTACCGGGCAGGGGAGAAATCCTAAGTTTGCATCCGGATTAAAGGAATCCAGCGTAGACTGGCACCAGTCGCCCATATGGATAATTGCAGCCTCGCCATTCGCCAGCATATTCTCACTTTTTTCCCAGTCAACTTCCAAAGGCTTGTCCGGTCCATATTTTACAGCCAGATCTAAAAATTTAAAAACATTCTGGAAGTTCTTCATATCTTTAAATTTTAAATCCCCGCTGTTAAGTTTTTCAACAACGCCCTTTGCATCCAGGGATTTGTCCATCATAAAGTGTGAGGAAAGCTGCTGCAGTACCCAGGATTCCTTCGCAGCCAGAGAAAATGCAGTAATTCCCGCCGCATCCAGTTTTTCACAGGCTTCCTCCAGCTCATCCATAGTCTTGGGAAGTTCCGTGATACCTGCTTTTTGAAAGAGATCCTTATTGTAAATCAGTCCCATATTTTCATATGTCCACGGCAGAGACATAATATTTCCGTCCGCATCTTTTCCTGTTTCCAGTGCCGCTTCATTGAACTTATCCAGCACCTCTTTGTCATTTGACCAGTCATAGGCATATTCATAGTATTTCTGGGCGGAGGTTCCTGCTTCCACGTCAAACACATCCGGAATATCACCGGAATTTACCCGGGATTGGAGTAATGTGTTGCTGTCATTCGCCGCATGCTGAACTTCAATTTTTACGCCGGGATGGGATTCCTCAAACTTCTTAGCCATATCTGCGTACTCGTCCAGACCATATGCATGCGCATCAAAAACCTTTAAGGTAATCTCCTTGCCGCTGTCAGATTTTTCAGACGAGCTCCCCTCCTTCGTGTCTGTACCTGCTCCGCCGCATGCTGCGAGACCAGTTACCAATACAGTTGTCATTGCAATTGCCAGTGTCCTTTTCCTCATTCCTTTTTCCTCCTTAATTTATATTTGGTTATTTTCTGCCTATATATTCCTTTGCCCGTTTCCACTCCGCTAAACCTTGTCTTACGGACTTGATTCCTTCTTCCAGCGGAGCAAGGTCAATTTCTCTTCCCTCTTGCAGGCACTGGATAAAATACTTGATTTCTGTGTAATAGGGACCCAGATTCGAGATATTGATTCCCGCCGAATCATCCTGTACATCATATTCCCGAACCAGTTCCGGATACTCAACGGTACCATCATTTTTATAGACTGCCAGAGGTTTTTCGTTCCGGCCTTTAAAAACAATACTGGCCTCTTCAAAGCATGCATGAAAGCTGGCTTCAAACGGGAGTGCTGAACTGGTATCCCATATACCTTCTGTCACGGCAAACACTTTTCCGAACTCATATGTCGTGAAAATCTGATTCACCATGCCGCTGGCAAAGGCAGTAGCCCTCACATCAAAGGAATCCGGTTCTCCCAGCATGTATCTTAGAAAATCCAAATCATGTACATGCAGATCCAAAACAACCGAGCCGCTCTCCTCTTCCTGATGAAACCAGTCCTCGTATCCCCAGGCTGCATCTCCGCTTATCCGCTGCATCGTGATGGATTTCAGTTCCCCATACCGGCCTGTATCGTAGCTTTCTTTCAGATAACGATACTCGCTGAAGGAACGGACCACCTGTCCTACCATGACCTGAACCTGATTTCTTGCTTTCGCTTCCAGCAGTTTTTCCGCCTCTTCCTCTGTCAGACATACAGGCTTTTCAACGAAAACCTGTATTCCCTTATTCATCGCTGCCACCGCATGCTCCGTATGCAGATAACTTGGAAGACAAATATGTACACTGTCTAACTTCTCATGTTTCAAAAGCTCCATCCCCGTCTCATACAGCTTCGCATCCGGCCATTGCTCCGCAGCTTTTTTAAGAAATTCCGGTCTGCAGTCCGCAAGGGCGGTAACCTCCACATTCATCGTGGATGACAACGCTTTCAACGAAAGATTATGGGTCGTCCCCATCCCCCCGCATCCTATCAATCCCACTTTCATTTCATCATCCTCTTTTCATTTAGTTTGTTCAGTGACCTTACTATTAGATTAAAAATATAAAGCTTTCTTGACGCATTTGTCAATATCAGCTTTCCTGTAATGTAAGAATCATGTTTTTTATAGCTATACAATAGCATTGACTGACATATCTGTCAATACATTTTTTAATCTATATCCTTTATAATAAACTGTTTGTAATTTATAAACAATTATTGGCTTTGTTTTTATGTATATTTTACATACATCCCTCTTTTTCCTTTGATATTACAATCTGTTTCGCTTTATATTGCTTATATTTTTCAGAATTCAGCATGCAATTGCAATTTTCTCTTTATTTCTTTCAATTGGGGGACAAAAATACTTGTGCTTGCATATATTTCACTTTTATGATAGCATTTTATTAATAAGGTCCCTTAATTATATTCTCTTAAGGAGGTGAGTTTACGAAGATTCTGGCACAACAGATTATAAAAAACGCCAATATGAAATCTCTGTATTCCTCTATTGCAATAGAAGGCGGAATTTCGCGCACAATGCTGGCAAGACAGACTCACCTCAGCAAAACCACCGTATCCACCCTGGTGGATGAGTTAATTGATCTGAATTTTATTGTAGATGAGGGTGTCTCCTATTCTGACAACGTAGGAAGAAAACCAAATTGTCTGAAACCCAGGAGCGGTCAGTATTATGTAATTGTCCTAAGATGGATTGAGCATACTGCAGAAGCTCATGTTGTGGACATTACCGGATTTACGCTCTACACCACAAAACTGCATCTGGAGCAGGGGGAGTCCTATATTTCTCTTTCCCAATCCTGTGTATACAATGATATCCTGAAACAATTTCCCTCCGGGCGCATTCTCGGCATCTGCATCGTGGTATCGGCCATGATTGATGCCGCCCATAACGAGATTTACTCTACGACACTGAGCCTGGGAGCAGGCAGGAGCGCAAATCTGATTCATGATTTATACACTGCCTTCCCCAATTATCCGGTAGCCTTACTGGAGGATACAGCATGCTATGCTTATGCCGAGAAGGTCTATGCCCGTATCAGTCAGGATAATTTTGCATTTATCAACTTTGGCAGGGGCATTGGTGCCACGATTTTTATTGATGGGAAAATGCTGGGAAAAGCCAGCGGTTCTGTCACTCAATTCGGACACTATACGGTCGATCCACACGGTCCTCTCTGTGCCTGTGGAAATCATGGCTGTCTGGAATCCATGCTTTCAGAAGGGCAGCTCAAGATAAGTTTTGAGGAACTGGGTGCTGCTGCACAGCATAAAGATCCTGCAGCCATTCACACACTGCGGAGGATGGCAAAGTTCCTGGCTCTCGCCTTAAGCAATCTGATCTGTATTGTAAATCCTGAACTTATTATTTTAGGTGGAAAGGGGCAGTATCTGGGTAACTTATTTCTGGAAGAGGTTAAGTGCTCTCTAAAAGATGTGGGATTTCGCAGAATGGTAGATGGTTCGGACATCCGATACTCCACGCTCCACAGTGATGCCTGCCTGAATGGGGCCATGAAGTACTTTTTTGACACATACTATTCATTCCTGGAGCCCCACCTGCCTGCATTCTATATTGGGTAAAAAAGTGGTTGTAAAGAATTTTACATCTGCGTGCTGTGAAGCATGCACAGAATAGAGGTTATTATGAAACTTGTAAATCAACAATTAATTAAAAATACCAATTTAAAGCAGCTATACAATTCCATATACCAGAATCCAGGGATTTCAAGAGCACAGCTTGCCAAGGATTCCCATCTGAGCAAGACTGCCGTATCCTCTCTGGTGGATGAATTAATTGCCACCCGGTTCATCTATGACTCCGGTACAAGCGGAAGTACCAATGTGGGGCGTAAGCCCAACAGCCTGATGCTTAAGGCTGAACAATACTATGTGACAGTCTTTTTCCTTGAAGAACAAAAGCTGAATGCCGCTCTGGTCGATATCACAGGGGCTTCCTCCTTCTATATGGAGCTCTCTTCCCCTGACGGATATGCGCCAAAATGCCGGGAATATGTATATGATACAGTGCTTCAGCAGATTCAGATAGAGCAGCTCCTTGGAATCTGTGTTGTCGTACCCGCCATGATAGACCCGGATAAACGGGAGATTTTCGCAACCACCTTAAATCTTCCCGAAAAAGATTTTGTGGGAGAGATACAGCGAGCCTTCCCCGACTTTTCTGTCGCTGTCCTAAACGATACCGCCTGTTTCGCCTATGCGGAAAAAGTCTACACCCAGATTACGGAAAAGGATTTCGCTTTCATCAACTTCGGGAAGGGCATCGGTGCCACACTTTTTATTCATAATGAGATGCTGGGGCATGCCTGTGCATCCTATACACAGTTTGGTCACTATTCCATCAATCCCAAAGGGAAGCTGTGTTCCTGCGGAAACAGAGGATGTCTGGAACTAATGATTGGAGAGGACTCTCTGAAAGAAAGAATTGCCCGGATTGGAAGCAGTCCGGCCTTAAAAAACACAGACTCCATTACCTATGCAGACCTCGGACAGGCCAGTGTGTATGGAGATGTTGCATCCCGTAAGGTGATTCATGATATAGCCTATGAATTTTCCCTGGCTTTGTGCAACCTGATCTGCATCGTCCACCCCAAGCTGATCATCATCGGCGGCAAAGGAAAGGATCTGGGGCCACAGTTTCTTCGGGAAATTCAAAAATGCCTGGACACCACAGGCTTTCGACGCATGGTGGACTCTGTCAGCGTCAGATACAGCCAGCTCGACTCCAGTGCACTTTATAACGGGGCGATGAAATATTTTTTTGATATTCACTATAACTTTACACAGGATATGGAAGGGAGTTTTTTTATCGGATAAATCTCCTGTCTGCAATAGCAAAAAGAAAGCAGGACATGTTCCATTGTTTCAGAACATATCCTGCTGCTTTAAAATACCAAAGTATGCAAGGAAAGCTGCCGGTGGCAGGTTTTCTGTATACCAAAGTATGCAAGGAAAGCTGCCGGTGGCAGGTTTTCTGTATTAAGCAAATGTCTCCGTTAACTCCGCCATTAAAGTGCTGATTCCTATATGCTGCGGACAGGCCTTCTCACACCGCAGACATTTGACACAGGCATCTGCCTTTGTTTCCAATTCAGCGTATGCCTTCTTTGCTTTCTCCTCCCCCGAAACCGCTGTACTGTTATAGACGGCAAAGATGCCGGGAATGTCAATACCTGATGGGCAGGGCATACAGTATCCACATCTGGTACATCTCACAAGTGCCATCGTATCAAAGATTTTCTTTGCTTTTGGATAGATTTCCCATTCCTTTTCACTCAACATTCCCACAGATGAACGATCCGCATATTTCAGATTATCTTCCACTTGCTTTTCATCGCTCATACCACTCAATAAAAGGCTGACCTCCGGCTGATCCCACAAGAAGTCCAGAGCCCATTCCACGGGTGTCTTTTCTTTTGGAAAAACATCAGCCAAATGAGGGGCGACATCGGCCAGTCTTCCTCCGCGTAAAGGCTCCATAATTACTACACCCAGCCCTTTATCCGCAGCATAACGCAATCCTTCCACTCCGGCCTGATATTCCACATCCACATAGTTATACTGGATTTGACAAAACTCCCAGTCCTCATAGTAGTCGATAATGTCCTTAAATACTTCCAGTTCGTCATGGAAGGAAAATCCTATATGTCTGATTTTGCCGGCAGCTTTAGCTTTTTCCATGTGTTTTATCAGATTATACTTCTTGACAATCTCTTCCATACGCTGCCGGTCCAAACCGTGCAGCAGGTAGAAGTCAATATGCTCCACTTGCAGCCTTTCCAGCTGTTCCTCCAGATATGTATCAAAATCTTCTTCTTTTTTTATCAGCCAGACCGGACATTTATCGGCTATATATACTTTTTCCCGGTAACCGTCCTGAAGAGCCTCCCCCAGAAGCCCCTCACTTTCTCCGTCATGATAGGGATAGGCTGTATCCATATAGTTCACTCCATTGTCAATAGACTGCCTGATCATACTAATCGCCCGTTCGCGGTCAATTACATTCTTTTCCCCCTGTTTTTTCATAGGGAAACGCATGCAGCCAAACCCCAGTGCGGATACTTCTATTCCTGTCTTTCCAAATTTACGATACTTCATGATACCGCCTTCCTTTCATCCTGTATTTATAGAAGAATTATACTATATTTTTATGGATTTGTCAGCAGGCGGTATCATCGAAGTGGCCGGTCATCCTTACTGTTTTTTCAGATAAAATGCATCTCCATAACGGTATACCTCATCAAATAATATACCGTTCTTTCGAATCATCTCCTGGTCATCCAGAGCTCCCAGATAACCTCCGCACCAGCAAAATCCCCCGCCTGGCGCATACTGATCCATAGTGTCACGAACAGACTGCCGGATTTCCTCTTCCGTTACGTCAGGTTCTGCCAGCCGGTTCCGGGCATCCCAGCAGCCCATTAAAACGATTTTGTTCCCATACTTTTCTTGAATCCCTTTCAAATCATTACACGTCTGCGCCGGATCCCATGCATTGATACCGATGGAAAGCCAGTCGTCTATAAATCCTTCTGCTTTTCCGCAGTCATGCATAGTAATCGGTATTCCTGCATCACGGCCGAATTTGGCCTGGCGGTCATGGAAGGGTAATACCAGCTCCCGGTACATCTCTGTGGAAATAAAAGGAGCTCTCCAGGTCGCCGTATCGTCCATCATGGTCAGCACATCCGGCTGTACGTATGGCATAATCTGTCTGGTTACCTCCGTGTAAAAATCACACATATAATCAAACAGGGCATACACCTCTTCCGGCTCCTCAAACATCGCACAGAGACCTTCTGTAAAGCCCATGAATGCCATCAGATTCTGAAAATAGCCCACGTGAAGATTCAGCGCTATGGCACTGTCCTCTCTGTTTACGCCCATCCTGTAAAACCCTTCCAGCTGCCTTTTCGCCATCGCCTCCCAGTCGACGCCTTCCAGGGAAGGCGCCTTTATTACATCCCTCCAATGCCGAATATCATCCAATATAAATTCTCCGGGTTTGGGAAGTAATGCCCCACCCGTTTCCCTGGTTGGGACATAGGTAACTCCCCAGCAATCCTTACCTCCTCCTTTGAAGCGGAATTCCGCCAGAATCTCCGGCTCCAGCATACAGGAAGTGCATGGGCGCACCTGACCGGGCATGGGCCCGAAGTTGTAAGTGGGTACCCACTCCGGCTGTTCTCCCCTTAATGTCATCAGATAATTTGTTTTTTCCGTAAGCTTCACTACAATCATCCTCCTTAGCTTATCCGCTGCTCTGCCAAATTCGATTTTGCTGCTGCTTTTTTTGCATTTTCTTCCGCATACATCTGTGCATCGTGATCCGTGATTTTATAGCCGATTCCCATAACCAGGGCCCCAAACAGTACCAGAGCCGCAGGAAGAATACCCATAAGGATAAGAAATCTGTTCTGGAAAACAGAATCCACATGCATGTGTGCCTGATAGCCAATAAACGTCAGACCATAAGTGGCTATTGCTCCACCCAATGCCATACCAATCTTCATAGGAACTGAAAACATTGAAATTGCCACATCCCTGGCGTCCTTTCCTGTTCTATACAGATAATATTCACCACAATCTACAAAATAGTTGGCTCCAAAGCTTGTGAACATATAAATGGCCGCCCCGCCTCCTGCTGCAAACAGCGTATAGAGAATCCAGCTTGCTCCTGCAATAAACAGACATGCACAGGTAGCTGCATATATAACGAATCCGGTCACCATAGCCTTTTTCTTTCCGAGCCTTCCACCCAGCTTTGGCATAATCAGTGATGCGATAAATCCTGTGATCATCGACACAGTCATAGAATAGGACATTTTCATAAAGTCACCTACAAGGTAGGTAAAATAATAGGCTCCCAGATTAGAAAATATATAAAGAGCCACGTAATAGATCGTATAGGAAATAAATACTACCAGCAGTTGTTTATTTCTGATTACTGACTTTACCATATCCATCACTGTCACGGTGGATACCGGTCTTCCTCCCTGTCCTGTCCTCACTGCCGGATCACAGTCCTTGCACAGATTGGATACCATCCGACAGCCAAAGATATAAGGAATAGCAAACACCACTGAAACCGCCAGATAAGCGTTGCCTCCTCCTACAATCGGAGAAAGAAGGGTAACCAGCGGAATCGTACATGCGGAAAATATCAACATAGCTATACAAGAGAATTGTGCACCCCTTGTGCTCAGGCGGAATCTGTCACTTAGATTAGCACCTGCCAGCGCCGGCCCCAGTCCATAGTATGCATTGGTTGTAAAGCTCATACTTACGTTCATCAGCATATAGCCGATAAATGACACTCCAATGCGAAATGCCAGTGGCCAGGAACTTGTATCAAAGAAAGAACATACCAGTGAAAAAATAATAACCCAGCGCAGGATCAGCAGCCAGGAACGGTATTTTCCCCAGGGCAGACGGGCCTTTTCTATAATACCTCCGCAGATAATTCCCACAAGCAAATCAATCACCCTTGCAACAAGAAGTGTTGTGGCTACAATTCCTGTGGGGATTCCGATGTAATCTGTCATGAAGATAGTTACGTATGTCATCTGTACCATCGCAGCCAGTGAAGAGGCAAAGAAATAAAATCCATACCGGTTCACCTGTGACTTAGATAAACTCTTTTCTGTCATGAACAAACCCTCTACTATTATTTCCTTTACTTTTATTCTATCTTCTCCCCTTATTATACGTCATGTATAGACAGTACGAATTTTCTTTAAATTTTATCTGACTATTTGTACGAATCATTCTTTATAAAAAGGCATAAGTATGTTAGAATAGCATATATGACGCTACAGTTCGGCCGTGCAAACTTTAATGCAATCAGTTTAACGGCTGAGCTGTAACTATGTGAGAATGACAAAGGGGCCTTAAAAATGAAACTTAGTATGTGGATGCTGGCAAACCGCCTTTCTTCCCTGGATTTGGTTCTGAATATTGCAGATGATGCAAAGCCGATACTGAAAAGTGCCCGGCGGGTATACGCTACGAACTGTGTTCATGTTTACCAGGAGGGACACGATGTAATCTGTAATGGTGAGGGTGATACGATTCGAATAAAAGACATGCCGGTTACAGAGGCATTTGAACTTGTACAATATGTGTTTGATTTTTACGAAGACTGGTATTCAGAAGTGGTAGAACTGATTAAATCCGGGAATTATCCGGAAGCAGTCAACAGCTGCTGGTCCGTCTTTCATAACCCCATCATGTTGTTTGACGGTAACTGTAAATTATTGGGGATTACCGAACAGTATACGGCCGATGAGATGGATGATGAATGGCGGTATCTGTTAGCCTACGGCTATTCCTCTATGCGGGCCATCAGCTATATCAAATTTCAGCATGCAAACAGAGATTTCACCAAAAGCGGCATGCAGCGTTTTGATTTTAAGGGTGATCTGTGCTATCCCGGCATCACTTACAGCCTTTATTTTAATGAAATACTATGTGGCAGAATCAATGTTCTTGAAAAAGACCGTCCCTTAAATCCCGGTGATTTCCAGCTGCTGGAGCTGCTGGCAGACATTTTAAAAGTATATCTGGCCGAACAAAGCAAAACCTCCCGCCAAGGTACAAATATGGATTTTTTCCATCTTCTTCTGACAGGTGTCCATGTGGATGATGAACAGTTAGAGCTTCTGCTAAGTTATCCACGATGGAAAAAGGAAGATCTTTACCAGATTTATATTGCACAGATGACTTCTCCGAGTCTGGGGAAAGACCAGATGAATATATTGTCCCACACCATCGAGCAGCAGATGCAGCAATGTGTAATTATACGAAAATATCCAAACATCATCGTCCTTTGCAATCTCTCACGCTATCAGGGACTGCCGCCTCTGGATATTCTGACAAGATTGGCAGACAGTGCTGAAATTCATCTCTCCTGCAGCCTTCCCGGAGTCGGAATCATCAATATTCACTATCTGATGAATCAGGCTCTGGCTGCTCTGGGCTATGGCAGACTGCAGTTTCCGGGCAAGAGATTTCATGAATTCTATCAATATGCTATGGATTACATCATTGAAGCAAAGAACCTGTCGGATTGCATACATGCCTGCCATCCGGATGTACTGGCACTGTGGAAGCACCGCAGGGATTCCAACGATTACAAATTTGATACGCTAAAGGCGTATCTCAACAATGAACGCTCTCTGGTTAATACCGCACAGGCACTGTATGTTCACCGCAATACACTGGTTTACCGCGTCCGGAGACTGACGGAATTCCTCCATTACAATCTGGATGATGTTTACACCAGAGATTACATGAAGCTCTCCATACGGACGTTAGAGCTGTACGAACAGAAATTAAAATCCGGAGAAACTAATTGACTGAACCGCTCACCCGAAACCATTGTTCCAGCACAGTTTTCGTCTTATCCACTACATATCCGCTCCCGCCCCGGTCTTTTACATCTTCTACCATGGAAATCAGCAGTAATGGATTTTCCATGGCGGGATCAGTAGTAAATACATTAAACCACCCCAGCTCTGTACCAGAGGTATCTTCTTTGGATGCTTTTATTTCCGCTGTACCTGTTTTTCCTGCCAGAGGAATCCCTTCTATCCTGGCATTGTGTCCGGTTCCGCCCGGATTTTCAATCACTTGAACTAAATCTTCCTGCACGGTCCTGGCTGCTTCCGGTGTAAATGCATCTTCCACCCAGGTTCCCCCTGCTGCTCCTTCTCATATTCCAACCGGGGACGAATCATCTTTCCGTCATTGACAAATGCTGTATATATACCCGCCATATGAAGCGGATTCACAAGCATCCGCCCCTGTCCGTAACCGCTGTCGGCCAGGGTTATTTCATCCCCCAGCCCTCCGCTGTCATTCTCATACTGCGATTTCTTCATCACAATATCAAAGGGGATGTCAGTCCCGAATCCCAGCCGGTTCAGCTGCTCCGTCAGTGTGTCTTGCCCTATCTTGAGCACAGCCTTTGCAAAATAGATATTATCTGAATATATCAATGCATTTTCCAGATTAGAAGGTCCCTCATAGGTATGTAAGGTAGTAATCTCATAATTCCCCCAGCTGTCATCCTTCTTCCAACTGCTGACAGCAGGTCCCAAATCCTCATCAGCTCCCAAAGTACCGGTACTAAGTCCAATTCCACCTATAATTGGCTTCAGTGCGGAGCCTGGAACCCAGGATGCGCGAAACCGGTTATACATTGGCTGTCTCTCATCATCATTCAATTCTTTCCACTTTTTCTCAGACATGCCCAGGATAAAATCATTATCGTCATATCCGGGCGCACTGACAAGCGCCAATATCTCTCCGGTATAAGGATTCATGGCCACACTTGCTGCCTGATCCCCGGCATATGCCTCATAGAGCATGGTCTGGAGATTGGAGTCAATAGTGGTTATGATATCCTCTCCGTCTTTGACCTCCCGGGATACCAGGATCTCTTTATTCTCCCCTGCCTCATCCTGAATCCAGATCTTACATCCATCTGCCCCGTGAAGTCTCTCTTCATATAAGGACTCCAGACCGCTTTTCCCCAGCCTGCTCTGGGCAGTATAGCCTTTCCCGGAACGTTCTTTCAGCTCTTCGGCACTGATACTTTGAATATAGCCCACCAGCAAGGAGGCCTTTTCTCCCAGGGGATATACTCTGTCTTCTGCATCTGATATCATCACACCCGGGATTTCAAGAAGCTGGTTCTGCAAGGCCAGTTCCTGTGACTGGGCTGCTTCCTCCGCCGACATCAGCGGAGATACTTTCTTCAGACTTTTCACCGGAACAAAGCTGCCTTTTGTAACCCATCCCGCATCCAGCTTCTTTTGAATGCTCTCCGTCGATACGTCCAAAAGCTCCGCCAGCCGCTTCAAATCTGCGGCCGAATCCTCACGCATCTTCTCCGGCACCAATCCAACGGAAGAGACCTGACCGTCTCCTGCCAGCAGCGATCCCTCCCGGTCAAAGATATTGCCGCGATGGGCCGCCTCAGCGGATACCCTTACCTTATCGGTCCTTAGCAGGTCTGGGAAGATAATGCTGTCATCCCACTGCAGATAATATTTTCCGCCCTCCTTTGAAAATGAAGCCTGATTTTGAAAAGTCAGAGTTCCCGCCACTGTTTCCATGCTGGTCTCGTATTTCAAAGCTTTATTTTTCTCATCTGAAAGGATCGAAACCTTGATGTCCGCAGCCTCAATTCCTTCATAGATGTTTTGATTCCGTTCTATAAAAGTTTCTTGATCGACATAAGCTTTGCTTTGCTCGTCCAGCAGCTCATACATCTGCTTATACTTTCCCTTTTCAATATCCTGCATGTAATCTGTCAGGACCTGAGCTCTTGTCTGCGAATGGGTATACCGGAACCAAAAAGCCCCACCGGCGGCCACAACCACAAGTGCCGCAATACCCACAGATATAATAACTTTTTTCTTCATGATTGCCACCTCTTTGCATTCACGTCAGACTAACTTACAATTTTGTAGTAAACCCTGGCTGTCATTTTATAGATCATTGCATAGAATACCGCGAAAACTAAAAAACATATTCCGGTCACTGCCAGATACAGATCCGTATTATTCAATCCCAGCATCAGCATCAGTTTCCTCATAATCGGAAATGCAAATCCTGTGTGGATACCGGCTGTCACCAGCGGAAGAAAGAATACCTGCAGCACCTGGGAATTAATTGACCGGCGGATTTCTCGCTTATCCATCCCGACTTTCTGCATAATTTCAAATCTTCCCCGGTCATCATAACCCTCGGAAATCTGCTTATAATAGATAATTAAAACCGTAGCCACGATAAAGAGCAGGCTCAGGAAAATTCCTATGAAAAGTAAACCACTGTACGTGCCAAGGAAGTCCATACGTCCTGCCTCTTTATTCTCAATCCGATAGGAGCTTGAAAGAGTTTCCAGTTCCGCTTTTATACGATTCTGATAGAGTGCTTTCTGGTCCTTATCTCCTTTTACATCAATTCCGTAAAACCCTTCATTATTAGAATACCCACCATTTCCTGTATTGTCCAACACGGTTTGCTGCAGATCCGCCAGTTCCATCTTTATCTCAGAATTCTTAACCACCATGGCAAGTGAATCGATCACATCCGAAGACATACTGCTGCTTTGAGAAAAATCTTTTAAATGTTCTTTCACTGTAAACGTTTTTCCCAGCAATTTGACCTTCTGATGTTTGTAGGGTGTTCTGTTGCTGTAGACAAGAACCTCTCCCTCCTCCAGATTCTTATTCTCCCCGTTAATCCGATTATAATCATCCAGTGTCAGGATATAGATATTACGGACATCCGAATTCGATAATCCATATACACTATCCAAATCAGTCAATAGTTCCTCTCCCTGTAAAACCCCTCCCATAGAGATATCCGAATAGTAAAACAGGTTTTCAGTTTCCAGTTGAAGGCCATTTGCAGCATCTTTAAAACTCTGTAAAACCTTATCTGTCTCATCCTCCGTTGTGCGATAGCCGGACACGATAATATCTCTTGGATATCGGTTCTCTATGATATTATTTAAATCGACATATAGCGAAAATGTAGTGGATATCATCAAGAGGACCCCCGTTGACAAAATTGCAACATTGGCAAGCCCTACCGCATTTTGCTTCATTCGGTAAATCATGCCGGAGACAGATACAAAATGCCTTGTCTTATAGTAGTAGTTTTTATTTTTTCTTAAAAGTTTAAGAAGAGCAATGCTGCCTGCAGTGAACGTAAGGTAGGTTCCTGCCATAACCAGTAAAATGGCAATCATCAGTATAAAGATTGCAGCCATCGGATTGACGGTAGCCACTGCAAGATAATATCCGGCGCCTAAACACAAAAGGCCCAGGATTGCCATAATAATTTTTGTCTTCGGTTCGCGTTCCCCCACATTTTCCCCATGAAGAAGTTCTATAGGATTCAGGAACCATATCTGACGCAGACCATTTAAAAAAATCAATATCTGGATAATTCCAATCCATCTGACCGCAGCAAGAACCGCCGACGGTGCAATCTCAAAGCCTAAGGAAATCTCTGCCTGAAACAAATTAAGCAGCCCCAGGTAAATCAGCTTATTCAACAATATTCCCACTAAAATACCCATGACAATACTAAAAACCCCGATGATTGCAGTTTCCCATAAAACAACTCTTCCAAGGTGGCGTTTTTCCATGCCCAGAATACTGTAGAGCCCAAATTCTTTTTTCCTGCGCTTCATGATAAAGCTGTTGATGTAGAATAGGAAAACCAGTGCAAAAAATCCTACAATTCCACAGCCCATGCCAAGCATCTGTCTCAGACTGGCTCCTCCTCTCATATGGTCCAGTCCCTTGTTCACACTCAGGCTATAGATAATGTAATACATAGCTGTTATAAATGTAGTCATCAGCAGATACGGCAGATATATCTTTCTGTTTTTTTTGATATTCTGAAGAGACAGTTTTAAATAAAATCCTCTACTCATGTTTGCGGCCTCCTGTCGAAAGCAGGGTCAGCGTATTGGAAATACTTTCATACATCTCTTCGTTATTCATATCTCCTTTGTATATCTGGTGATAGACGATTCCATCTTTGATGAATAACACCCGTCCCGCGTGGCTCGCCGCACGTGTACTGTGCGTTACCATCAAAATCGTCTCTCCGCTTCGGTTAATCTCTTCAAATATGGATAAAAGCTGATCCGTAGCTTTGGAATCCAAAGCTCCTGTCGGCTCATCTGCAAAAATCATCTGCGGGTTTGTAATCAATGCCCGGGCAACTGCTGCTCTCTGCTTCTGCCCTCCGGATACTTCATAGGGGAATTTATCCAACAGTTTGTTAATTCCAAGAGGTTCTGTCAAGCTTTTCAGTCTCTGCTCCATCTCCGGGTATTTCATTCCCGCTAAAACCAGGGGAAGAAAGATATTATCCCGGATTGAGAATGTATCCAGAAGGTTAAAGTCCTGAAATACAAAGCCCAGATTTTCCCTGCGGAAAGCCGCCAGCTCTTTATCCGGCACTGCCGTCATGTTCTTTCCATCCAGCCATACCTCCCCGACTGTCGGTTTGTCCAGAGTCGCAAGTATATTCAAAAGGGTCGTTTTTCCAGATCCGCTTTCCCCCATAACAGCCACATACTCGCCCTTATCCACCGAGAAATCTACATCGCTCAGTGCCTGGACCTGATTTCCTCCAAAGCGTGTGGTATATGTTTTTTTCACATGTTTCACCTGTAAAAGTGCCATATTATCTTCCTCATTTCCAAATTTTTTTTACAGGATTTATTATAGCTTCAGAAACACATAGCTGCCATAGATTCGGCTTACAGAATGCTTACAAAGTTGTAAGCTGGTGCTCACTCCATCTTTTTCTGCGTCAGGTCCAGAGTTACTTTTGTCCCCTTTCCAAGGACAGACTCCACGCCGATTCCATGCCCCAGCATCTCCATTGTATCTTTACAGAGAGCCAGCCCCACACCTGTCGCTTTTTTATCCAGTCTGCCGTTCTGTCCCGTATAGCCCCACTCAAAGATTCTGGGCAGATCCTCTTTTCGGATTCCAATACCTGTATCTTCGATAATCAGAAGTTTTAGCGGACCTTGTGCCATATACATGCGGATTTCTCCCTTGCGGGTATATTTGACCGCATTACTGATCAGCTGTTCAATTACAAATACGAACCACTTCTCATCTGTGATTACATCCGCTTCAAGATTATGAAGACACAGTGAAACCTTCTTATTTACGAATAATGCCTCCGTTCTTTTCAAGGCCTGCCGGATCATATCACTAATCGAATACCTCCGGATCAAAAGATCCTGAGTCACTGAATTTATCCTCTGATACTGAAGCACAATTTCCACATACTGTTCAATCCGGTATAGCTCTCTCTCCAGAGCGGGTCTGTTCACCTCGTCTTCTTCCAAAAGCAGCCGCATTCCTGCAATGGGAGTTTTGATCTGATGAGACCATCTGGTATAATACCGGTCTGCATGTTCCAGACGTTCCTGAAATTTCTGCTCATCCTCCACACAGCGGTCATTCAAAACATGTATCAGCTCCAGATACAGTTCCTCAACTTTGTGCTCCGGCGCAGGCAGTTCACTCATGCAGGTAATCGCATTCTCACAGGCTGTGGTTAACATCTGGCAGCGTTCCCGGTACCTCCCATAGCGGAATATTTCCAGCGATGCAATACCCGCCTGCAGAAGAATCACGGTATAAAGGGGAACCTCCGGCGGAACATGATATGCCGCAGACAGAAGAAAAAACAATCCCGTTCCAAAAGCATCCACAATCCAGACAATCCACTCCTGTTTTAAAAATCCTCCCATCTATTCCTCCGCAGCAATCCGATAACCCATCCCCTTCTTTGTCTCGATGAAATTATAAACACCTATTTCCTCCAGCCGTTTTCTGAGTCTGGCCATATTGACAGTCAGGGTATTATCATCAATAAAGTGATCTGTGTCCCACAGTGCCTGCATCATATCCTCCCGGGATATGATCTGGCCTGCCTGACTCATCAAAAGCTTTATAATCCGAAACTCATTTCTGGTCAGTTCCAGATTTTCCGGTCCATGGCTGATGGTATTATCCGTTACAGATAACGTAATATCCCGGACCTTTATAACCTCAGTATCCGTGGTAAATGCGTAGGTTCTGCGCAGAAGTGCCTGAATCTTCGCAGTAATCACCTCCAGCTTAAAGGGCTTTGCAAGGAAATCATCTGCTCCCATATTAATTGCCATGACCAGATTCATATCATCACTGGCCGAAGAAATAAAGATAATCGGTATTTTACTGATTTTCCGAATCTCCTGACACCAGTAATAACCATTGAAACTGGGCAGGCCAATATCCATCAAAACCAGCTCCGGATTCTCTTCTTTAAATTGTTCCAGTACCCTGCTGAAATCTTCTGTTACAGAAACCAGGTAACCCCATTTTTGAAGCTGACGCTCCAGAACCTCCGTAATTGTCAGATCATCTTCTACCAGCATAATTTTATACATGAACAAACCTCTTCTTATGGACGCCTGGCTCCGCATTCGGAACAGAACCTGCCGCTGTTTTTGGCTCCGCACTCCGTGCAGAACCAGTTCTTGATCTCCGGTTTAGGTGCACCGCATTCCGGGCAGAATTTTCCGATGTTTCCGGTCTTCCCACAGACACAGTCCCAGGAAATCTTCCCGTCTTCTTTCTCCTGTTTCTGGCTCTGACTTGTCTGCTGTTGATTTGCCTGGCGCATCAGTTCCATGGCATTCGCACCGGCGTCATTCCCCCCTGCCATTCCAAAACCCATGAATCCGGTCATAGCTCCCGCCGAATTAGAGGCTGCTGACTCCATGGCATTTGCCTGCGCGTTAACCAGTCTCCCTCCTGCGATGGCCGTATTCGTTCCCATGGCACGAGCCTCCTGCAGCTTTGATATCTTTTCGGCGCTTGCATCGTCCACCGTCACGCTCTCGAGCGCAAGATTTACCATAACAATACCCCGGAGCTGTTCCCATTTGGCATCCAGTTCTTTATTCAGCTCCTCTGCAATCTGCACAGGATAATTAATCAGCATATCATAAGAAATCCCTTTCGCAGCAATCCTGCCCAAAGCCGGCTGCATAGATGCCAGCACCTCACTTTTCATCTGAGCCGTCAGTTCCTCCCTCTCCACCTTTCTGGAGGGGTCGTTACATACATTTTCAAAAAATGCAACGGGATTTTTGATTTGAAAGGAGTATCTGCCAAATCCCTGTACCTTGACTGTAATCTGGAATTCACTGTCCCTGAAGGGTACATTTCCGAGTCCGATTTTATTATCCCGGATTTCCTGAAGATTGATGTAACACAGGCGCATGATATTTTTGGATTGTCCGCCCGCCGTAAATCTCTCCCACACCTGATGCATGACGGGTTTCAGTTCCATGAATCCGCCCACCAGAAGGGATGGTTCCACAGTGCTGTCATATCTGTATTGTCCTTCCGTATTCTCATCCCCGATTACTAAATCATGAACTCTCCCGTTCTCCACAAGAATTGCACACTGATTTCTTGCCACGTTGAATGTGGAACCACTTGAAATCACATTCTCCGTTCCTTTATTCTTTCCTCCGCGCATGACCCTGACTGCCGGCTGCATCAATACACCGTCACCCATCTGTCCGCACTCAAATACTTCCAATGTCTGATCTCTTAACGTTCCCGATACAGCGCCTGCTGCCATTCTGATTAATCCCATATTCGTAATTCTCCTTTTCCTTTTATTAAAATCCTATAATCCATCGGGTAATCAGCCAGAAAACCACAAAGCCCCCGGCAAATGTACCCAATCCGTATAAACATAATTTTTTCTTATCCACCGGCAGATTTCCCACAAATTTTCCTGTCTGACCGTTCATTGCAAACAGATAGTCCTTTCCATGATATCTGGTGTTGAGAATCCAGGTGGGCAAAAGTACATATTTTCGCTTTGCAACTATCTGCTTCAAATCCTCCCGGACAACGCTCGTAGTGTTATAAGCCGGAGCTGTCTGAAGCAACTGGTTCTTCAACGATTTGTTAGCCCTATGCTCCATCCGCTTTCTTGTCCTCTCATCCTCTTCATCATACCTCTCTGCCATAAAACCGGCAAGGTAGGCGGGTGAAAAATCTACCATTTTATTGAAATCAAAAGGTTCAATTGAGTCCATAGCCGCATCGTCAGTCTTTGATGAGGCATCCACCGGGATGTTTTCAAACTCCAGATTCCCTTCCACTTTATAGCTGTATGTATCGGTCTTGGTATAACGATTCCTGCTGTCCTGCCAGACAGTGACGCGGGTTCCCTTTACATCCAGATTTCCCATCCCTTTTGTATCATATAGGAAAAAGGGTATGTAGATGCCTGTCAGCTTTTCGATATTGTTCTGCTCATAGAAAAACCTGGGCGTCAGCGGTTTTTTTACAAAGGACTGATATTCCTTCATCACTGTTTCTTTTGTTTTTACGAACGGAATCAGCTTTTCAGGTGCAAAATCCCCGGCCAGCTGCGAGGATATCACGATGGGACTTTGGCAGTAAGCACAAAAGGTAGCAGAAGTTGTCTCATCCGTAATAATTCTGGCCCCGCAATAACTGCAGGAATATTCTACAAGGTGATCGGCCGCCGCCCGTGCAGTTCCGTCTGTAGCAGTCTTTTCTTCACTGTCCTTCCTGTGTTCTGCGCTTTCTTCCTGTACCTTTGCCTTTTGGGCGGCTTCCAGTTCTTTTAATTGGAACTCACTGTCACAATATTCACACTTCCAGGCCTGAAGTCCGGGATTCCATGTCAATTCCCCTCCACAGTTCAGGCATCTGTAATTCATATTCTCAGCCATGTCAACCTCTTTCTTTATCCGACAATTCTATACGTAAGCAGGTCAGAAACCCCGGCTGCCTCCGCCATGAGAGGCACCTCCGCTGGAGGTATGGCTTCCGCCGCCTCCACCGCCGCCACTCTGGGTGGATTTCGGTATCGGAGTAACACTTGTATAAGTTCCTGTCCTTATCTCATTTTGATGCCGGATATCCAATGAATTCGGTACGATAAATCTCCCGGCTTCTGTAGCAGGTTTGGACTTCTTACTGAAGCTTACCAGTATACCAAGTGTTACCGCAGTAAGCAGAGCCGCCAAAATCACCGGAACAACAATACTCATCACATTTCTGGAAGATATGTATCCATCTACCGCCCCGGCACTGTTCCCCAGTGCACTCTTACAGGCTTCATAATAGCTCTCCGACCGCATATATCCCACCGCATCGTCCAGCAGCTGATCAACCTCCTCATCCCCCATCGCCCGATGGAGCAAGCCGGCCGTGGAAAGTGCAATGTCCCGGTTTTGCATATCGATCAGGAACAGCATGCCATCTCCCTTACCATACTCTCTTTTCCCGCTTTTCTGTCCAAAATAGTTGTCGTCAAAAAAACGATCTGCAAAATCCTGAGCGCTGACCCTGTTATTCTCAGTAATCGTCACGACTACAAAATCCACACCGTATCTCTCCGAAAGCCGGTCAGCATATGTCTCCAGTGAATTCCCCTGTTCCTCCGTCATAAGCCCGGCATAGTCATAGACTTTCCGGGATGTGTCCGTGACTTTGTAATTCGCTGATGCTGATACAGGCTCTGCCAGAATCAGTATCAGCAGAATGATATGTACTGCAAGAAAGGAGGGCACTCCTGCAGTGAACTTCCGATGGCGGGTCTTATGGTGAAAATAACCCATTCCTGCAAGGGCGCCAACACTTCCGCCCAGAGCAGCCATACTGAGCAGTGTATGCTCCGGAATTCGCCAGGCATGATTCCTTGCCCGTCTTTTATCTATTCCATATATTATGAATGTGATCATGTTTATCACGATTAAATAGACAAATAATACTTTTTCAAATCGCATTTCCTATCCTCTTTATTCTGTTAGATTTAGGTTAGAATCCGCCTGGCCTTGATTAATACTCCAGACTGCTTATCTTCTGTTGAATTCTCTCTTTCTCACTGTCTTTTGCCGGTGTAGGCTGATAATTATTAATGGACGAAACAGATGAAATGCTGCATGGGATGATTTCCGTCACCGAGTCCGCCGCCACATCGTCACCGGTCACAGTAAATGTCTGCCGGAAAATCATGGTGTCTTTATCCGAAGGATTTTTGTTGCCTCCGAAGCAGAAATTTCCAAGACTATAACAGATATAACGATCCTTATACGTCTCCACGCCCTGCAGAACATGGGGATGATGCCCAAGCACCAGATGCGCTCCGGCGTCAATCGCCGCATGGGCAAGCTCTTTTTGTACCGGATCCGGTGTGTACTCTTTTTCCGATCCCCAATGGAAACTGGCAATGATCAGCTGTGCTCCCTGTTCCTGAAGCGATTGGATATTATCCAGCATCCCCTGCTTACTTTCAATCCCATCCTTCAGGACATATGTACCTACAAGCCCCACTTTGACACCCTTGATTTCCTTTAATGCTGTCCGCTCATAGCCAAAACTGGTGATACCGGCTGATTCGACATGAAAAATAGTGTCTTCGTAACTTTGTTCCCCATAGTCTTTACTATGGTTATTCGCCAGATTTACAGCTTCCACGGATCCACTGGTAAGAATCCCTGTATAAGAAGGGTCTCCCCGAAAAGCAAATTGCTTATCCGCACGTTCTCCCTGATTTGATAATGTGCCTTCCAGATTCACAATGGTCAGATCATCGGATGCAAAAATATCGCGTACATTGGCCAGGAAATATCCTGGGTCGTTCACTTCATGGAACTTCGAAACAAAACTGGTGGAAGGCTCGAAATTCACATCCGAACCAAGTGTACAGTCTCCTGCAGCACTTACCGTGATGACTGTGGGAGCCAGGGGCTCCGGAGTAGTTATGATATCCGCTTCCGGTGTTGGCTGACCGGCGTTCCCCTCTGCAAGCGTCTGTTTTGTCTTTGGTGACCTGTCCTTACGCAGTCCGGCTGCCAGAATGACAATTGCGGTTATACAAAGCACAGTCAGTATACAGAGAATTATGATATTTCTACGAACTTCTCTCTTCCTCTGCGCCTTACGCAGCTCTTTTCTTCTGTCCCTTTTATCCATAGTTACCTCTTCTGGTGTACATGATAACACTATTGTAGCATGATTTGTTCCGGCATACAAATAAAAAGCTTGTGAATTAGAACTTACCCGGGTGCAGCTTGCTTGTATCTGCAATTTATGGTAAACTAAAACCAATCGAATTTAAAATGAAATTAATTGGAAAACATACTGCTCTGAATGAAAGGAATGGAGGATCAAATTGAAGATACAGGAATCTGCGGAAAATTATCTGGAGACTATTTTAATCTTAAGCCAGCGTCAGCCCGCTGTTCGGTCTATTGATATAGCAACTGAGATGGGTTTCTCAAAGCCCAGTGTCAGCGTTGCCATGAAGCATCTGAGAGAAGCTGATCATATTACAGTGGATGAAGACGGTCATATCAAGCTGACCCCATCCGGTCTGGCAATTGCGGCTAAAATCTACGAGCGCCATACTTTGATTTCTGATGTTCTGGTTCAGCTTGGCGTGGACCCAAAGGTTGCTGCTGAGGATGCATGCCGGATTGAACATGTAATCAGCTCCGAAAGCTTTGATGCCATTAAAAAACATACAAAACATGCTTAAAAGATTGACTCCTCCCGACCAGATTTCCGGTTGAGAGGAGTCGCTTTTGCGGCCGCCGCAGACACAAGTTTCACAAAGCGAAACTTATTTTTATTATTCCTGGTAATGATGTGTTTTCTCCAACATCATATCTTTTACCTTCAGGAGCCGAATCTGTGAGCTTCTCTCATTCTCGTCCAGCTTCATGGTGATATACCGGATATTTTCCCTCGTTTCAGGTATGATTACATGTTCCAGAGCATTTACCCGTCTCCTTGTTTTCTCAATCTCAGCGGCCATCAGCTGGCAGTCTTTTTCCTTTTCCGCCAATTGCAGCATCTGTGGCAGCACATCGGCCAGGGACTTTACTGCATCATCCAGATCTCCTGATGTAAATGCAAAGCCATAGGCGTAGATATCATTTGTATCTGCAGTACGAGTCCGATACTCAAATACAGGAAGCTCCACACTCATCACATTTTTCTTCTCCGTCTCCAGATAGACCTCCTGTTTTGGCGCCATCAATGCCGTGTGCAGTGTTTCCTCAGACATGGCCGCTCTGGCAATGACAAAATTTTTATTCGCAGCCCGGATGCCCGCTTCTACCTCTTTTCTCAGTTCCATGTTTTCCCGGACCATGTTCAGAAACTGGCGCATCAACTCATCCCGCTTATCTTTCAGCAGTTTATGGCCACGGCTGGCAGTGACCAGTTTTTTCTTTAGTCTGGTCAGTTCCATGCGGGTCGGGTTTACCTGAGTCTTTGCCATGCAGCATCACCCCTCTCCGTTACTTCTGCTGTCATCCGATACATAATATTGTTCCAGGAGCCTGTCATCGATGCGCTTTAATTCACTCTTTGGCAGTATTCCCAAAAGCTTCCAGCCGGTATCCAGTGTTTCTTCAATACTGCGGTTTGTTGTATAACCCTGGTTTACGTATTCCTTCTCAAATGCTTCTGCAAATCTGGCATATAGCAGATCCGTATCAGAGAGTGCCGCTTCACCCAGAATTACCATCAGTTCCTTTGCGTCTTTCCCCCGTGCGTAAGCGGAAAACAATTGATTCATGGTATTCGAATGGTCTTCTCTGGTTTTTCCTTCCCCAATCCCTTTGTCCTTTAATCGTGACAGAGATGGAAGTACATCAATTGGCGGAGTAACACCTTTATGGTACAGCTCCCGGCTTAAGATAATCTGACCTTCTGTGATATATCCGGTCAGGTCAGGGATGGGATGCGTCTTGTCATCCTCAGGCATCGTGAGAATCGGAATCATGGTTATAGAACCCTTCTTCCCCTTCTGCCGCCCTGCCCGTTCATACAGAGAAGCCAGATCCGTATACATATAGCCGGGATATCCCCTGCGGCCCGGAACCTCTTTACGAGCGGCTGATACTTCCCGAAGTGCATCTGCATAATTCGTAATATCAGTCAGGATGACCAGTACGTGCATTCCTTCCTTAAATGCCAGATATTCAGCGGCTGTCAAAGCCATTCTGGGTGTTGCAATACGCTCTACTGCAGGATCATTGGCCAGATTGACAAAAAGAACCGTTCGGTCAATGGCCCCTGTTTCTCTGAAACTTTCTATGAAAAAGTTGGATTCTTCAAATGTGATGCCCATGGCAGCAAATACTACTGCAAACTTTTCGTCTTTCCCCCGCACCTTCGCCTGACGGGCAATCTGTGCCGCAAGCTGTGCATGGGGCAGCCCTGATGCGGAGAAGATAGGAAGCTTCTGCCCCCTGACCAGTGTATTTAACCCGTCAATTGCGGATATCCCTGTCTGTATAAACTCTTCGGGATAGTTTCTTGCTGCCGGATTCATGGGAAGTCCGTTAATATCCCGGCGCTCCTCAGGTAAAATCTCGGGGCCTCCGTCTATTGGCCGGCCCAGACCGTCAAACACTCGCCCCAACATATCCTGGGAAACTCCAAGTTCCATAGAACGCCCCAAAAACCTTACCTTACTGTTGGAGAGATTAATTCCCGCAGAGTTTTCAAACAGCTGCAACAGCACTGTTCCCCCATCAACCTCCAGGACCTTACAGCGGCGTTTCTCTCCGTTTGCAAGTTCGATTTCTCCCAGCTCGTCATAATTGACATTCTCTACATTTCGAACCAGCATCAGCGGGCCGGCTACTTCCTGTATTGTTCTATATTCCTTTGGCATGTTACAGGTCCCCCCTTCCCAATACCTCTGCTGTCTCTTCGTAGATTTCTTTCATGATTGTCTCAAATGCTTTTTCCAATTCATCCTCATGAACATATTTGAATCTTCCGATTTTCTCTCTGACCAGAAGCTTAATCAGGTCATTCATTCCTGCCCCCTGACCCAATGCTTCTGCTGCACTTTCGTACCAGGACAGAACCAGCTGCATCATCAGATGCTGTTTTTTCAGGGAAGAATAGGTATCTGTTTCATGAAAAGAGTTCTGATGCAGAAAGTCTTCACGGATTGATCTGGCCGCCTCCATTTTCAGGCGGTCCCCTGCTGAAAGAGCATCCATTCCGACCATTTTTACGATTTCTTCAAGTTCCGCCTCATCCTGCAGAAGAGACATCATTTTTTGACGGCACATCATCCAATCAGATGCCACATTCTTATTAAACCATTTTTCCATATCGTCCAGGTATAAAGAATAGCTTTTCAGCCAGTTAATTGCCGGAAAGTGACGCTTATAAGCCAGATCCGAATCCAGACCCCAGAATACTTTAACAATACGCAGTGTTGCCTGCGATACCGGCTCTGAGATATCACCGCCTGGTGGTGAAACAGCACCTATCACAGACAAAGCGCCTTCCCGCCCTTCTTTCCCAAGTGAAATCACATCCCCTGCACGCTCATAGAACTGGGCAAGGCGGCTTCCCAGATAGGCCGGATAACCTTCCTCTCCGGGCATCTCCTCCAGGCGCCCTGACATTTCTCTTAGTGCCTCAGCCCAGCGTGAAGTGGAATCTGCCATTAATGCCACGGAAAATCCCATATCACGGAAATATTCTGCAATCGTGATACCGGTATAGATAGATGCCTCACGAGCTGCCACGGGCATATCAGAAGTGTTTGCAATCAACACCGTCCTCTGCATCAGGGATTGTCCGGTCTTTGGATCTTTCAACTCAGGAAACTCGTTCAAAACATCCGTCATCTCATTACCGCGCTCGCCGCAGCCAATATACACCACAATGTCTGCTTCTGCCCATTTTGCAAGCTGATGCTGAATTACTGTCTTCCCGCTTCCGAAAGGACCAGGAACTGCTGCAACTCCTCCTTTGGCAATCGGAAAAAAGGTGTCCACCACTCTCTGACCCGTAATGAGCGGCATCCTGGGAGGAAGTTTTTTCTGATAAGGCCGCCCTATACGGACCGGCCATTTCTGCATCATGGTAACTTCTTTATCTCCATCAGCGGTACCGATTATACCGATTACCTCATCAACCCTGTATTTTCCTGTCCGGATTTCCTTTACCGTACCCCGGATTTTGACGGGAACCATGATCTTATGATTGACAACAATCGTCTCTTGCACTGTCCCAAGAACATCGCCTGGCTCCACTTCGTCCCCAATCTTTACAATAGGAACAAACTTCCAGAGTTTCTCCCGGTTTAAAGACGGTACCTTGATTCCTCTCTTCAGGCTGTTTCCCGATATTTTCATAATTTCATCCAACGGTCTTTGAATACCGTCATAGATACTCGAAATCAGTCCGGGTCCCAGCTCTACAGACAGCGGAATTCCTTCAGACTCCACTGGCTCACCGGGACCTAAGCCCGATGTTTCTTCATACACCTGGATGGATGCCTCATCCCCATGCATCTCTATAATTTCACCTGTCAGCCTCTGTTCACTTACACGAACTACATCAAACATATTCGCATCCCGCATGCCTGCAGCAATCACCAGCGGACCAGCCACCTTTTTTATAACCCCGGTACTCATCTGTCAACATCACCTGCTTTCTACATTTTCACCAAACAAGATATCTGAGCCTATGGCCTTTTCCACAGACTTTTTGATTCCCTCTATGCCTGCTCCCGTATTTCCGGTGATGCCCGGAATCCGGATAATAGCAGGCAGAAACTGTTCACGATATTTCTCAATTTCCTCCAACAGCTGTGCAGCCACGGCCTCTGTAATATAAATTACGGCATAGGAATCTTCTGCCAGCTGCCGGAAAGTTTTCAATGCCTGCTCCTCATCTTTCACGGGATACGTATCCAGTCCCAACGCTGCAAATCCATAGATACTGTCATACGCCCCAAGAACCGCTATTTTATACATACATCACCCTGACCCTTTCCCGGATTGCATCTTCCGAAAGTTCATTCTGCTTCCCGGTGAGAATCATCCGTACGGTCTTAATTTCATTTTCCCGGGCCAGGACATAGGCCAGCAGCGGTCCTGCGGAAAATGACTGATACTTTTGGGACTGAATCGTATAGATGATGCGATTATCACACCACCGCTCAAATGCCGAATTGGATTTCTTCAGGCAATCGACTGCATCGGAAAAGCCTTCTTCAATCAGATAAGTGCAGACCGCTTCAACACCGGACACTGCTGCCCGGATCAGTTTATCCAGATTCAGAGCATCACAAGGAGATAATGCCCGCTCCAAAAATTGTCTGTTCTTTCCCGCCTTCGCAGCCCTGACGGCGATCCTGATGTCTGCCAGCGTCACGATAATATTGGCATACGAACGAATCATAGCATCTTTGGATACATCTCCGGTTCTTCGTATGGTCTCCAGCAAGGCACGGTCTATGATGATATCACACAGTTGTCCATCTCTTGTCTGAAGCATCGTCTCCAACGCCTCATTCGCGGCTTCCTGCATGTGTTCCGGCAGTGATTTAAAATCCTTTTCCCGAACGATGCGGATCATCTCCTCTTTTGGAACGGACGTATTCGAAAAATAAATGTTAGCGCCCGGTGAACCGGTACAAGTTTCCTTTATGGCCGCTTTCAGATTATGATATAAGTTCTGAAAGGATAAAATGTCAAATACAGACATATCCACTTTTAATTCTCTGATTGCTTTCCATGTCTTCTCACTCTCACACTTCAATATACTATCCGCATCCAAAGCCTGGCCGGATAAACCCCATCCTCTTTCCGTCAAAAATGAAACACAATTTTCATATGTCCTGCAAGCCAGCAGCTGCTCAATTTCGCTTTCCGAAAATAGCTTTGTCTCCATGGAGCGAATCCGTGCAACCGCATACACAAAAGAATGATCAGCCATCGCACTCCCTCCATAGCATCCGGTTCGCCTGATCGATCAGCCTGCCTTTGTTGGCTTGGAGCAAAGCCTCAAACGTGCAGTTCTCCTCAATATCTCCATATATCAGAAGAAATCCATCCGCTATCTGACCCGGTTCTTTTGAAAGCCGGACAGATCCGCCTTTTTCTCCTGCAATTTTCTCTACAGAATCCAAAAACCCCTGTGGGACTCTTTTCAGATCACGGGCGCTCAAAAACATCCGCCCCTCGCCTTTATGACAATATTTCCCAAACATCTGTCTTAAAAAGCCAAAGTACTCATCGCTGTCAGCCTCATACATCCGCTTATGAACCTTTTCAAGCATCTCTGCAATGATTTCCTGCTTCGCTTCCAATATCGCTCTGCGTCTTTTCTGTTCCCGGGCAGAGGCCGCCCTGGCACGAAATTCGTTTAATTCCTTATCCAGAAGGTCAGAAGACTCCTTATCCCAGGCTTCACATTCATTTCTTCCCTGCGCCAGAATTTCTTCTTCCTCTCTTTTTGCATCCGCCAGTAAGCCCTCTGCCTCTTTCTGTGCTTCCGAAAGAATCTGCTGCGTCATCTTATCTAATCCACTCATACGGGTACAACCTCCTTTCCCTGAATTGATGTTACCCCTTAAACAGGAATTGAGGTAACTGCCAGGATAGAGATCAAAAGAGCCAGGATTGCATAGGTCTCTACCATAGCGGGAAACAGCATGGATTTACCGAACTGCTCCGGTTTTTTTGCAATAATTCCAATAGATGCCACGGATGTATTACCCTGCTGTCTTGCAGAAATCAATCCGACAAGTCCTATCGGAAGGCAGGCAAAGAAAATCATAAGACCTGTCTGCCAGGAAATTGTGGACATGTTACCGCCCAGCAGGCCAATCCTGCTCAGTGTAACAAATGCCACCAGGAGTCCGTAAATTCCCTGTGTGCCAGGTAACAATTGCAGCAGCAGAACCTTAGCGAACTTCGACGGATCCTCTGTTACAACCCCAGCCGCTGCCTGGCCAGCCACAGCCACACCGTATGCAGAACCGATTCCGGCAAGACCTGCTGCCGCCACTGCACCTAAAACTGCTAAAACTAAACCCATTTCATTCATCTCCATTCCCTCCTTCAATATCTACATATTTTGTATTTGCGCGAAAAGGTATAAATTCCCTTCCGCCGGACTCATAAAATTTACCAAAAAACTCCACATACTGCAGACGACAGGTATGGACATAGGCCCCCAGTAAATTAATACCCAGATTCAGGACATGTCCTGCAATAAATATAATTGTAAATATTACAGCGCCTGTCACTCCGCCCCCAACCATACTGCCCATCTGATTGATTACGGAAGCAATAACCCCCGTAGCCAGCCCCAAAGCCAGAAGTCTGGAATAGGAAAGTACATCTGAAAGCCATCCGGTTATATTATACAGATCGTATGCCCCCAATGCGATTCTAAGTGCCCAGTTTTTCCTGCCCCTCCCGGAAAACAGCAAAATCCCCGCGGCTCCGGTGACGGTAAATGCTTTTGCCAGAAAATTGACGCCTTCCGGAAAAACAAATCTGATTCCCGATATTGATTCGAACAGGCCGCTGGGAAGCAGAAGAAAAATCAAGCCCAGAAGCAGTAAAAACCAAAATACTACATCACACACAAAACCCATATAATTCTTGTCTTTTAAACACATATAACCTTTTAAGGCCAGACCGGTAAACATATGGATGCACCCAAACAGCATGGAGTATATCAGCATCTTCATTGGATCCTTTAATGGTACGAACCAGAGTGCCGGCAACAGAGATTCTCCTTCTGCAAGATGCACGCCAAAATAAGTCTTTGCAATAACATCGACAGCGTCACCGAAAAACCCGCCGAACATAAGCCCCCAAAACACTGTGGAAATTCCACACCAGAAAAATAACTGCAAGGATTTTCTTAAGTTTTTACTCATATTCGGAAATTTAAGTAATACAACTGCGCAGGCAATGGAAACGATTGCCCCATAGGCTGCATCTGACAGCATCAGGCCAAATAAAAACACATAAAATATAGTCATAATAAAAGTCGGATCTATCTCACCTTTATGCGGAAAACCAAATGAAGTAAGGATTCCTTCACCGGAACGCGCAAAACGATTGTTCTGCAGGATGACCGGTGCTTCTTCTGTTTCCTTTATATCTTCTATTTCAACAACAGCCTCATACTGTGTTTCCATCTCTTCCTTAAGGGTATAGGCATACTTTTGTGGAATATATCCACTGATGGCAAATACGTTGCGGGTTTGAGGAAGCTTGCCCAGAACTTCGTATTTATCCACTCTGATTCTGTAATAATCAGATAGAAGCCGTAAGTGTTCCCGTTCACCTGCATGAAAATAAATCTTATTCTTAAGTTCTATAATTTCCGACTGAATCTTCTCCGTTTCTTTTTCCAGCCGTTCTTTTTCCCGGTCAGGAGTTTCTCCGATTACATTGGACGGTCTTGCAAACCCCAGCTGTCTTAATGCTTCCTCCAGGCCGTGGGCATTTTCTTTCATACACATTACAGCCAGATAGGTAACTCCCTTATTCTGCGAAAGAACCTCAATCTCAAACGCCTCCGGCTTTGGGAGTGTCACTGACAGGTTCCCCAGAATCTGTGACTCATCCATCAGGCAGGGCAGACTTCCGGCAAAAAAAGTTGTTTTCTTCGTTCCCTTCGTATCCATGGGGACTTTCAGGTTCATCCAGGGGGTCAACTCCGTCATCCGGTTTTCAAGCTTTTGTATTGAGGCATTTCGAGCTGCAATTTCCCGGTCCATATCCACAAGGTCACGGGCTATACCAGAATATTCGGAACGTTTTGATGCTAGAAGTTCATATATATCCCCCTGTAGGCGTGTCTTTCCTTCCAATCCTGCCAGCAATGATGACTTTTCAGGTACATATTTGCTTAGTACTTCCAGAGCCTGCTCGGCCAGATGCATTCTATTTTGAAATGCCTGCTTTGCTCCGGACGTCTCTGTTTTTTCGTAATGCTCATCTTCCAAATCCAGGTCAAGTTCCATCCAGCCCAGTTTTTGAAGACGCTCCAGTATTTCTTTGCGATGCTGCCTGAATCCACAGATATTGATTCGCTGCATCTGTAAAACTGCCATAAAGACACCCCCCTCTCTCAGGCCCGGCTAAACAATCTCACGAATCAACTGCTGCACCGTCTGCTCCGAGTTTTCATACGCCTGTTTTCTTAGTTTCTCCAGATACTGTCTGACTTCCTCTTTGGCATTCTCATCCTGTTTTTTCTCATCCAACCGGGTCGCTTCACGCTGTGTTTCTGCCTTTTTCTTAAAGCTTTCCCTCTGATTCTCCCACAGCACAGCGGCCCCTTTAGCTGCATTTTCACGGATATACCGGCTTTCCTTTCCGGCATCCATCAGTATCTGGTCTGCCAGTTTTTCTGTCTCCTGAACAGAATGCAAGATACAATCAATCAATTCACAGTCCTCCTTAATCTTCAATCTGCCGCATCAAATATCTGCCTACAATATTTGAAAACCCTGTAATGTTACGAATATATGCAAAATCCTTACCAAATATCCGCCGTTCTGCCAGCAACTCCTGCTCCTCACCGGCAAATACACCAAGCACTGAAATTCCCTGCTGCCTTAATTTACGTACCTCAAATGCAGTATCCTTGACGGCGTATTCCCCCCGATAAGGTTCGGGATTCTTGTTTCCCGGACGGTTGACCACCACATCATAGGGTTTTCCGTCACTTAGGACAATTAAAATCTTGTGTTCCTCTTCTCGTGTTGCAAGCTGGGCCCCCACCGCTTTAATGGCCAGTCCATCCCTGTTATTGGCAGAAGTCATATACTCGAAGATGCGCCCATTCATCTTTCTGTCATCCTCATAGTCACGAAAACGGTGTAATATCGTATAGTCCCAGAAAGTGCAAAAGCTCATAACACGATGTGAAATCGACAGATTACTCAAAGCCTCGCTGATGGTATACGCCTGCATAGCCACTTTTCCCTGCCTTTTTCGCTGCGATCCGCTGGCATCAATCAGCACATCTACTGCAAAATTAATGGAATCCTGCTTGATTTCTTTCAGAAATAGCTTCGTATCCCGGCTTCGGCCCACCTTCCATAACTGGGAAGGATTAATCATCCCACAATCTGTCCGGACGATGTCCTGCTGGTCATGCATGGTCAATGCCCTGCGCAGCATATCGGTGAGAATACGGATATTTTGCTTTACTATCCGATGATTATCATAATATTCATTGAGATTTTTATCTTTTAACTTTTTCGCATATTCAAGCTGGTAATTCTTTTTCACCGGATTTTGAAGAATTCCCTCTGTAAAATACAGACTACATTCGTCATGAATTCCGCGGCACATCTGATAATTCACGGTTTTTTCTTCCCGATTTGACAGATACGTCTTCCCGTAATTCAGCTGTACATAGAGATTCATCTTCTCCAATGCCTCTTCATCTACTACCAGAATTTTTTTCTTTTTCTTTTCCTCCTCGTTCTTTGCCTGCGGTTCTTCTTCCTTTTCCTCTCGGATATCCAACGTCGTCATGGTTTCGCTGATCCGCTCCAGATATACCTCCAGATTTTCTTCATACATCTCCTCAGACAGATAATCTTTCCAGGAAAATTCTTTCAGTTCCTCCAGTGTTACCGCAAGTACTTTATCAAGACCACCCTTCTTCTTCTCAAAATCAGGCTCAACAACCTGATTATAAAGTTCATCAATGACCCGGATAACCCTTCCGGTATCCCGTGTATCCTTTAGGGAATGAAGTAGTTCCAGCCATCTGGTATTCTGCTTTGTAGTAACGATATGCCCGTCCAGGCTCTCCCTTAAACAGGCTGCTTTAAGCATACCCAGATTAGAAGATGTCAGCATATTGAATTCCTCGTCCAGAATCTCCTCACAGGCCTTTTTCCGAATTGCGGCAATACCTTCGCGCTCTCCCATCAGACGATCCTTTACTGCCTCTTCTATGCACAAAGATGAGACCATTAAAAGCGGTGCTTCCTGTGCCTGCATAAAGACTTTTTTCACAAGATACAAGGATAGCTGCTCCCGGTCCAGATATTTGGCAAATGCTCCTTGTTTGATGCTGTCATAAATGGAAGTATTTCTGGAAGTCAAAAAGCTTTCCACATCCGGCTTAATCCCCAGTGTGTAATCTCCACTTATGGTCCAGACCAGATTTCTGATTCTGTTTTCCAGCTCTAATCTATATTCATCCACTGGGAGGCTCCTTTCTTTATCATGCAAAGACATCTCCTGACGTCCACTCCTCCGGTATACGTGTCATCACCACGTCCTGCACAATTTCCTTTTCAAAGATGTCAAAACACTTATTTGTAATGCCCATGCGGGCTGCCAGTGTGGGCTTAAGCCCCTGCTTTATAGCAGCGATAGCCCCTGTCATTCCTCTTAAATCCAAAGCCTTTGTAGAAATTTCCCCGTGCTCCGCTTTTAACTGCAAATCCAGAAACAGGCCGATCCACTGCTCTTTTGCCCGTGCTCTCATATTCGGGTACATACGCTCCAGGATATAGGACAACGTCTCTTCTGTCTGGGAAGGCATATCAATGACAAGGAATCTGGATACCAGAGCTTCATTTAATTCTTTCGTTCCTGCATATCCGTAATTCATCGTTCCGATAAATCTGGCCGCAGGATGCAGATCGATTTTATCATATCCTGGTACATCGATGCTTCTTCGGTAATCAAGGGTCGCATGCAGTACAGAAACCGCATCATTCTTGGCCATATTGATCTCGTCGAGAATTCCAAATCCCCCGTACTCGGCACAACGGTAGATGCTGCCCTTACGCAGTGATACCTCATTGTCCCGAAATGTATCCGTACCGATCAGTTCTGCACTGCCGGTGTTTACATGAAAGGAAACGTTATAAGAAGGCCTGCCGAACAGCCATGCCAGATTCTCTGCCAGGACATTCTTTCCTGTGGCCTTGGCACCTGTAAGCAACAGGTTCTCTCCCTCAAGAAGTGCTGCGATAGACATCTCAAGTATCTCTCTTCCGTAGAAGGGGATTGCAGGCTTTACAACTCTGTGGCTTACTTTTTCATCTGTCTTGTATTTTTTTCGGAATAACTCCAGGGCTTCAATCAGACCGGAATCAACCTGCTGTGCTTCTAAAACCTTTAATTCTTCTGTCATTTTTTCCTCCAGAACCATTATCATTTTTTATCATTATAAACAAGAAAAACCCCTAAAGTCAATTAACAGACTTTAGAGGTCTTATACGTGCGTTAGAAGATTCGAACTCCCGGCCTTTTGGTCCGTAGCCAAACGCTCTATCCAGCTGAGCTAAACGCACATTCTATATCTTGTTGCCTTAACAACAAAACATATCTTACACCATAAAAACTAATCTGTCAACATTTTTTATTTTTTATTTTACTTTGGCATAAGCAGGAACCCTGCCACCGGCAGCTTTCCTTGCATACTTTGGTATAAAAAAAGTGGGGACTTCTTACGAAGCCTCCACCCTGAGCATTCAAAAACTTGGAAACAGATGTAAAATCAAGGAATCATCTGTCCAACCGGATATAAATAATCTATCATGAAAACCTCATATTGTCAATCTTAATATTTACTTTTGAATTGATTTCTGAAATTTCTGTTTTTTTGTATTGCTTTTTGAACATGAGCATATTATAATATTAACCATAATTTTCGGGACAATGAGGTCAGGGTATATGCCTTGGCCTCATTTTATTTACACAATGTAATATTCATTTAGACGAGGATGTCAAGGCATTTTTTGCCCTGGCATCTTTTTGTTTGAGTAAATCATCCCGAATATTAAAAATAAAAACAGAAAACAGGAGGGAGTAGTTATGTATTCATCAGTCAACACACTCTGGATTCTTGTGGCAACCGCATTGGTTTTCTTCATGCAGGCAGGATTCGCAATGGTAGAAACAGGATTTACAAGAGCGAAAAACGCGGGCAACATTATCATGAAAAATCTCATGGATTTCGCCCTTGGAACTCCGATTTACTGGTTATTAGGATTTGGAATCATGTTTGGAGGAGGCGGTGCACTCATTGGAGGCTTTGATCCTATGGTAAAAGGAGATTATTCCGCCATACTGCCCAGTGGTGTGCCGCCTATGGTTTATCTGATTTTTCAAACGGTCTTTTGTGCTACCGCAGCAACCATCGTATCCGGTGCAATGGCTGAAAGGACAAAATTCTCTGCATATTGTATCTACAGCATGGTAATCAGTGCGGTGATATACCCTGTATCCGGTCATTGGATCTGGGGCGGCGGCTGGCTGGCACAGATAGGATTCCATGACTTTGCCGGTTCTACAGCCGTCCATATGGTTGGTGGTATATCTGCACTGATTGGAGCAAAGATGCTGGGGCCCCGTATAGGCAAATATGATAAAAAGGGAAATCCCAAAGCAATCCCCGGCCACAGCCTGACACTTGGCGCACTGGGAGTGTTCATCCTTTGGTTCTGCTGGTTTGGTTTTAACGGCGGCTCTACTGTCTCTGCAACAGGGGATGACGTCCTTGCTTCCATGGGAAACATCTTCGTAACAACAAACATGTCTGCGGCAACGGCCTCCATTGCAGTTATGATGATTACCTGGATTCGATATAAGAAACCCGATGTGTCAATGACACTGAACGGTTCTTTAGCCGGTCTGGTCGCAGTAACCGCAGGTACGGATCTGGTGTCTCCATTTGGTGCCGCAGTCATCGGAATCATTGCCGGTTTCGCAGTCGTATTCGGAATAGAATTTGTAGATAAGATACTGAAAATTGATGATCCGGTGGGTGCTGTAGGCGTTCACGGCATATGCGGAGCATTAGGTACCATTCTCACCGGCTTGTTTGCAGTGGATGGGGGACTATTCTATGGCGGAGGAGTTTCTTTACTGCTTACGCAAATTCTTGGTGTGATCGCAGTAATGGCATGGGTAACCGTAACAATTACAATTACCTTTTTTTTGATTGACCATACCATCGGCCTCCGGGTGAGTGAGATTGAAGAGATTGAAGGTCTGGATATTCATGAACATGGTCTCGTCAGTGCATATGCAGATTTCATGCCATCTGATATCCATCTTTCAGGCGAAATGAATACATCGCCAGCAGACATTGTTATAGGAAGGTCTGCCGCGGAAACCATTCCCGTTACACATGTCAACATTGACAGGAATGAATCATCTGCGTCTAAGATTACAAAGGTTGAAATTATCACCAAGCAAAATAAATTCGAGGCGCTGAAAGCGGCAATGAACGAAATCGGCGTCACAGGTATCACTGTGACGAATGTGTTAGGCTGCGGGATTCAAAAAGGATCAACCGAATATTACCGCGGCGTCCCGATGGAGATGAACCTGCTTCCAAAGATACAAATTGAGATTGTAGTAAGTAAGGTGCCTGTCGATCTGGTCATTCAGGAAGCCAGAAAGGCTCTGTATACCGGTAATATCGGAGATGGAAAAATATTTATATATAATGTAGAAAATGTCATTAAAGTGCGTACCGGTGAATCCGGCTATGATGCTTTGCAAGGAGAAGAATAGTCTGCTCATCGCACTGCTTGATTTTCTAAAAGATAAGGGCTGTTCCCATTCGGGTTTTTACCGAATGGGAACAGCCCTTATCTTTGTTGCATATCCGTATTCTGAACTATGCCCGTGCAAGACAATTCTTCATGACTTCGTAAGATCCATGTTCTCTCACCATGGCCAAATCGTCTGTCACTGTCTCTAAAAGCCCCGGAATCAGTGTCAGATCTTCTCCCCAGAATTTTGAATTGGAAAGTACAGCTTTGGCCAGATCTGCACTGTTGTCGTTTTTATGGGCAGCGAAGAATTCCAAGACAAAACGGTCATCCTTGATTTCATACTCATTTTCACCGCGTACACCCACCAATGCATCTTCTTTCAGGCGCTTTCCCGTATAGAACTGAATATAGAAGGCCAGAGAAGCTGAAATGCAGGCCGGAACCTCACCGGACTTCTCCACATATCCTTTCAGAGATGGCAACACTCTGGCTTTCCATTTGGAAGTGGAATTTAGAGAGATGGACAAAAGTGCATGATCGACAAAAGGGTTGTTAAAGCGTTCCCTTACAGCAGACGCAAAATCCTTTAGTTCCCTTTCTGGCAGAGTAAGCGTGGGAATAATTTCATCGTAAATCGTTTTATTCATAAATCTGCTGATTACATCATCATTCATACAATCCCTGATGATGTCCTGTCCTGCAAGGTAAGCCCCCAGAACCATAGATGTATGTGCGCCATTCAAAATACGGACTTTTCTCTGCTTATAAGGTTTGTGATCCTTACAGATAATAATCGGAAGTCCTGCTTTTTCAAATGGCAGCTCTTCTTTCAGAGTGTCCGGGCCTTCGATTACCCAGAATCCAAATACTTCTCCAGTATCTATCAGATTATCTTCATATCCGAGTTCTTCACAGATCTGCTTTGCTTCATTTCTCGGATATCCTGTTACAATACGGTCAACCAGTGTGGAGCAGAAGATGTTTTCTTCCTTCACCCAATTTTTGAAGTCATCTCCCAGTTTCCACTGATCCACATACTGCAGTACGCATTTTTCCAGTTCTTTCCCATTGTCGTCAATTAATTCACAGGATAGAATAATAAATCCTTTTCCTTTTTCATTCCCGAAATATTTAAAACGCTCGTATAAAAACTGTGTCAATTTACCCGGATAGCTGGCAGCCGGAACATCTTCGAATTTACAGGACGGATCATATACGATACCTGCTTCCGTGGTATTGCAGCTGATAAACCTAAGATCCGGATTTTTCGCACAGTCCAGAACTTCCTGATAATCTTCATAAGGATTCAGGCAACGGCTGACACTTGATATTACGCGCTTGGAATTGATACATTCCCCATTCTCGAATCCACGTAAAAACAGGGTATAAAGACCTTCCTGCCCATTGATCATATCTGACATTCCAGATCCGATCGGCTGACATAAAACCACTTTTCCGTTGAATCCTGCACGCTCATTCAGCAGATCAAACCAGTAATCCACAAAGGCACGCAGAAAATTGCCTTCTCCAAATTGCAGAACACGCTCCGGTGCCTCTTTTAATAAATATCCGTCGTATCCTTGCTCTTCCAGTGTTTTATAACTTAATTTCTTCATGTCTTTCCCCTTTCTATTGAATTTATTTATAGCTACAGGGTTACTCCCTGTTTAAAGATTGCCATATCGTGAAATCCTTTTTTCTCCGCCTTCACCAGTTTCCCGGAAGCCACCTCTATGACATAGTCAAACAACTTCTCAGCCGTCTCTTCCAGTGTTGCATCCTCTGTCAGACGTCCACAGTTAAAATCAATCCAGTTGTTCTTTCTCTCACTTAAACCCGTGTTCGTCGAGATTTTCACTGTTGGAACAGGTGAAGCAAAAGGGGTTCCCCGCCCGGTTGTAAACAAAACCATATGGGCTCCACTTGCCGCAAGCGCAGTAGCCGCAACCAGATCATTGCCCGGTGCACTCAAAAGATTCAAGCCTTTCTTCTTTACCGGCTCGCCATAGGACAAAACATCTCTGACTGCTGCACTTCCACTCTTCTGCGTACATCCCAGAGATTTATCCTCCAACGTAGAGATGCCTCCCTTTTTATTTCCGGGAGAGGGGTTTTCATAAATTGTCTGATTATGGCTTTTAAAGTAATTCTTAAAATCATTTACCAGATGAACGGTCTTTTCAAATATTTCTTCATTTTCACAGCGATTCATCAGAAGCGTTTCCGCTCCAAACATCTCCGGAACTTCGGTCAGTATCGTGCTTCCTCCCTTTGAAATCAACAGATCCGAGAACCTTCCAACCGTCGGATTTGCAGTAATACCCGACAGACCATCGGAACCACCGCACTTCATTCCGATTATTAATTCACTGACACTGACGGGCTCTCTTTTTGCTTCTTTCACGTGTTTCGAAAGATCTTTCAGAATCCTTAAGCCTTCATTTATTTCATCCTCACACTCCTGTGCCACGAGAAAACGAACCCGCTTCTCATCGTAATCACCTATATATTTCTTTAAAATATCAATATTACTGTTCTCACATCCCAGACCCAAAACCAGAACCCCACCTGCATTGGGATGGTTGATCAAATCTGCCAGAATTGTTCGGGTATATTCCTGATCCTCACCCATCTGGGAACATCCATATGGGTGGGGGAATGCACAAACAGCATCCAGGCTGCCTCCTGCCAGGCCGGCAGCCTGTCTTTCGATCCTCTGTGCCACATTATTGACACAGCCAACCGTGGGAATAATCCAGATTTCATTACGGATTCCTACTTTATTGTCACTTCTTCGGAATCCCTGAAACATGACTTCTTCCGTGAACTTTAAATCCGTCGGGTTTTTTTCATATGTATATTCCAGTAAATCTCCCAGACCAGTCTTCAGATTGTGCGTATGTATCCACCGGCCCGGTTCTATATCTTCCGTTGCGATACCAATGGGATTTCCATATTTGTAAACCTTTTCTCCGGCTGCCATATACTGCAGGGAGAATTTATGACCCTCCATGATGTCTTCTTTTAAAGTAATCTCCTTCTCATCTACAATACACATTTTACCTGCACTTAATGGTGTCAATGCCACAGCAACCGTGTCTTTGGGGTGAATCTTCAGATACTCCATGCCTTCTCCTTTATGTTTGCCTTTATGTTTGTTTATCTTTATGTAAGCGCTTACATTTATAAGTACACCATTTTTCCAAATCTGTCAATATGATTTAAGAAATTAATAAAAATTTGGTTGCTTTTTTCTCTATACTGGCTTATAATAATGCCAGAAAAGAAGGGTATGTACTGTAAGTACTTACAAAAAAGGATCTGAACACATGAATATATACGACATTTCTCAAAAAGCCGGGGTGTCCATCGCAACAGTATCCAGAGTTTTAAATAATAATAAAAATGTCAGCGAAGGGACTCGCCAGAAGGTTCTGACCGTTATGGAAGAAGAGGGGTACCAACCCAATGCATTTGCCCGTGGGCTCACCCTCAACACCATGAAGACGGTGGGTTTGCTTTGTGCGGATTCTTCTGACCCGTATCTGGGCAGTGCAATCAATTATCTGGAACAGGATCTTCGTACCCACAGCTATGACTCTCTTCTATGCTGCACCGGCTACGAACATTCCCAGAAAGAAAAGTGTCTGGATATGCTTTTATCCCGCCATGTAGATGCACTTGTACTGATTGGCTCTAACTTCATAGAACGTACCACCGGGAGAAATGAATACCTGCTCCGAGCAGCCTCGCAGGTTCCTCTCATACTTTTAAACGGTCTTCTGAAAGGTGAAAACATATATAACTCTCTCTGTGACGACAAAGAAGCGCTCTTTAATGCTACGACGCGAGCCTTAAAAAGCGGATGCAAAATTCCAATTTTCCTGTATCGTGCAGACTCCTTCAGCGGGCTCAGGAAAAAAGAAGGATTTCTGGAAGGATTGAAATCTGAAAGACTGACCTGCTCCGACCATCAGATTGTAATGTACAATGGGTCTTTAAAGGAAGTGCAGAATCTTTTGCTGGATTTACACAAAAAACTTCCCTTTGACGCAGTTCTGACTTCGGATGATGAACTTGCCATAGGTGCGGTAAAGTTTGCCAAAGCAGCCGGTCTTACAGTTCCCGGCGACTTATCCGTCGTGGGCTATAACAATTCCATGCTGTCAGTCTGCTGCGACCCGGAGTTAACGAGTATCGATAATCGCCTGGAATATCTTTGCAATACATCTGTCTCTCTTCTAATGAATCTGCTGGATGGAAAAAGCGCACCTGATAAGACTATGGTGTCCGCAGATATCATTATACGGGATACCACAAGGAAAAACTTTTAAACAGATAAGGAGGACTACCCATGAAACCATTTTTAGACAAGGATTTTCTGCTTTCCACACCAACGGCAGAAAAACTGTACCACGAATACGCAGAGCGTATGCCGATTCTGGATTATCACTGCCACATCAACCCACAGGAAATTGCTGAAAACAAACAATTCGATAACATTGCAGAGGTATGGCTGGGGGGTGATCATTATAAGTGGCGCCAGATGCGTTCCAATGGTGTGGATGAGAGATACATCACCGGAAATGCCAGTCCCAAAGAAAAATTCCAAAAGTGGGCTGAGACCTTGGAGAAAGCCATCGGGAATCCCCTGTATCACTGGAGCCATCTGGAGCTTAGAAGATATTTTGGCTATGAAGGAGTCTTAAATGGCGGCACGGCCGAAGAGGTCTGGAACCTGTGTAACAAAAAACTCCGTTCACCTGAGATGTCTGTGCGCGGATTGATTCAGATGTCATGTGTCACCTTGCTGTGCACTACCGATGACCCTGTAGACGATTTGCACTGGCATCAGGTGATAAAAGCAGATGATACGTTCAATGTAAAGGTTCTTCCTGCATGGCGGCCGGATAAGGCCATGAATCTGGAGGCTGACAGTTATCCGGAGTACCTGAAGCAGCTGTCTCTGGTCAGCAGTGTTGCAATCGAAGACTTTGCTTCTTTAAAAGAAGCGCTATGCAGGCGTATGGATTACTTCGCAGAGAATGGCTGTTCCGTATCCGATCATGGATTGAGTTATGTCTACTATACGCCGTCTTCTGAAGAGGATGTGAACGATATTCTTATAAAACGTTTGAATGGCAGGGAAGTAACTTCAGAAGAACAACTGAAATTTAAGACTGCATTCATGCAGTTTGCAGCAAAAGAATACCATCGCCGCAGCTGGGTAATGCAGATTCACTTTGGATGCAAACGGAATAATAACACTTTAATGTTCCGAAGACTTGGGTCCGATACTGGCTACGACTGTATTGATAACTACGCTCCTGCCGCAGCCACGGCGGATTTTCTGAATTCACTGATTGAGACGGATCAGCTGCCCCGAACCATCCTGTATTCTCTGAATCCAAATGATAATGCCTATATAGGTTCATTAATTGGATGCTTTCAGGATTCCTCTGCAGCCGGAAAGCTTCAGCAGGGAAGTGCCTGGTGGTTCAACGATCACAAGCAGGGCATGACGGAGCAGATGACCTCTTTGGCAAACCTTGGACTGCTCGGAAATTTTCTCGGCATGCTCACGGATTCCAGGAGCTTTCTGTCCTATACAAGGCATGAGTATTTCCGGAGAATTTTATGTGAAATGATTGGAAGTTGGGTGGAGAATGGAGAATATCCTGAAGATTACAAGGCCCTTGAAAAAATTATCAAAGGTATCTCTTATAACAATGCGATAAGGTATTTTTCATTTCCACTGAAAGAAATGTAACAGACCTCCGACTGAAGTTTCCAAAAAAGACGTCTATCTTCCAGAGATAAACGTCTTTTTCTGCTCCTACCATACATGCTCATCTTTTAGCCGCTGTACCAGTTTTTCATATTGGATATCTTTATCCTTCTCAAATCTTCTGGCAACCTCTTGTGGAATCTCCGGTATCATATCAACTATCTTTTCTTTCCCGTCCTTATTACCCGAAATCTCTTCCTTAAGTTCCTTATTCATCCTATCCTCCAATAAAGCTTTCCTTTTTCTGTGCAGATTTCCTTTGCTTTATTATATAATAATTCATCCGGGATTACAACAGGAACAAAAGTACAAAAATTAAATTTATCTCAGTTATTTTCTGTTAATATTATTCGTTCCGGTAACGCGCAGTCTGGTCATCGCTCTGGCCAGCGATGCCTGGGTGTGATAATACTCCTGTATACTTTGCTTCTGCCGCAGCTGTTCCTCTGCACGTTCTCTGGCTTCCTTGGCACGCAGGATATTAATCTCCTCCGGACGCTCCGCAAAGTCCACAAGTACGGTCATACGATTGTTGATTACCTGAGCAAATCCATTGCCCACTACCGCCGTATGCCACACGCCATCCAATGTATGGTATCTCAGTTCTCCGGTCTGCACTGCCACCATCGTATCCGCATGATGTGCCAAAATTGAAAACTGACCATCCACTGCTGGCAGAATTACGTTGTACGCCTTGCCTTGACAAAAAACTTTATCAGCAGCCAGAATCTTCAGGTAGAATGAATTTCTTTCTTTCTCAGCCATATCATTTCACTCCTGTCAGGCTTTTGTTGTCTGGTCCATCATTGTTTTTGCTTTCTCTATGACATCATCCACACCGCCCACATTAAAGAACGCATTCTCCGGATATTCATCCATTTCACCGTTAATAATCATCTTAAATCCACGGATGGTCTCCTTCAGCGGAACGTATTTACCGGAAACCCCGGTAAATGTCTCTGCCACATGGAAAGGCTGTGAAAGAAACTTTTGGATTTTACGGGCACGATACACCGTATTCTTATCCTCATCAGACAGCTCTTCCATACCCAGAATTGCGATGATATCCTGCAGCTCTTTATACTTTTGCAGAATCGCCTGTACCGCACGTGCAACCTCATAATGTTCTTCACCTACCACATCGGCCTCAAGAATACGGGATGTGGATTCCAGCGGATCCACCGCAGGATAGATTCCCTGCTCCACTATTTTTCTGGAAAGCACAGTCGTGGCATCCAGATGTGCAAACGTTGTAGCCGGAGCAGGATCTGTCAGATCATCCGCCGGTACGTATACTGCCTGCACCGAAGTTACAGAGCCATTTTTTGTAGAAGCGATCCGCTCCTGAAGTTCACCGACATCCGTAGCCAGTGTAGGCTGATAGCCAACTGCTGAGGGCATCCGGCCCAAAAGCGCAGAAACCTCAGAACCGGCCTGTACAAAACGGAATATGTTGTCAATGAACAACAATACATTCTGGTGCTCCTCATCACGAAAATACTCTGCCATCGTTAATCCAGTCTCGGCTACACGCATACGCGCTCCCGGGGGCTCATTCATCTGACCAAATACCAGTGCCGTCTTTTCCAGTACACCGGATTCTTTCATTTCACACCAGAGGTCATTTCCCTCTCTGGAACGCTCCCCTACGCCGGTAAAGATTGAATATCCGCCATGCTCCGTAGCAATATTCGTAATCAATTCCTGAATCAACACAGTTTTTCCCACACCTGCACCGCCGAACAGACCAATTTTACCACCCTTTGCATAAGGAGCAAGCAAATCAATTACCTTGATTCCGGTTTCCAGAATCTCCACAACAGGACTCTGCTCTTCAAAGGAAGGAGGATCCCTGTGAATAACCCAATGCTGTTCTTTCTCCAGGCTTTCTTCTCCATCGATGGTATCACCCAGTACGTTGAACAAACGTCCCAGTGTTTTATTTCCAACCGGTACGGAGATTCCCGCTCCTGTTGAAATCACTTCCATGTCTCTGTGAAGTCCTTCACTGGCCGCCAGCATAATACAGCGCACTGTATGATTCCCTATATGCTGGGAAACCTCCATTACACATTTCTGATCCCCATTTTGTACAGTAAGCGCATCTTTAATGGCCGGAAGATCCTGGTTTTCAAATTCCACATCTACAACAGGTCCCATTACCTGCACAATCTTGCCTATATTCATAATAACCTCCTACTCCTTTTTCTGTGCCCGGGCCCCGCCGATTACTTCCGTGATTTCCTGGGTAATAGCCGCCTGTCTTGCGCGGTTATACGCAATAGATAATTCAGACAACATTTCCCTGGCATTGTCCGTAGAGGACTGCATTGCCATCATCCTGGAATTCTGCTCACTGGAATAAGATTCCACCAGAGCACCGTAAATCATTCCCGTAATATAGTTGGGAACAGTCATATTCAGCACATCATCCGGGGAAGGCACCATCCGGATATCCTCCTGATGTGTACCTGCAAGTTCTGCGGAAACTTTCTGCTGAAATTGCCCTTTCTTCAGTGGCAGGAGCTGCATCGTATGGGTTTCCATGGAAACAGAATTCTCCATCTGTGTATATATGATATACACCTCGTCCAGTTCTTTTCTATTATACATATCGACAATCTGTTCTGATATGACCCTTGCACGATGCATGGTAGGTTTCTGAACGGTAAAGTGAAACTGGGTTTCAATCTCAAATCCATGTTTCTGAAAATACTGTCTGCCAAGTTCTCCCAGTACAAACAATTTTTTCTGTCCCTCACCGGCCAGCTTTTCTTCTGCCCTCTTCACTACATTGTGATTATAGGCCCCTGCCATACCCTTATCTGAAGTGACAACTATAATTCCGATTTTTCTGTCTTTTTGCCGTACAGCAGAGCGCATATCAAAATACTTGTGTTCCAGTTCCGGCATGTGACGGAGAATACGGGTAATGGCATATTGCAGGGTGTAGAAGTAGGGTTCTGTATCTTCCAAAGCCTTTTTTGCTTTTTTAAGATTAGAAGAAGAAATCATATACATAGCATTTGTAATTTTCATTGTATCCTGAATGCTCTTGATTCTGTCCTGTACTTCCTTAATATTCGCCATGATTTATCACCTGCTCTTATCTTTAAACTCAGCTGCCACCTGAACAATCTTTTCAATCAAAGCATCAGAAAGTGCCTTGTTTTCCTCTATTTCCTGGCCTATTTCCGGATAGTCACGTGCAAAGTAATCCAGCAGTTCCTTCTGATACGCCTTAATTTTTGCTGCCTCTACATGCATCATCTGTTTATGTGTCGCCGCAATCAGCGTAATTACCTGCTGATTCAACGGTAACGGATTGGAAAGCGGCTGTTTTAACAATTCCATAAGCGTTTTTCCATACTGCAGCTGTTCCTTGGTTGCATCATCCAAATCTGATGAGAATTGGGTGAATACCTCCATCTCACGATATTGTGCCAGGTCAATACGCACACTGCCGGATGCTTTTTTCATGGCTTTTGTCTGTGCAGCACCACCTACACGTGAAACAGAAAGTCCTACATTGACGGCCGGGCGCATACCCGAATTGAACAAATCACTTTCCAGGAATATCTGGCCATCCGTGATGGAAATTACATTGGTTGGTATATATGCTGACACATCTCCGGCCTGTGTTTCAATTATCGGCAGTGCTGTGATGGAGCCTCCACCCAGTTCTTTACTTAACTGGCTGGACCTCTCCAATAATCTGGAATGCAGGTAAAATACATCTCCGGGATAAGCCTCGCGTCCCGGTGAACGCTCTAAAAGCAGGGAAAGTGCACGATATGCTACCGCATGTTTTGACAAATCGTCGTATATAATCAGCACATCTTTCCCTTTATGCATAAAGTACTCAGCCATCGCGGTTCCGGAGTAAGGGACGATGTACTGCAAAGGTGCACAATCACTTGCTGTGGCAGAAACTACGATTGTATAATCCATAGCATCGTGTTTCGTAAAGGTATTCACAAGTTTTGCAATTGTGGAGGCCTTTTGTCCGATTGCCACATAGATGCAGATTACATCCTTTCCCTTCTGGTTCAGGATTGTATCTGTAGCGATAGAAGTTTTGCCGGTTTGACGGTCACCGATGATCAGTTCCCTCTGGCCACGGCCAATCGGGAACATGGAATCGATAGCCAGTATTCCTGTCTCCATTGGTGTATCTACGGATTTTCTGTCAATGATTCCGGGAGCAGGCTGCTCCACCGGGCGAAAACCATCTTCCTTAATTTCCCCTTTTCCATCTATAGGCGTTCCTAACGCATCCACGACGCGTCCGATAAAATTATCACCTACCGGTACGCCCGCCTTTCTGCCCGAACGAGCTACCCGGGTTCCCTCCCTGATTCCGGTCTCCCGGCCAAAGAGGATAACGCCGATCTGATGACGCTTGATATCCTGCACCATACCCTTAAGGCCATTTTCAAATGTAACGATTTCCCCATACATGGCATGGTCGATTCCGTATACAGTTGCAATGCCGTCGCCTACGTAGATGACGGTACCAGTCTCCTGGTCTTTGGCGACGGCGTCGTAATTCTCTATTTCCTCTTTCAGAATCGATATGATTTCTTCTGAATTAATTGAACTCAACTCGTTCACCTCTTTTCATATTGGATGCCAGCTGCTGCATACGTCCACGAACACTCCAGTCAAACTCCCGGCTGCCCGTCCGTATAATAAAGCCACCCAGCAGTTCCGGAGCGTGTACCATGGTTAACTCCACCTCACCGGCACCGTATTTTCTGCAAAGAAACTTCTCAATCCGCTCTCTTTGTTCCTCTTTTGGTTCTGTGACATAATACAAGGATGCAGATAAGATATTTCTTTTCTTATTTCTATAATCGTGATAAGCCTCTAACACATCCTTTAACATGCTAATCTTGTGGTTATCACACATTTTTTTCAGAAAGTTAACGATTTCTTCCGGGAATATCTTACTGATGATGCTATGCCTGACATCCATAGATATCGTGGGGTTTGTAAGTATTTCCGCTACTTCAGGAATTTCTTCCCATATCTTTGCCGTATGATTTATGGCCTTCTCATCTATTTCCAGTTCATACAAAACTATGCCATAATTAATTGCGGTCTCTGTCATCACTGTCACCTGCTTTATTCAAAAACTGATCATAGAGCGCCTGGTCGCTTTCTGCCCCTGACTTTTCTCCCAAAATTCTGGATGCTGCCAAGAGAGCAAGGTCTGCCACCTGAGACTCCATCTCATGCTTTGCTTTTTCCCGCTCAAGTTCGATATTATCTTTTGCCTTTTTCATCAGGCTGCCAGCCTCACTGTTCGCCTGGCTGATAATCCGTTCATATTCGAACTGCGCATCTTTCTTCGCTTTTTCTATCATCTGGTCGGACTCATCCTGCATCGATGCGATTTTTTCTTCATACTGGCTTTTTAATTCCAAAGCCTCTGAATTCTTTTGCTCCGCATGCTGCATCTGTCCGTCAATCATCGCCTGACGCTTTTCCTGTATTGCTTTAATTGGCTTAAACAGAAATTTCTTCAGGCAGAGATATAACAGCAGTACTTCGATGACAACACCGGCCATGTTCCAAAAACTTATATTCAGCACTTTGCTGCACCTGCCTTTTTGTTATTGAACTGCTTATATTTCCAGTTTCTTACAATACAAAGATAATCAGAAGGCCGATTACAAAACCATAGATAGCGGTTGCCTCTGCAAGCGCTGCGCCCAGCAGCAAAACCTTGGAAATTTTACCTTCCGCCTCCGGCTGCCTTGCGATGGACTCTGTTGCCTTGGCTGTTGCCAAACCGATACCAATACCTGCTCCAATTCCTGTAAATGCTGCGATTGCTGCTCCAATTGCTACTAAACTCATGATTTTTCTCCTTTTCACTCATCGTTTTTTCAGGTGCGGATGGAATCGTATTCTTCCCGCTGCCTGTCTGCATGTTTTTCTATTGTTACGCTTCAATCTGTTCACTGATAAATAAAGACGTTAACAGACAGAACACGTAAGCCTGAATCACTCCATCAAAAATATCAAAATACAAGCTGAATGGAAATGGCAGCAGTATCGGACATACACCCTTTATCAGTTCCATAACCACAAATGCTCCAACCACGTTGCCAAATAATCGCATACACAGAGAAACCGGCCGGATAGCGATCTCCAGAATATTGATTGGAGTAATCAATGCCATCGGATGGGCAAAGCTTTTTATCCATCCCCCTACTCCACTGGCATGAATGCCGGCATACTCGATCACAATAATACTCATAATCGCCAATGCCGCTGTCACGTTGATGTCTTTCGTCGGTGGTTTGAATCCTAAAAGTCCAATCAGATTCGAAACAGTGATGAATATGATTATTGTCATCATATAGGGAGTATAACGCTTCCCTTTCTCACCCAACAGATCCCGGAAAAAGTTCTCAAGCCAATCGATACCAGCCTCAACCATCAATTGTTTCTTCCCCGGATTTTCAACCCGCAAATCGTGGGTCAGCCATATGGACATCAAAATCAGTACCGCCATGATGATCCATATAACTACCGTGGATTCCAATACTGGAATACCACCGAAAACCGGAATGGTAAATACCGTGTCACAGTTAATCTGACGAAGTAAATCCTCTTTAAATGCTTCCGTTTTTCTCCCTCCCTTCTTAATTTAACGCACTTACGTTACTGCTAAAATTTGAATTTGTCAACAAAAATCGAATTCTATATATCAGACAATTACTTTGCGAAAAAATTGTTTATATCATACAAATCGGTTACAAACCCTGGTCGGGAAATTTATAATTTTTTAATATTTCAGAAGGTGTTTTTACAAAAATAGAACTTTCCTGAAATTTTTTTTAATGTTTTTTTTATTTTTACATGTATTTTTGTCTATTTATTAACCAAAAAAGAGATATCTCTGTTTCAATCCATATAAGAACTGAAAAAGATATCTCCTTTTAGTATGCATATAAATACTCTATTCTATTCGCCGCACTTGAAATCCATGTTCCCCAAGTGCCTGCTCAATGCTGTCCAGAACCTCTTTTGACTCTGCCAGAACTGTATGGCAGTGAACCCCACTGGTTACTTTGTTCAGGGGGCTGGATTTCCCGCTTCTGATTCCTTCCATGAACCGGGAAACCTGAAGTCTGGAACTGACATTCAAATCAGCACGTATCTCTCCATAAACCTCATGATTCACAAAAACATCTTTTACAATGCCTCCACAGTCCACAACTGTATTCAGTTCTTCCTCCATCTGATCGTCCGTATGCCTTACGCAAAATACTCTTGATGACTGATTTGGACCCTTCAGAATATATCCTCTGTTCGTAGAGATGATATCATAATCCGCCGCGCGAAGCAATGCGATATCCTGTACGATAACCTGCCTGCTCACCTGAAATATTCCGGCCAGTACTGTCCCTGACAGAGGTTTATCACTATTTTTGATTTGATTCAGAATCTCAATTCTACGGTCTTCGCCCCTCATTTTATCAACTCCTGTACAAATTGTAACAGTTACGTTTCATGATGATTAAAACTGTTACAATATCACTGATTTGATTTATTATACCATAGATTGATTCCGACTACAAATACTGAACTGTAGCGATTTTATACTCTTTTCAACTCAAATAACTTTTCATACTGCGTAATGCGCCCTTTTCCAATCTGCTGACCTGGGCCTGTGAGATACCAATTTCTTCGGCAACCTCCATTTGTGTTTTTCCCTCAAAAAAACGTAGGTTTACAATATACTTTTCTCTTTCATTTAATCTGTTCATGGCATCCTGAAGAGCGATATCCTCCACCCAGTTCTCCTCTTTATTTTTTTTGTCACTGATTTGATCCATGACATATAAAGTGTCTCCTCCTTCGGTATAGACAGGATCATAGAGACTCATCGGGTTTTGAATTGCATCCAGTGCATAGACAATCTCTTCTTTCTCCATCCCAATCTCCTCGGCAATTTCCATAATTGTCGGCTCCCTGAGATTTTTCTTCATATATACTTCACGTGCGTAGATTGCTTTATATGCTGTGTCACGTAGGGATCTGGAAACGCGGATAGCATTATTATCCCTGAGATAGCGGCGTATTTCTCCGATAATCATCGGCACCGCATAGGTAGAGAATTTTACATTCAATGATGTATTAAAATTATCAATTGCTTTAATCAACCCGATACAGCCAATCTGAAAGAGATCATCGGCATTCTCATTGCTGCTGGAAAAGCGCTTGATTACACTTAAGACCAGTCTTAAATTCCCCTTAATGTATCGCTCTCTGGCTTCTTCATCCCCATCTTTTACCTTCAGAAGCAGATTCTCTTTTTCCTCGTTCGTCAAAATCGGAAGTTTCGCCGTATTCACACCACATATTTCAACTTTATTAAGCGCCATAACAAGAATCCTCCTATCAATGATAATCACCACTCTAATAAAATGATTCTCATTCTCACGTCTTGCTATGCGTTTTCAGATGAAATTTAATAAAATTTTAGCCCTTGACAAAGTGATTGAATTTAAAGTTACTACTCAGCCATAAGTTCAGTTTCGCTTATTCATACTTTACAATTTCACGTTTCAGCTGTTTCATAATTCTTTTTTCGAGTCGTGAAATATAGGACTGGGAGATTCCCAGCATATCCGCAACCTCTTTCTGCGTCTTTTCTTTCCCTTCCGGCATATTAATACCGAAGCGAAGCTTTACAATTGTCTGCTCCCGGTCACTGAGCTTTCCTATCGCCTTCCCCAGAAGCTTCTTTTCAACCTCATCTTCAATTCCCCTGTATATAATATCTTCATCGGTACCCAGAATGTCAGACAACAGTAACTCATTCCCATCCCAGTCCACATTCAAAGGTTCATCGATGGAGACCTCCATTTTCGTTTTATTATTTCTGCGCAGATACATAAGAATTTCATTCTCTATACATCTGGATGCATACGTTGCAAGTTTAATCTTTTTCTCAACATTAAATGTATTTATTGCCTTTATCAGACCAATCGTACCTATGGAAATCAAATCCTCCACACCAACACCGGTATTATCGAATTTTTGTGCTATATAGACCACCAATCTCAGATTATGTTCGATTAGCTCACTCCGGGCGGTTTCGCTTTCTTTCCCGGACAGTTGGGCAATTGCCCTTGCTTCCTCCTTAGCACATAGTGGTTCGGGCAGGACATCACTCCCCCCGATGTAATACAATTCTCCCGGTCTTTTATACATAACCGTGGAGAACCTGGGCAGCATGCGAAGCCTGAAATGGCTTGGCAGAGTAGCTTGCATCAACATACTCGAATTCCTCCTAACTGTCTATTAGATTTGGGTTCAAAATCATCTGATAGCTCCGGAGAGAAGAACTACAGGTCTTGTCAATTGCGATTACCGGATGGGTAACCAACTTTTGTACATCGCCTTGTTCCAGACATAGATAGTCCAAAACTACGACAGGAAGCAGACCTCCTTCACATCCCACACACTGATAGGGGATATAATGAGGCCGCAGGGCACTCAGCAATTCCGGAGATTCCGGCACACGCTGCGCGCAGAATTCTTCCAGCTCCCTGCCGGCTTCTTCTGACAGCAGTTCTTTTATCAGCGAGATGTCAATGACCGACACATAGCTTTGCAAAGTGGTGTCCCAAAGCATATTGCCTGTATCATACAGTCCCTTTACTCTCTTTACGTTTCCATCCTGACAGAGGGTAACCCGGCAATACCGCTGTTCCCATAGCTTCACCTGATCGTAAACTTTCATAAGAATATAAATCAGCAGATAGCTTACTGCTGCCGTCAGACAGAAGGCTCTCACCCCTGCCGTACCGGTCAGCCGCCGCAGCCATGAAAATGCCAGACCCATACATGCTGTTCCCATATAAAAGAACAGCATACCCTGAACCAGTCGTCTTCCCTCTTTGATTTTGCAGCCAAACCTTACCATTATAGTATTTGCAGCCACAGAAACCAGTGTTGTACTTAACATGTTGTATCGGTAAAGCAATACAAGGCCCACAACTGCAGCCCCGGAACAGGCCGCTGCAGACAGGAGACTCCTCACACGTGTGGCAGAACATCTGAGAAGTTTGTTTGTCATGCGTAACAACGCATAGTTAATCACGAGATTCTCTATGAAATATACATCCAGATAGAATTCGTAAGACACAAAATACCCCCTGTAACCTCATGAGTACTTACTGGAATAACAAGTACTATTATAGGTTCCAGGGGGCATTAAATTTGTCAAAACCTGGGTGTCGAAATTCAAAAAAGTTCGACAGGATTCGCTTGATTTACTTATGTAATAATGAAAAAATCATTCTTATATCATCCAGAGATATCTGTCCGGGGGCCGAAGGCTCACCTACAGAGGCAAAGGTGATGGCTGAACCGAAGGTTCCTCCGCTGATCCTGCTTAAGGTACCCAGATTTCCCATAGACATGGTCACGACGGGTCTGACTGTGCCTGCAGAAACCTGGGAGGTTGCCAGAAGAAGATTCAGCACATCCTTCGGCTCCTGCGGCATCACTGCCAGCTTCAGGATGTCCCCATCCATGTTCTCCATTCCTTTCATCAGTTTTGTCATATCCTCCACAGATGGAGTCGTATCAAAATGGTGGTTTGAAGCCACAACCTTCCCTCTTCTTTGATGGATCTTTTTGATCAGACCTTTTGCATCCAGTCCGTCCCTATATACCTCCACATCAATCAGGTCAGCTATACCTTGATCGGCTGCTGCAAGATTTAACGTTTCGTATGCTTCCGGAGAAATTTCACAATTACCTCCTTCCATGGACGAGCGGAAGGTAAAAAGAATCGGGATTTCCTTAAAAACATCCGAAAGAAGCTCTAGCATTCGAAGACAGCAGCCCTCCTTCAGAATATCTCTGTAATAATCACAGCGCCACTCGACCAAATCAGGGCCGGACCGGGCAATACTTCCGCTCTGCTCCAGAATTTCTTCTCTGCTCACTCCTGTTACCGGCACACAGATCTTTGGTACTCCTTCTCCAATTCGCAGTTTCTTTACTTGTAAACCCATCATGTCCCTCCCGCATATAGAACGTCACGATTCAGTCAAAATACTTTTTCTTGATAATATCCACCGGCATGTCATATCCGGTCCAAATCTTAAAGGCCTCTGCTCCCTGATAAAGCAGCATATACATACCGTTAAAGGTTCGGCATCCTCTCTCTTTTGCCATATGCAGAAGCTTTGTCTCTTTTGGGTTATAAATCAAATCGGCCACAATCAGCTCCGGCACAAATAAAGACGCATCCTCTATAATGGATTCATCAGTCTCCGGCAACATACCAACTGAGGTTCCATTCACCAGAATCCTGCTCCTCCCGATACACTCTTTAAGGCTCTTTTGATCTCCTTGTTCATATAAAACCACTTCACAAGAGGTATCTCCGCACAACCTGTGTGCCAACTTCTCTGTTCTCTGATGGAAACGGCTTTTCTTCCGCAGGAACAGATTAATCCGTTTCACCCCATCCAAAGCCGCCTGTACGCAAACTGCAGTCGCGGCTCCGCCTGCACCCATCAAGGTCATCTCCTGGCCGATAATATCATAGCCTGCATCCTCAACGGAACGCATAAAACCAATTCCATCCGTATTGTATCCCTTCAAAATTCCTTCTTCATGAGTCACTGTATTCACAGCTCCTATCAGTTCTGCCGCCGGTGACAGCCAATCCGCCAGTTCTATCATCTTATTCTTATCCGGCATCGTCAGATTGAATCCCCTGATGCCTGCCAGCTTCAAACCATCCACTGCCGTCTTCAGTCCGTCCTCCTTCACATCAAAGCATAGATAGACATAGTCCAGACCAAGCTGCCGGAATGCTTCATTATGCATGAGCGGAGAAATACTATGTCCTACCGGACTTCCTAACAGTCCTGTAAGCTTTGTATGACCTGTAATGTTCATCTTTCAGTGCCTCCTCGTTTTGTATGTAATCCGGCAGCTTTCCTTGCATACTTTGGTATATAAAACAAGGCAGGCTGCCTTTTAGCTGCACCCTGCCTTATAGTCTTTCACATCATACCTATTTGCGGTTTTTAAGAAAATCCGGAATCTGGATATCTTTTTTTGGTACATTGCTTACTACGGGATTAGAAGATGATGGCTTCTGCTGATTACCGGTCTGCGGCACTGTAAATGTGGGCATCGTAAAGCCTGCATTGTTAAATGCATTCTTTTTCTTGTCATCTGCTGCTTTCTTAGCTGCCGATACACTTGGCTGCTTTGCAGTGGAATCATCCAGTCCTGTAGCAATCACAGTAATCCTGCAGGAATCAGTCAGGGAATCATCATACATTGCACCGAAGATAATATTCGCATTCTCACCTGCCAGGTTCTGAACATAACTCGCGGCATCATTAGCATCCATAAGGGAGATATCACCTGAGATGTTGATGATGACATGGCTGGCACCCTGAATGGTTGTCTCAAGCAGCGGGCTGGATACTGCCTGCTGTACGGCCTCCAGAGCTTTGTCGTCTCCCTTTGCCTCTCCGATACCGATATGTGCAATCCCCTTGTCCGTCATAACCGTCTGAACATCTGCAAAATCCAGATTGATCAAAGCAGGCAGATTAATCAAATCCGTGATTCCCTGGACAGCCTGCTGAAGCACTTCATCTGCCTTTTTCAAGGCTTCCGGCATGGTAGTCCTGCGATCAACGATTTCCAGTAGTTTATCATTCGGGATCACGATTAATGTATCCACATTCTGTTTTAATTTATCAATACCCATAAGTGCATTGCTCATACGGGTCTTTGCTTCAAAGCGGAAAGGCTTTGTTACCACTCCGACTGTCAATATCCCCAGTTCCTTGGCGACACCTGCCACAACCGGAGCTGCACCTGTACCTGTTCCGCCGCCCATTCCACAGGTAACAAATACCATGTCTGCACCTTCCAGAATCTGCTTTATCTCTTCAGCGCTTTCTTCTGCCGCCTTTTCACCAACCTCCGGTTTTGCTCCTGCTCCAAGGCCTTTCGTCAGCTTTTCTCCAATTTGAAGTACAGTGGGTGCCTTACATAAGGTCAGTGCCTGCTTATCGGTATTCACACCGACAAACTCCACTCCCCCTATTGTTTCATCCACCATACGGTTTACTGCATTATTCCCTGCACCACCGACACCGATGACGATTATCTTTGCTGATGACTCTGCTTCATTTGTCATAATTTCTAACAAGGTACTTCCTCCTTCATGGCGTACGCCTATTTCTATTCCCCTCTGGGTACTTTTCACCTTATAATCATTTGTTTGGTTACATATAGATATATAATATCTTTTCTTATAAGATTAATCAACTCTTTTTTTCGATTTCATTGAATTTTTACTTATTTTCCATATCCTGGTTACATCTGATCTTTGTCAAATATGATGTTCTGTGTACCGTATGTAAACTCCTCCAGATGAAGTATCCCTGATTCGCCAGTCAATTTCGGAAGAATTCCGGCTACCCTGGTCATCTTGTCCTCCAGATTTTCGTCCTTTCCAAGGGCTGCTCTAATGTTCCCATAATGCAGCGTAAGCTCATAGTCCTCGCTTACTTCCACACTGTCAGGCACTATCTGATACTTTTCAAACATCCGTGTCAGTCCAAGAATGCTGTTAAATATCGAATCATCCGGGACATCCAGTTTTGTACCGACAGAAGTTTTGTCGAATGTAAGGCCTGTAATCAAAGGTACTTCATCGAGATCCGGATGAAAAGGCTTCGAGGCTTCTTCCTTCAGCGTATCCGGAACAAGCGCAGACTGACTCTTGGCGGAATTATCTGTACTATCACTGGTTCCGGGCTGTTCCTCTTCTGTTTTTTCTTCACAATCCAGAACCATTCCGCTTTTATCGAAGTAATAATATTGCTCCTGCCATTCCACATATCCTATAGGGTATTTTTCACTTACATGAAGTCTGATCGTATTATGATTGAGGTACTCAACATCCACATATTCCATAAATGCAGTGTTGTCAAATAAAATATGTTCCCGAAATGTTGACATCAGCAGGGTATTCCAAGAGATTGGTCCCCGCATCACCATGTTTTTAACCTCGGATTCCGTATAGTGTTTATTTCCAACTACTTGTACATTCTGTGTATAAAATCCTGCACCAAACAGCAGGATACCCAAAAGGATGATCCCGCTGATGGATAGAATTATAAGACGCTTTTGTCTCTTTGGCAACCTTTTCTTCTTTCTTTGTTTCATAGCTCCTCCGTACTCTGCCTGCTGATATTCCCGCCAAGACTGCGGATATCACCGCATATATCCTGATATCCTCTTTCAATATGGCAGATACCTCCGATCCTGGTGATTCCTCTGGCTCCCAATCCGGCCAGAACCAGGGCTGCACCGCCTCTGAGCTCCTCTGCTTTAACCGTGGCTCCGTGTAAATTCTGCCCATTGATTACAGCAACACGTCCCTCTACTCTGACATCGGCACCCATATGCTTAATCTGAAGGGCAGCTTTAAAGCGATCCTCAAATATAGTCTCTTCAATCCTGCTTTCGCCCGGGATGGTCGCACATAGTGTTAAGAGCAAAGACTGCAGATCCGTGGGAAATCCCGGATATTCTTCAGTCTTCAGATAAGGGACGGGACGGTTCAGGTGGCGGCTGTCTGCTATAAGTTTACCACCTTTTACTTCATATTGTCCACCCATTTCCTTATATACACGGAGAAGCGCCTGCATTTCCCCGATCGGCGCATGGGTCAGACGTATATTTCCCCTGGTAACTGCGCAAGCCAGCAGATACGTTCCCGCCACAATCCGATCCGCGGGAACCTCAAAGCAGGTTTCGTGGAGGTCTTTAACCCCTTCTATGTGGATTGTAGCACTTCCCTCTCCCACAATGTTTGCCCCCATGGATCTCAGGAATTGACATAGATGTATGATTTCAGGCTCTCTTGCACAGTTCTCCAAAACCGTTTCACCATCCGCTGCCGCCGCGGCCAGAATCCCATTTTCTGTCGCACCAACACTGCGTTTCGGAAACTTATAATATCCCCCTTTAATTCTGTCAGCCCGGGCATAAATCACTCCATCTTCCACTTCCAGAGCTACACCCAGAGCCTCCAGCACCGAAAGATGCAGATTGATAGGGCGTTCCCCGATTGTACAGCCTCCGGGCCGTCCAACTCTGATTCTGCCCATCCTGCCCAGTAATGCCCCCATTAAAATAATGGAGGAGCGCATCTTATCCGCATACGCTCCCGGTATTACTCCTGTATCTATTTCTTTGCAGTCCACATATAAATCACCGGCTATTCTCCAGACTCTGGCACCAATACTTTGCAGAATCTGTTCCATACACTGCACGTCTGCTATATCCGGACAGCCCTTCAAACAAACACAGCCTTTTTGCAGAACTGAAGCTGCCATCATGGGCAGTACCGCATTCTTTGACCCTTGAATTTGCACTTCTCCGTTCAGAGGAACTCCCCCTTCAATTTGGTATAGGTCCAATGCTTCTGCTCCCGTCAATCTTCTCCCATTATACTATGCAGCATACCTTCTTTTTGACACAGTATTCTTTTCAGCATAGTTTTCCCGGAATTTTCATAAACTAATGAAAAAGACATAAGGCCATGTACGATGAAAAAATCCTCTCGAATTGACTATACCCTGCTTGTCCTGGTTCTTTTACTGGTCGTATGCGGCCTTGTGCTTCTTCTAAGCACCAGTGCTTACAACGGCCGTGTTAAATTTCATGACAGTGCCTATTATTTTAAAAAGCAGCTTTTTGCAACAGCTCTTGGATTTCTGGGTATGTACATAGTTGCTCAAATGGACTATCACCGGCTGCTTAAGTTTGCACCTGCATTATTTTTCCTTGCACATCTGCTTTCACTTGCCGTACTATTCTTCGGAGATGAGTATAACGGTTCCAGGCGCTGGCTCTCTATAGGCCCTCTTTCCTTCCAGCCCTCGGAATTCGCCAAGCTGGCTGTCATCCTGTTCCTGGCCGGTATCATCGATAAAACCAAAAAGAAGACCACCAGCATCTGGTTCATGCTGATGGTCATGATCAGTATTCTTCCCATCGTAGGATTGGTGGGTTCTAACAACCTGAGCACCGCCATTATCATCCTGGGAATTGCTGTCATTACTATCTTCGTTTCTAATCCGCGTTATCTGCCGTTCATTGGTATCGGTGGCGCCGGCATCAGTTTTGTGGCGGTCTTTTTAAGCCTGGAAAGTTACCGGCTCGAGCGTATCTCCATCTGGAGAAACCCGGAGGCCTTTGAAAAAGGCTTTCAGACAATTCAAGGGCTCTATGCAATCGGAAGCGGAGGAATCTTCGGAAAGGGACTGGGAAGCTCTTTGCAAAAGCTGGGATTTGTACCCGAGGCCCAGAATGACATGATATTCTCTATTATCTGTGAGGAAACCGGACTGGTGGGGGCCAGTCTCGTAATTATCCTGTTCACCTTACTCGTCTGGCGGCTGATGGTTATTTCCACACATGCACCGGATTTGCCCGGAGCCCTGATTGCAGCAGGAATTATGGGACACATGGCCATACAGGTAATCCTTAATATCGCAGTGGTGACAAACACCATCCCCAATACAGGGATTACACTTCCATTTATCAGCTATGGGGGAACTTCGGTGTTGTTCCTGCTTGCCGAGATGGGTCTGGCCCTTTCAGTAAGCCGGCAGATGACATGATACCAGGGTTCCAAGGTCATGCGTTTCATACCTGTATGAAACGCATGACCTTGGACTTAAAGTGTGGTGAGATTATAAACGTATTCTTTGAACAGATCCCCGCGTTGTTCGTAGTTGTCGAACTGGCCCCAGCTGGCGCAGGCAGGGGAAAGGAGGACGGCCTGTCCGGGTTCTGCTTTGGAAACGCAGATTTCCACAGCTTCTTTCAAATCGTTAACAAGAAGTATCCGTTCTGCCGGGAATCCCAGGCTCATAGCTGTTTCGGCAATTTTTTCACGGGTTTGCCCCAGCAGGACAAGGTATCTGACTTTTCCGTCAAAAGCTTGAATCCATTCTTCGTAGGAGGAATTTTTATCAAATCCCCTCCAATCAGCAAGGTTGGGCGGTTCATAGCCTGGATTCCTTTGATCGCGGCATCAGGATTGGTTCCCTTGGAATCGTTGTAGTATGCAACACCATTTTTCTCGGTCACATACTCGATTCGGTGTTCTACACCGGGAAAGCTTTGGATCACTTTTCGGATACAATCCATTGGGACACCTGCGCATAATGCCATGGCAGTTGCAACCATTACATTTTCATAATTATGCAGCCCCAGAAGTTTCAAATCATGGATGTTCGTAACTTCGATCCGGGCTTGTCCATCATTAAAGATGATTTTTTCTCCATCCAAGTAGATTCCCTTGTTCAGTGTCCGCAGAGAAGAAAAGTATATAACCTGGGGCTTCACTTTTTCTCCAAAGACCCGAAGCACCTCATCTTCGTAGTTCAGAATACAGAAGTCATCAGAAGTCTGGTTACTGGCAATCTGTTCTTTTACTCTGATATATTCCTCCATTGTGTGATGACGGTTGAGATGATCCTCGGTAATATTGGTAATTGCACTCACTTTCGGATGAAAGGTATCAATGGTCTCTAATTGAAAGCTGCTGATTTCCGCAGCGGTTACGCTTTTTTCCGTTTGATCCGAAACGATATCTGTATAAGGAATTCCAATATTCCCCACAACATAGGTTTCAGGATAGTATGCTTTTATAATTTCCCCCAGCAATGCTGTCGTGGTGGTTTTTCCATTGGTTCCCGTAATCGCCAGCAGAGTTCCCTTTCCACTCTGAAAGGCCAGCTCTATCTCGCCCCAGATGGGTATGTTCTTTTCACGCATCTTTTTAACAATCGGAAGGTCGAGCGGAACGCCCGGACTCATGACCACTAAATCCAATGTATTCAATACAGCTTCCGGCAGCTCACCTAAAATCACCTGTGTTTCCCCGGCATCTTTTATCTTTGCCAGAATATCTTCCGGATCCAGTTTATCATTTCCATCATATATAATAGGGCAGGCTCCCTTTTGCACTAAGAGTCCGGCTGCTCCTGTTCCACTTTTTCCAGATCCGAACACACATACTTTCTTCCCTTGCAAATCCATTGTTTTTCCTCCTCAGTTAATTTAAATTCCCAAAATGGCAATCATGCAAAGTACTGCTGTCACAATGGAAAACACTGCCACAATCTGGGTTTCAGACCAGCCCACCAATTCAAAGTGATGATGAATGGGCGTCATTTTAAATATCCGTTTTCCATGGGTAATCTTAAAGTATGTAACCTGCATGATCACCGATATAATTTCAAACATATAGATAAATCCGATAATCGGCAGAAACAGCGGCATATGAAGCATATAGGCAGTTCCTGCCACAAACCCCCCCAAAGCCAGAGATCCCGTATCTCCCATAAATACTTTGGCAGGAAATACATTGAACACCAGAAATCCTAACAGAGCTCCAATCACTGCACAGATCATGGGCTCAATCCCGCTTTTTTCCCCGATTGCTATTACCATAAAAAAAGTAGACACCATTACAGTTACGCTGGAAGCAAGGCCGTCCAGCCCATCCGTAAAGTTTACGCCGTTGACTGTTCCCAGTACTACAAAGAACAAAAGGGGTATGGCCATCCAGCCCATATCCAGCATCGTACCCGGCATAAATGGAATTTTCATAGCCAGTGATACATCTGTAAAACGTATCATATAGAAGGCAAATACTGATGTGACAATTATCTGGCAGACCATCTTCTGCCCGGGCAGAAGCCCATCTGCTCTTCGCATAACCACTTTTAAATAATCATCCAGAAATCCTATAATGCCGAATCCCAGAGTCAGGAACAGAATCGGAATAATCTTGGGATATTCTTTTACAAAAAGCAAGGCGGTAACTGTGGTAGAAATCAGAAAAATCAGGCCGCCCATCGTAGGTGTTCCAGTCTTATTCAGATGGGATTTCACACCATCTGTACGCTCCGTCTGGCCTATTTTAAGTCTGCGTAACAAGGGTATGATGATTGGTCCCAGCAAGAGGCTTAAGGCAAATGCCACAAGTACAGGGACTACTACAATTTTAAAATTCATACTTTCCTCCATTCGTGTGCGTCTGTCGAAATATAAGTGCTTAACTGTAGTTTTCTCATCTGTGTCTTTTTTATCCACTCATGTAACCAGATATCCTCTAAACAGTATATAGTGTTGAAAAACGTATTGCAAGATTTTTTTACTCCTGTGATATGTCTTCATCAGAGACCATTTCACTTTTTTCTATTCCCATATAGGGAAATACATTCTCAAAAATCCCCCGCATCACCGGTGCAGCTATTGTTCCTCCGTAATACACCCCTTGCGGATTATTTATGATACATACCCCCAGCACCTGCGGATTGTCCGTAGGTGCAAATCCCAGAAATGAGGAGATGTATCGGTTGGCACTTCTTGGCAGTGTCTGCGATGTTGCTGTCTTCCCACCGATCTTATACCCTTCTATATATGCATTCTTTCCTGAACCTTGCGATACAACGGACTCCAGAATCTCATCCACTAACTTTGATGTCTCTTTTGATAAAATGCCCTCTTTTGTCTTATATTTCAGAGTTTCTATCAAGACGCCATCATCATCCATCACATCCACACCGAAATGGGGCGTTATTCTGGTCCCCCCGTTCACAAGCGAGCTGACCGTAGCTGCCAGCTGTATGGGCGTGATTTGAAAACTTTGTCCAAAGGACATCGTTGCCAGTTCTACAGGACCCACATTTTCCTTCTTATGCATAATCGTCCCGGCTTCGCCCGGCAAATCAATACCGGTTTTTTCCATCAATCCAAACTTTTTGAAATACTTATAAAAGTTATCCACACCGAGTCTCAGACCAACATCTATAAATACCGGGTTGCAGGAATTCTGTGCTCCCTGCACGAAGGTCTCCGCTCCATGACCGGTTCTCTTATGGCAGTGAATTCTTCTGTCTTCCACCACCCGGTATCCACCGCAGGAAAAGGTATCCGTCGGGCTTACAACACCTTCCTCCAAACCTGCTGACATGGTAAATACTTTAAATGTAGAACCCGGTTCATAAGTATCGTTGATACATGCATTCCGCCACATCTTGTTACATAGGTCCTGAATCTCTTTTTCACTTAAGGCTGATGTATCTACATTATAATTCAGCGTGAAGGGATCATTCAAATCAAATTCTGGTACATTGACACAGGCATAAATCTCGCCATTTTGCGGATTCATTAATAAAATAGAGACACTGTCTGCCTGCTTTTCCTCCATTACTTTCCGGGCGGCCTGTTCGCAGTAAAGCTGGATATTTCTATCCAGGCTTATACGCAGGTTATACCCGGCTACAGGTTCCACACGACTCTCACCAATCACATCCAGTTCTATACCCCGGGCATCGGTGGTAGTCAGTATCTTTCCATTAATTCCTTCCAATACATCATCATATTTAACCTCCAATCCTATAATTCCCTGATTATCAGAACCGGTAAATCCCAGAACATGAGAAGCCAGCGTCCCATATGGATAATATCTTTTAAAATCCTCATCTACTTTCACCCCACTGTATCCATAGGCACGAATCTTATCTCCCACCTCCTTGTCCACATTCGTCTTTACCCGTTCTATAGAAGATCGTTTTTCTACTCTTTTTCTGGCAGCTTCATCACTGATTCCAAGTTCTTTAACCAGCATATTGATTACGTTTTCCGGTTCTTCGATCTGGCTGTGAATCACAGAGATCGTACATACCGTCTTATTTGCCGCCAGAACTACACCATTGGCATCCAGAATTTTTCCTCTGGCAGCCTTGATATCTCTCTCCCGTTCATGGAGGTCATCCGCTTTTTCTGAATAATAATCCGAACGAAATACCATCAGATATACCAGTCTTCCCACCAGGCCGAAAAGCATAAATGCACAGCAGAAAAATATAATAACTACCTTTTTCTTATTATAAGTCTTATTTTTACGCATAGAGTAACCCCATAGAAACCATTAATAATCTATATGGCAGCTTCCATGGGGTTAGTACTTTAACAATAAGCTTTTTTACTCTTTCTATTCATTTGTAATGGCTTCATCCGAATTGGTAATTCCTTCACTGAGCATATCCTTGTTTTCTTGGTTGTTCTCCTGATTCTCATTCTCCGGAGGATTCGGAACATTCTCATCTGCCGTACCGTCCGGGACAGACCCTGCGGTATTATCGCTTTCATCTGCCTTTTCTACCTTTGTTGGATCCTCAGGAAAAATATTCATATAGGGCAGAAGTTCTGTCATAATTCTCTTGTAAATCTTCTGAGCATAACTACTGTCTGCCTGTATTTCGGCATTCGGTTCATCTACTACCACATATAAGACGACCTGAGGATTATCAAGTGGTGCAAATCCAATAAAGGATACCAGATACTTCTTATCAGCTCTGGGGATTTTCTGTGCAGTTCCTGTTTTGCCGCCCATACTGTATCCGGACACGTTGGCCTTTGCACCAGTTCCGTCTGAATCCATAACGCTTCCGAGGTATTCCCGGACTTCATCACTGACCTCCCGAGAGATGGTCTGACGCATCACCACCGGATCCAGACTTTCAACAACCGCTCCACTCTCGCCGGTTATCGTACTTACCACATGCGGTTTATAGTAAGTTCCGCCGTTAATTACAGAAGAAAATGCTGCTGCCTCCTGTATCATAGTACTGGTAAATCCCTGGCCAAAGGCAGCTGTCGCCAGCTCCGTAGAACCCAGTCCATCCAGCTTATGGAGTATCCCGCTTCCTTCTCCGGGCAGATCAATTCCCGTATAGGAACCGAAATTGAAGAGTTTCTGGTACTTCAGGAAGGTCTCAGGCCCCATCTTATCCGCAATGTCCATCATCACCACATTACACGAGTGCTTCAATCCGCCTTCCAAATTCAGGTTTCCGTGAGTCTCCGGATAAATTGCACATTTGATGCGCACTCCCCCGACTGTTTTGTATCCGCCGCAATAATAAGTGTCATCCCCAGTGACACTGGCACTCTCCAAAGCAGCTGCTACAGTCATCGGTTTAAAAGTGGAACCCGGTTCATATGCGTCTGTAATACAATAATTTTTCCAGATATTGTTCAAAGCGTTGAACTTTGCCTGATCGTCCATGGCATCAATTTCTTCCTGAGAATAGAACGGAGTCAGGTCTCTCGGATTATTCAAATCATACCAGTCTGAAGAATCCATACCCAGAATCTCACCGGTATTGGGATTCATCGCCACAACTCCTATATTTTTGGCAGCTTTGCTCCCATTTGGACCGTCTGACATCTCTTCTTGAAAGGATTCCAGGACTTTACGTATAATCTGCTGAATATTTGTATCGATGGTGGAGATTACATTCTTTCCGTCCACAGGGTTGATGATCGTCTGTTCTGCATCCGCATCTGAATTAAAGTAGCCGAACTGCCGGCCGTTCACTCCATTCAGCACACTGGAATAATATCCTTCAATTCCCCAATCTGCAGTCGTGCCATCATAGGTAAAGCCGATTAAATCACTGGCCAGGGAATTCATAGGATAAACCCTAAGGTAAGTTTCTTCGAACCATACCCCTTTCACCTTCTGGCGCTCTGCCTTTTCCTCTTTGCTTAACCCCGCGTTTTCTTCACTGTTCACATCCAGATATGCTTCAAATTTCTTTTTATCCGTGATTGACAACTCTTTTTGCAATATCTGGTACTGACTGTTTTTTGTCTCTTCGTCTTCGAGCTTTGACCGGACTGTACTCTCGTCCTGACCCAACACCTCCACAAGAGCCTTTACTGTAGGCTCCAGATATCTCTGTGTTTTTTCACCCTTTACTTTCATCGTGCTGTTTACCACTTTACAATCCAGAATCACATTATAGACCTTCTCACTGGTAGCCAGGATTGTACCATTCCGGTCTAAAATTTCTCCTCGTTTAAATGGTATCACACGGCTGTCGTACTGCTGCTGTATCTGGCTCATCACCTGACGCTTATATTGTTGATGGTCAGTCGCGTTGATATATGTGATTCTAAGTGCCAAACCGACTAAAGCCAGCACGACTAAGATGAATAGTCCTACCAGCTTTTTACTTATCCTGCCGTTTATTTTCCTTTTGTAAATCACATTACGACGCTTTTGGGATTTTCTTTTGCTCAATTTGCGTCCTCACTTACTTAGTTCCCGGAACATCCGCATACTGACGTACATAGTCGTTCCCTTTTGTGTCATAGTACTGAACCTGGGATTCATCTGCATACTTTAATCCCAGGCGATTCAGCGCTGCCTCTTTAATGGTATCCATGTTAACAGATGCCATAACTGTATTGTAATAAGCATCATTATCTGCTTTCAATTTGCTGAGTTTGGTTTCAAGTGATACCACAGTTTCGTTCTGTGTGGTAATCTGGGCTTTCAGCTTCAGAAAATTGACACAAACAAACACTGTCGCTACACATACAACTGCCAGAAACAGTACATACCCTCTGCCCATCTGCGTCGCCCGCTGACGGTTCCGGTGTGTCTGTCTGCTGACCTTCCGCTTCGGAAGCTCTATACCTTCCTCTTCCTCCGGAAGATAGGAAAGTCTACGTACTGCACTTCCATCTTCGTAAGTATCTCTTACATAACGATCCGCTCTTGAATCTACCCTTCTGTTTGACTTTTTCGCCATATCTTAACTCCTGACAGCGTAACAGTTCACCGTCTTTCAAAAACACGTAACTTTGAACTTTTCGCCCGCTTATTTGCTTCTATTTCTTCTCTTGTTGGTACAATCGGTTTGCGGTTTATCATAATTCCCCTGGACTCTCTGCCACATACACAGACCGGAAAATCCGGCGGACAAATACAGGGGTTTTCATTTCTTCTGAAGATCGTCTTAACAATCCGGTCTTCCAGGGAATGAAAGGTAATTACACATAACCTTCCACCTTTATTCAGCAGTTCAATCATTCCGTCCAGTGAATCCTTAAGTACATCCAGTTCCTGATTCAACTCAATTCGTATCGCCTGAAATGTTTTCTTTGCAGGATGTCCACCCGTGGCACGGATTCTTGCAGGTATAGCATGTTTAATGATCTCGATTAACTCCCCAGTCGTCTCAATCGGTGCCTCCTGTCTTGCAAGGCAAATATGCTTGGCAATGTTCTGTGCAAACTGCTCTTCACCATAATCCCTTATAATCCGATATAGCTCCTTTTCCGAATATTGGTTCACAATATCAGCTGCGGTGCGCTTCTGTCTTTGGTCCATACGCATGTCAAGCGGCACATTTTCACGATATGTAAAGCCCCTTTTGGCATTGTCCAGCTGATAGGAAGAAACTCCCAGATCCAGTAAAATCCCATCTACTGATGATATACCCCTTTTTTTCAGTTCATCTGCCATATAGCAATAATTGGATCGAATAACAGTGACCCGGTCCGCATAATCCTTCAGCCGCTCCCCAGCCGCCTGTATGGCATCTGCATCCTGATCAAAGCCAATAAACCTTCCTTTGTCTGACAATCTTTTACAGACCTCACAGGCATGGCCTGCACCACCTAGGGTTCCATCCACGTAAATTCCGTCAGACTTGATATTCAGATTGTCAACCGTCTCTTCCAGTAACACAGATTTGTGTTTAAACTCCACTGCTCTACATCTCCTGTATGTGAAGCACATTCATTCAGTTGTCAGATGGTAATTCCCAGATCCTCCAGCCCTTCAGCTATCGCATCCATATCATCATAGTTACTGTTCTCGCTCCACTTCTGTTTGCTCCAGATTTCAATTCTGTTAATGTTACCTGTCAGCACCACATCCTTTTCCAGACCCGCAAACTCCCGCAGCGTACCCGGTACGAGAATTCTCCCCTGCTTGTCCAGCTCACATGCAGTTGCTCCGGCAACAAAGAAACGTGAAAAGGTTCTGGCATTCTTGTTCGTAAGTGGTAAGCTGCGTAACTGCTCTTCAAACTTTTCCCACTCATCCATGGGATAGATAGAGAGACAGCCATCCAGACCTTTCGTCAGAACAAACTCGTCACCGAGCTGCTCACGAAATCTGGATGGTATGATCAGTCTCCCCTTGGGGTCAATTGTATGACTATACTCTCCCATGAACATACGCAATTACCTCTTTTCAAAAGTGGAAAGCTCCCCACTATCCACTCTTTGGTGTGTCCTTTCAGTCACTGCCACGTTTCCTCCACTTCACACCACTTTTCACCACTTTGTACCACTTATGGATTTATTCTATCCTATATTTCAAAAAAAAGCAAGGTGTTTTTTGAGAAAGAGGCTTGTTTTGTCACGATTCATTTCTTTTCAATTTTCATAACCTGTGGTACAATAGTGAATCAGGGAGAAGAACCGTATAGATACGTGTTGATAAAAAGAAAGGATGTACTATGAAATTAGGAATTGTAGGCTTACCGAACGTGGGAAAAAGTACCCTGTTCAATTCATTGACAAAAGCGGGTGCGGAATCAGCAAACTACCCCTTTTGTACGATTGATCCCAATGTGGGAATTGTTCCTGTTCCGGATGAAAGAATCAAACTTCTGGGAGATTTCTATCATTCAAAGAAGGTTACTCCGGCAGTTGTTGAATTTGTAGATATAGCCGGCCTGGTGAAGGGAGCCTCTAAAGGAGAGGGTCTGGGAAATCAATTTCTGGCCAACATCCGCGAAGTGGATGCTATTGTTCATGTAGTACGCTGTTTTGAAGATGATAACGTCGTTCATGTGGATGGGAGTATCGATCCTCTGAGGGATATAGAGACGATAAATCTTGAACTGATTTTCTCTGATCTGGAAATTCTGGAAAGACGTATCGCCAAGACCACAAAAACCGCCCGTATGGATAAGGCGGCTGCAAAAGAACTTGAGATGTTGAATCGTTTGAAACAGCATCTGGAGGATGGGAAGGATGCAATTCTTTTTGAAACTGAGAACGAAGATGAGGAAACCTGGCTGGAAGAGTACAATCTTCTGACGAATAAACCGGTGATCTATGCTGCCAATGTAAGCGAGAATGATCTCCCGGATGATGGCACCTCCAATTCACATGTGCAGAAAGTAAGAGAATATGCCGCCGGACATCAAAGTGAAGTATTTGTTGTATGTGCTGAAATTGAAGCTGAGATTTCCGAGCTGGATGATAATGAAAAGCAGGAGTTTCTGGAAGACCTGGGATTGAAGGAATCGGGTCTGGATAAATTAATCGAGGCAAGTTACCGAACCCTCGGGCTGATGAGCTTTCTGACCGCCGGTGAAGACGAAACAAGGGCATGGACCATAAAAGTAGGAACAAAAGCACCACAGGCAGCAGGGAAAATCCATACAGATTTCGAAAGAGGATTTATCAAGGCCGAAGTTGTGAACTATAAAGATCTCCTGGATTGCGGATCCTATAACGGTGCCCGGGAAAAGGGACTGGTACGAATGGAAGGAAAAGAATACATCGTCAAAGATGGGGATGTTATCCTGTTCCGTTTTAATGTATGATACCAGGGTTTCAAGAACATGCTATTCATGCTTGCATGAAATAGCATGTTCTTGGAACCCGCAAAATATGAGAAAGCAGCCCGAGCAGGGCGGTATCATGCTTTAAACAGCCGCTGCGGCTTTCATAATCAATTCTTCCGTCGCATCTTCCCGGCTTAGCTCTCCGGTTATTTTCCCTTCATGCATCACCAGGATTCTGTCACATAAACAAAGCAGCTCCGGAAGTTCTGAAGAAACCACAACAATACCAATTCCTTTTGATGCAATCTCCCGCAGTATCGCATAGACTTCTGCTTTTGCCCCCACATCGATACCTCTTGTAGGCTCATCGCACAATAAGATTTCGGGGTCATTTCCGATCCATTTGGCGATTACTACCTTTTGCTGATTACCGCCGCTTAAGGTGAGTATCCCATCGTCTGCTTTTCCGACTTTAATGGAGTATGATTTTATCATCTTCTGCATGAGTCTGTCTGCTTTTTTTCTGCTCAGAAATCCTTTTGTGGAAATCCGTTCAGGCACCGTAAGCTGTGCATTCTCCTGAATGGACATCGTGGTCACAAGTCCATCATCCCGGCGATTCTCGGGAATCAGGCTGATTCCGTGCCTGATGGCATCTCTGGGAGATTTGATTTTTACCTCTTTGCCTTTGAGATGAATCTCTCCCGAATCCAGTTTATCTATGCCAAAGATTGAAGAGAGTACCTCTGTTCTGCCGGCCCCCACAAAGCCTGCCAGTCCCAGTATTTCTCCCTTCCTCAAGCTAAAACTGATGTCATGAAATCTTCTGCCCGAGGTCAGATGTTCCACTGACATAAGTACCTCATCTTTCGCAAAGGTCTTTCCCCATTCGGACTTGTCGATTTCACGCCCTACCATCATGGATATGATGTCGTCGATTGTCACATCTGAAACATTTTTTGTTGCAACAAATTTTCCGTCTTTGAATACGGTCATCCTGTCTCCGAGTTCCATGACCTCTTCCAGGCGGTGGCTGACATAAAGCACTGTTGTCTGCTGCTCCTTTATCATCTTACGGACTACGTCAAACATGACCTCCCGTTGATTATTCGTCAACGCTGCAGTCGGTTCATCCAGAATCAGAATTTCCGGTCTGGAATACAGGGCCTTGGCAATCTGTATCATGGACTGCTCTGCGATGCTCAAGTTTCCCAGAAGTTCTGTCGGATCTGCTTTCAGCTGGAACTGGTCCAGCAGTTCCTTTGTCTTTTGATTGATATGCTGCTCGTTCAAAAACACACCCTTGCACGCTTCACACGAACCCAGAAATATATTATGGGCAATGCTCATATTCAGACATAGCGGAACCTCTTGATGAACAATCGCAAAGCCAAGTTTTTCAGACTTTTGCACACTGTTGATTTTTTCCTCACGTCCATGGATCAAAATCGTCCCTTCGGTTGGTTCCAGAACACCACTGCATAAATTGATGAGTGTGGATTTACCCGCCCCATTTTCTCCGCAGAGACAATGTACCTCGCCCTTATTTATCTGAAAGGATACATGATCCAGTGCTACGGTTCCTCCAAAGCGTTTTGTGATATTTCGAAATTCAATTATAGGTGCCATGTCTCTTACCTCTTAGCATCTTTCCGGTGAATGAGGCCATCCACCAAAACTGCCAGTATTACAACTACACCGATAAAACCGTCCTGCCAGAATACCGGCACTCCCAGAAGAACCATACCATTTTTAACAATGCCCATAATAAGGACACCGATAAAGCTTCCGATAATTGTTCCACGGCCACCGCTCAAGGCTGCCCCACCCAAAATAACTGCGGCGATACTGTCCATCTCACGTCCTTCTCCACTGGTGGTAGTAACGGAATTCAAATAGGTAAGCGCAATGATTGCCGCTACTGCACAACAGACGCCCTGAATAATAAAAGCAATCAGCCGCGTATTTTTTGTATTAATACCTGAAAGCCTGGCTGCACGCTCATTCCCTCCGGTGGCATAAACCCGGTTCCCGTACACTGTTTTCTTCAATACAATATGAGCAATCACAAACATAATCAGCATAATAAAAATCTGTACCGGCACACCATCAATCTTTGCACCGAACAGCCACACCCAGCTGTTTGTCGCAGATTCCGGAAATACACTGACACTGGTTCCTCCACTGATGGCATAAGCACAGCTCCGATAGATTTTCATTGTTCCCAGTGTCACAATAAAGGACGGAATTCCGACCCTTGTAACCATAAGACCATTAAGCATCCCCAGCCCGGCTCCAACCAGTAGAACTGCCAAAAATGCCAGGGTAGGCGGACACAGTTCATATTTAAATAATGTACCGCCAATCATGGCACATACCGCAAAGGTTGAACCAATGGAAAGATCCATATCCCCATTTACAATCAAAAATGTCATACCAATTGCCATAATCCCGATTTCCACACATTGCCGAACCACATTTACAAGGTTCGTAGCAGAGAGAAATACCGGAGAACAGATACTCATAATAACAAAAATCAGCAGCAGGACAATCAGAACACCAAATTCTCTGGTTCCTGCTAACTTAAATTTCTTTTCCGCTTTTTTCATCTTTAAAACCCTATCCGCTTTCCTGTGCACTGCCCCCGTTTTCCTCCGTCGCCGAAGGCAGTGCCCCCATTTATTCTTAAAAGCTTTCTTTTTATTCCGCTTCCACGGTATCTACATTAGACGTATCTACAAGCTGAGCCCCAGTGTTAATATCCAGAAAATCGCAGCCATGTGCCTGATTCATGTAACATTCAAGAACGGAATAATACCCCTGCATATAAGGATTCTGTCCGCAAGTCACCTGAACACTTCCTTTTTTTATATGGTTCAGCATGCCTTCCGTCAAATCAAATCCGCCTGCATATACTTTGCCGCTCAGATCATAATCCTCAATAACGCTTCCGATGGCCTCTGAATATACATCCACACCGATAATTGCCTTCACATCCGGATTTGCCAGGTATGCATTTTCAATCACACTGTATGCATTGGTAAGGTCTGTTCCAATATCAATGGTTTCAATCTTTTTAACTTTATCTCCATACTCCCCGGCAGCTTTGTCAACACCGGCTTCACGTGCTACAAGAGCCGTATCTGTGGGGCCACAGGAGGCGATGATATAGGTTCCTTCTCCGCCCATTTTATCGAAAACATATTTTCCCAGATCATAACCTGCCGTCTCATAGTCCTGCCCGATAAATGCAGCTGTTCCGCAGCCTTCTGCATCCATATTAAAACCTACAACCGGAATACCCTTGTCTGCTGCCTCCGCTATCACATTGTTAAATCCTGTCGGATCCCATGTGACCGTTGCAATCGCATCCGACCCGGAGGCAATCGCCGTCTCCAAAAGACTCACCTGCTCCTGTAAGGAACTTGCAGTGTTTGGTGCAGATACGTTTACTTTGATTCCCAGATCTTCTCCGGCCTGCTTTGCCCCTTCCTGCATCTTTGTATAGAAAGAACCATTCAGCGCATGCAATACGACAGATACCTGTATATCTGATGCTTTCTTTGTATCCGTACCTTTCTTTTCATCCGTATCCTCACTCCCTGATGCAGCCACAGATTTGGATTTACTTCCCGTTGATGTCTCAACATTCCCGCATCCGACCATTGCAGCTGCCGTTAACCCACATAGAATCAATGCTAAAGCCCTTTTTTTCATATTCTTCTCCTTTCGCACCTTTACTCGGTGAACGAATCCATTTAGTTGTCGTAGCCTGCACGCTGTGCATAGTAATCCGGTGTAATGGCACCTTCCTTTTCAAACCACTTTTTTGCGTCAATACCGGCGATAAGCACCACGTTTCCCCATGGCATCAGATTTCCGGTTCTTACAATATACTTGGCCTTCGGCAGATATTCCGCGAAAAACTCTTCATGGGGCATAGATTCTACCTCCATCGTTTCATAACGTTTCTTTACCAGCTCCTCGACCTTTTTAAAATGTACCGGATTATATTTCTTTTGCTCATCGGCAACAACAACCTTTTCAAAAATCATCTCATCCATGATGAGATCTAATACTTCTGCAATCGTGGGAACATCTTCGGTCAGCGCCAGGTCCACCCGCTGTTCCGGCCGTTGAACCGGAACACCGGCGTCTCCTATTACCATAATATCCGTATGCCCCATATCCATAATTGCTTCCATCAGCCTTTTGTTTAAAATTCCGTGCTTTTTCATCTCGCTTCCTCCAATCGTTCTTCTACCTCTTTACGTCTCGGAATAGAATCAATGACTCCATATTTTGTCACCGAGATTCCTGCCGCCGCATTTCCGAATCTGACGGCCTCCCGAATGCTCCTCCCCTCTGCCAGCGCAACACAGAACGCACCTGTAAAAGTATCTCCGGCCCCCGTGGTATCTACAGCCTTTACGGGGATTCCCGCAACTTTTTTGCAAATTTGGGCATTTCGAATATATGCGCCGCGGGATCCAAGTGTCATCACTACGTTCTCCACTCCCCTGGCATATAATTTCTCCGCCACCTCTTCATCAGATATCTCATCATCTGCCTCCAGACCCAGGATCTGACGCGCCTCTGATTCATTGGGAATCAAATATGTACAATTTCCCAGCAGCTCGTCACTCAGCAGAGAATAAGGTGCCGGATTTAAAACAAAAGGAACACCTTCCTCCCTGCAGCGTCTGGCGGCATATTCTACAATGTCCATACTACACTCAAGCTGCATAAGCAACAACCGGCAGCCCCGAATCGCCGGCATCATACATTCCACATCTTCTCTGGAATATTCCTTATTGGCCGCAAAGTCAATGACGATTTCATTTTCCCCTTCTTCATTCACGAAAATCAGCCCTACCCCTGTGGATAAACCTTTCCGGCTTTTTCGGACATGAGAAGCATCTATCTGTTCCTCTTCATACATCTTAAGGGCATCATCGGCAAAAGAATCATTTCCCACACAGGTGCCATAATATACCTCAGCCCCCATTCGTGCAGCTGCGACTGCCTGATTGGAACCCTTTCCGCCTCCCATCATCTGAAAATCACGTCCCGGTACCGTCTCTCCAACCTTTGGAAAATGTTTTCCTACAATTGTCATTCCCACTGCATAACTGCCAATAACAGCTATTTTCTCTTTCTTCATGCTCATATCCTACTTTCTATAGAATTCAGGAACCCCATATTTTAATGCCGTATCAAACACTGCCAAAATTTTTTCAGGAGAAATCCCAGCCTGAATATTATGAATCTGCGAATACACGAATCCGCCTCCGGGGGCATAACATTTTATCATCTCTTTACATTCTGCAATTATCTCTTCAATCGTTCCATGTGTCAGCGTTGTCTGTGTACTGCAGGCTCCGCCCCATATTGTCATCTTGCTGCCGAACTCCTTCTTAATCTGGTACGGATCCATGTTGGCACATTCCTTCTGTATCGGGTTTAAGATATCATAACCAGATTCGATAATATCTCCGATAATAGGTGCAATTCCTCCGCAGCAGTGAAGTGAAATATGGATATCTTTCTTCTTTTTTCTTATGGCCTCGTTGATTCTTGCATGGCGCGGCTTAAAAAATTTACGATAGGTTTCCGGAGACAAAAGCATGCCTCTTTGCTCCCCAAAATCATCATTATTCTGAACCACAGTCACATAATCCCCTACTGCTTCCAGATATCGTTCCATCATCACTATATATGCGTCCGTCATCTTATCCAGATAGTACGCAATCAATTCCGGTTCAACATACAGATTTTCCATAAATGTCTGCATTCCCCAGTCCTTCCATCCCTTTTCAAAGAGACTTGTACTGGTGGCTCCGGAAATGCAAAAATCTGTATTTTCATAGATATCTTTTGCCCTGTTATGCAGCCACTCCATCTCATAATCCGAGATAGTGGGTAATTTCAGGTTCTTATCAATGTCTTCCGGAGTTTCTGCTTCTTTCAGCGGATTGTAGCATTCATCAAAATAGAGTCCATCTTTGGGACGTTTTGCAAGAAGATGTCCTTCGTCGTCAAAAACCCCCCATGTTCCCCCACCAATATCCTTCGGTCTGAACGCCTCCGACAGCAGACAGCTTCCACCATTTTGAGGCAGTTCTCCCGGAACCAGCTTATCAATCGGAATTCCGATAGAAGGTACCAGGCGGGGCAGGATTACAACATCGACTCCCAAACGCCTCAATATGTCGAAATCCGCATATGCCAGATCTTGTTTTACGTCAAAACAGATCGTCTCTTTGTCATTTCCCAGATATCTTTTCAGATCCTGATACGCATTTGCATTAATACCCGTGGATCTTGATGATCCCAAATCAATGGGCACCCGATCCGTTTCCTCGTGATTCAACGCCATCAATACTCTTTCACGTGATGTTAATCCCATATAATTCTCCTCTTCCTTTATTTGGTAAACGTTTAACCTTATATAGGTAAACGTTTACCTTTCTGGCCAAAGGATTTAGCTTCCTTTAACGGCCGGTTGAACACTCTCGCCTGTTTTCAATGTCGGTGCGATTATGTATTCTGACTGCTTCAGACTTTTGCCATCAATCAGTCTTTTCAGACACTTTCCCGCACGAATACCCATCTTAATCCCCGGGAAACTGATTGATGTCAGAATTGGATGGTAAACCTCCATGTATGCCGTATTATCAAGTCCAATAACAGATACATCCCCTGGTATTGCTTTTTTCATAGCCTTAATCGCATTGCACGCTCCGACACACATCAGGTCATTCGCTGCAATTAATGCTGTAAACTCCTTTTTCCTTAACAATCTTGCTGTTGCAGTTACACTCTTCTCGAATTGATAATCAGCTCCAATCACAAGTTCTGCGTCAAGGCCCAGACCATACTTTTCCAAACCTTTCACGTAACCACTATAGCGAAGTGAACTGTTCTTTGCATCGTCCGGCCCGCAGATAAAAGCAATTCTCCGATGTCCGTTTTCATAAAGATAATCGACTGCCATCTCTCCGGCCATAACATTGTCACCTCTGACATTACAGCAGTTATCCAGATCACCTCCATAACGTTCCAGTGTAACAATCGGGAACCCTTTCTCCACCAGCTTCAGAATCTCTTCGTTATTCTCAGGACCATTCAATGTGGCAATAATCATCCCATCCACGAGACCATTTGACATACTTTGTATATACTGCCTCTCTCTTTCCATGTTCTGCAAAGTCGTGCACAAAATAGGCCGAATATCATACTGTTTGAAATAATCCTCCAAACCGGCATAGAGTTCCTGGTAATAGTAATAGTGTATATCAGGTATTAAAACTGCTACCAGACCGGATTTCTGGGTCACCAGTGATCTGGCCATTACATTCGGAACATATCCCATCTTTTCCGCGATTTGGCGTATCTTCACCTCTGTCTCAGCACTGCATCGCCCCGGAATATTATTCATCACTCTGGATACTGTTGCAATCGACACACCACTTGCGCAGGCTATGTCTTTTATGGTTACATTGCCTCTCTGTTTTCCTTTTTCCATTATCACCCACTACAAACTTTCTATGTAAACGTTTACCTAATGATTAATTTACGTCATTTTATACAACTTGTCAAGTATTTTCTTTATTTTTTTAAGCATTATACTGAACCATTTTAGTAAAGAGTCCCTGCCGGATCCGGCAGGGACTCTTACAAAATTACAACTTCTATTTATCTTTTGACTGCACCATAAGAAGGATTCCGCTTGCAAAGCTTACCTCCGCTTCTTCTTCCAGTATCTCATTGCTCAAAGAAAGGCCACAGGAAGCATTGGTCAAGAAATAATTTGTAAGCGGATATTTAAATCCTTTTAAAGTCAGTCCGGGGACCTCATCCCCCATGGAGAAAAAGGATACATAGTTTCCATACTGCTCTTCTCTCTTCAGAATTGTGGAAGCAGTCAGAACAGTCACCAGATTATACGCATCTACAAGATACATCTGTATCCCCCGAAGGGCTGCGTAGGCCAAAAGCTGCAGGTTGGCCATCATATGATCCACACGGGTGCCTGTGGCACCCAAAAGGCAGATAGTATCCGAATGAAGCTCTAGCGCAACATGCAGTGCTGATTCCGTATCTGAATCATCTTTTTCAGGCCTTAATCGTTTGATATGAATCTCGGGATTGTTTTCATAAGTTTCCAGTATGCCGGGAGGAAGGCTGTCAAAATCACCTACAATATGTGTGGGTCGAATACCGTATATATGGCAGAACATCAGCCCCTTATCTATGGCAATTATATAGTCTGTCTCATTCTTCTCTAAAAAATTGAGGGCAAAATCAGAATTGATATCGCCCCCGCTGATTAAAATCGTTTTCAATTTCTATTCCTCCGTCAGCACGCTGCATTCGCTGAACTTTTTCTGAAACATATGGATATTTTCTGCAATATTCCCCTGAAACACCCCTGAGCCCGCTACGATAATATTGGCACCGGCTTTTAGAACTGTTTCAACTGTAGCCTCGTTGATTCCTCCATCCACCTCTATATCAATCTCTTTTCCCAGCGCATCAATGATTCCTTTAAGCTTTCGAATTTTTGATGTACAGCATTCGATGTAACTTTGCCCGCCGAATCCCGGATTGACTGTCATCAGCAGAACCATATCTATCTTATCCATGACAAAGTCCAAAGCTGTGAGAGATGTTGCAGGGTTCAATGCAATTCCGGCCCTGGATCCACATTCATGAATCAGATTCAATGTCCGGTCAAGGTGTATACAGGCTTCTGCATGAATGGTTATCATATCGGCCCCGCATCTGATAAATTCTTCCACATAGCGTTCCGGCTGCTCCACCATAAGATGCACATCAAAAAAGAGGTCTGTTTTTTTTCTGAGAGAACTGATCACGGGCATCCCCATGGATATGCTTGGTACAAACATCCCATCCATCACATCAATATGAAGCCATTCGCAGCCTGCTTTTTCCACCTCTGCTATCTGTTCGCCCAACCTGAAAAAATCCGCTCCGAGAATTGACGGTGATAACTGATACATCTCCTAATACCTCCTTTTTTCTTTCTCTTTCAATTCTTTATAAAACATCTTATAGTTTTCATATCTGGATGCACGAATCGTACCGGACTTCACACATTGCTTTACCGCGCAGTCGGGCTCATCCACATGAAGGCAGCCATTAAAGCGGCATTTCCCCTCATATTCCTTGAATTCGGGAAAATAGAAACGTAGTTCCTCCTTCGGCACATCGATGGTAGCAAGCGAACTGAATCCAGGTGTGTCCATCAGAAATGTATCTGCATTAACCGGGATTACCTGGGAATGCCTGGTTGTGTGTTTCCCCCGTTTCAGTTTCTGACTGATTTCTCCGGTCTCCATCTGAACATGTTCCTGCAGAAGATTGGTCAAAGAGGACTTTCCCACACCGGAAGGCCCTGCCACAACTGTGGTTTTTCCCTCCAGCTTCGCTTTCAGCTCTTCAACACCCTCTTCTGTGGCAACGCTGCTTACAAGTACCTCATAACCACAGCTTTTGTAAATATCTTCCAGAGAAGACACTTCAGCCTGACTGACCAGATCTTCTTTATTTAAACAGATAATTGTCTGCACCCTCTGCCATTCCATCATCAGAAGAAAACGATCCAACAGGGCAATATTCGGCTTTGGCTTTTCCAAAGCAAAAATAACCATTGCCTGATCCACATTAGCAACAGCCGGGCGTATCAGTTCATTCGTCCTTGGTAAAATGGAGACGAGATTACCGGTCATCTCTTTCATGTCCAGAATCTCAATCTCCACCCAATCTCCCACCAAAGGCTTCTTCTTATCCTTTCGAAAGATTCCTTTGGCCTTACATTCATACACGGAGGAATCTGCCAGTACATAATAGAACCCGGCAATCCCTTTTATAATTTTTCCTGTCATAAATTAACTTTCTGCAAATGGAACGGATGAATATACGTAGGTTGGGCTGTCACTGCCATCTGCATAAACATATATTTTGCCTGTTGAGACGCCGTCGGCCCCCTCAATGGGAGTGGTAAAATCACCATTCTCCCAGGGCATACCCGTATAAACTTCCTTTTGGCTTTCTTCGCCGTTAACTTCTTGTACCAAAACCAGTTTCACAATACCGCCATTATACTTTGGCGGTTTTTGAAGAGGACTTGTGGAATACCATTTCCCCGTCGCTGTGGCCGGATTATTGCCGGCTGCCTTACTCGGATCATTTACCGTCAATACTATGGTTGACCCTTTGGGCACCGATGAATTTCCGGCTACACTCTGCTTGATAACATCTCCCTTATCATATGCTGAACTGGAGCCATATTCTACCTCCACTTCGATGCCTTTCGCTTCCAGGCTGGCCTGTGCGTCTTCCAGAGTAAGTCCTATATAGCTTGGAATTTTTACCTGTTCCTCGTCCCCTGTATTCTGCTTCTGTTCCGGTCCGGTACTGATTGTTAAGGTAACCTCCGAGCCTGCAGACACACTTGTTCCAGGTGCCGGATTCGTGGTGATGACATTGCCAATTGCAACGGAATCACTGCTCTGCTTTTCCACATTGCCAGCCACGCTCAAGCCCAGCTCAGACAGCTTCACTGTTGCATTTTGCTGGCTGATGTTCACAATATCCTCAGGTATTGTCACAGAACCTTTGCCGCTGCTGACCTTAAAATTAATTTGGGTATTCTTATCTACCTTCTCATTCGCCGCAATCTCCTGCCAGCAGATTTTTCCTTCTTCTATTGTATCAGAATTTTCTTCACCGCTGTAATGACCGCCCAGCCCCAGAGTATTTAACAGTTTGACTGCTTCATCCTGTGTCTTGTTTGTAAGGTCCGGAACTGTAACTTTTGTCTCCTCCTCTGCATTGCTGGAAATACTGGTTGAATTGGCGTCATCCTTTGTTTTTTCTTTACCGCCAAACAATCCCGCTGCCCTGGCTATAAAAACAATCAATATGATGATGACAATGGCACCAATCACAAAACTGGCGATGGTAATGGCCTTTTCAAGCTTTGAGCTCTCTTCGTCATCATCCTCTTCCTCATCCTCTTCATAGTCGTAGTCATCATCTTCGTCTTCGTCATCATCCTCTTCCTCATCCATGCCGGCATATCCCTGCTGTGAGGTGTTCTCATCTCTCATCTGTGTGTTCCGGATATTCTCCATCTCGTCCGGAGACATCATAACCGTCTGTGCATGAGCAGCTAATGGTGCAAGAGCTACAAAATTCCCCTGTGGATCCATCAGGGAATGTTTCAGATCCGCAATCAGTTCCGCCATGTCATTATAACGGCGGTCCGGACTCTTCTGAGTACACTTCAAGATAATCTGTTCCAGAGAATACGGAAGATTTGGCGTATATTTTGTCGGAGGCTCTATCTCCTCCTGAAGGTGTTTGATTGCAATGGAAACTGTTGTTTCGCCGTCAAACGGAACCCTTCCGGTGACCATCTCATACAATGTCACACCCAGAGAATAGATATCGCTTTTTGCATTACTGAAGCCTCCGCGCACCTGCTCCGGTGAACTATAGTGAACCGATCCCATTACATTGGAAGTTATCGTGTTAGAATTGGTCGCCTTCGCAATTCCGAAATCGGACAGCTTTACCTTTCCATCTACGGAGATAATGATATTCTGCGGCTTTACATCCCGATGAATAATTCCACGATTATGTGCCGCCTGCAGACCTAAGGAAACCTGAATTGCAATACTGGTGGCTTCCTTTACGCTTAACTTGCCCTTTCTTACGATGTAGTCTTTCAGCGTAATGCCTTCCACAAGTTCCATAACAATGTAATACAGGCCGTTATCATCCCCTACGTCGTAGACATTGACGATATTCGGATGAGACAGCCCCGCCGCTGCCTGCGCCTCTTTCCGGAATTTTGTTATAAATGTGGGGTCCTCTTTGAACTCCGCTTTCATGACCTTCACAGCTACCATACGGTTCAGCTTATGGTCCTTTGCCTTATAGACATCGGCCATTCCGCCTCCGCCTACACGGCTTATGATCTCATATCTTTGTCCTACAACTGTTCCCTCTTTTAACATTCTCTCACCTCGTTTGTAAATGGTTCGACGATGATAACTGTAATGTTATCTTTTCCGCCATTTGCATTTGCCATATCAATCAGTCTTTGTGCTTTATTCCCCTCCTGAATCTGGATGGCCTCATAGATTTCTTCATCCGTGACCATATTAGTCAGTCCATCCGAGCACATCAGAAGCTGATTTCCCGGCTCCAGTTTAACATCAAAAAAGTCAATCTCGACTTCTTCTCCTGTCCCTATTGCTCTCGTAATAATATTCTTATCCGGATGATTTCTTGCCTCTTCCGGCGTAAGCTCCCCAATTCTTACCATCTCTGCAATCAGGGAATGGTCTCTTGTGATCTGTTCCAGTCTGTCAGTTGCGATGTACAGCCTGCTGTCACCCACATTTGCTATGTAAGCATAATGCCCTACGATTGTAACAGCAACCATGGTCGTACCCATCCCTGCCATTGCAGCATCCTTTTTTGCCTGATGCAATACCAGTTCATTGGCCGCTTCCAGCCCGTGACGTAAAATCTTAACAGGATTAAAGTTCGTGTCTTTTCGCACCGTCTCCACCAGTACCGATACGCCAAATCGTGAGGCAAAGTCACCTGCATTATGTCCTCCCATGCCGTCAGCTACAACAAACAGGTTCGGAAGATTTCCCACCGGCTGTTCGGAAGCATACACAAAGTCCTGGTTCATCTGACGTTTCCGGCCGATGTCTGTTTCAGCAAATACCTTCATGTCTTCCTCTCCTCTTCGGGTTTATCGATATATTTTCGACGTAATTGTCCACAGGCACCATCAATATCGCTGCCCATTTCTCTTCTAATAGTAACATTAATTCGATATTTTTCAAGTTTATTTTTAAAATTTACTACTACATTTTTATCAGATTTTACGTAATCCCTTTCCCTGACGGGGTTAACAGGTATCAGGTTGACGTGACAATTGATGTCTCTAATCTGCGCGGAAAGCAGCCTGGCATCCCTTTCACTGTCGTTTTTTCCCGCCACAAGTGCATATTCAAAAGTGATTCTCCGTCCAGTCTTTTTAAAATAATATCTGCAGGCGTCCAGTACCTCTTTAAATGCATATTTATTTGCAACGGGCATCAGCTCCTTCCGCTTCTCATCATCCGGCGCATGTAAGGACAGAGCCAATGTAATCTGAAACTTTTCATCTGCCAGTTCATACATCTTTGGCACAATACCACAAGTTGATACGGTTATATTTCTCTGGCTCAGATTCATTCCCCGAGCATCACTGATCAGCCTGATGAAGCGAAGCAGATTCTCATAGTTGTCCAGAGGCTCTCCCGTACCCATCACCACTATATTCGATACTTTTTCTCCGGTAACTTCAGAAATCTTATAAATCTGTTCCAGCATCTCCGATGCATGCAGAGATCTTACCAGACCGCCTATCGCAGATGCACAGAATTTGCACCCCATACGGCATCCGGCCTGAGATGAAATGCAGATGGAATTGCCGTGATGATATTTCATCCAGACACTTTCAATCACATTCCCATCTCCTAAGCGGAACAAAAACTTTCTGGTTCCGTCCAACCTGGATTCCTGAACCTCCACCACCTTGATGTCCACCAGCGGATACTTGCAGGACAGTTTTTCACGCAGAGGCCTGGACAGATTTGTCATCTCATCATAGGAATCCACTCTTTTATTATGAAGCCAGTCAAATAACTGTCTGGCTTTGAATGGCTTTTCTCCCATCTGTATCATAATCTGCTCAAGTTCCTCTATGTACATGGAACGCAGATCCAAATTATTTTCTATTCTTTCTGTCATATACTACTTCTTTCTTAACCTTGCTAAAAAGAATCCATCACACGCATGGATACCCGGCAGTAATTGCAGATATCCCTGTGCTGTGGTTTCCGTGTGAAGCTCAGGACTAAGATATGGATTCAGGGATTCCATCTGAAAGGGAAGGTGCTCTGTAAACCACAGAACCTGGTCTAAATTTTCGGCTTTTCCAATCGTACAGGTACTATAAATCAGGACTCCTCCTTTTTTCACATAGGAAGCGGCGGCTTTCAGGATTTCCCTTTGAAGTTCCAGTAAGGACTCCTGCTGTTCCTGATTCGAGCGATATTTGATATCCGGTTTTTTCCCGATCACACCATATCCTGAACAGGGTACATCAGCCAGAACCAGATCCGCACTTTCCATATCTTCCTCATATATCAAAGAAGCGTCACGGACTCTGGCCCGTATATTGACAAGTCCCAGCCTTTCGATATTATCACGGATCAGATTTACCTTATACTCCGTCAAATCCCTTGCTTCAACCATTCCCTGACCATTCATCAGATCAGCTACGTGGAGGCTCTTGCCTCCGGGCGCCGCACACACATCCAACACCTGCATTCCGGGAACAGGGGCAGCCACCTGTGCCACCAACATAGAACTCACATCCTGTACCTGTATCTTTCCTTCTCTAAACGCTGCTAATCCGCCCAGGTAATCATACCTTGAAATTTCATAAGCATCCACAGCATATGGAGCCTTTTTCACCTCCACACCTTGACCTTTAAGCTCCTGCAGAGTCTGCTCCGGGTCGTGACCTGTTCTGCACAATCTGACCGTGGCAGGCCGTTGATTCAGAAAAGAGCTTATTATCTGTTCACAGATACTTTCTCCAAATTCTTCACACCAGCTCTTTACCAGAGCTTCGGGTATGGAGTAACGGATGGAAAGATATCCGGATGGATTGCCCTCCCGGTCGGGGTAGGTAATTTCATTCATCCTCCGCGCTACATTGCGCAGCACCCCGTTAACAAAATTTTTCAAATTACGAAATCCTTTTCTCTGTGCCAGCTTTACCGCCTCATTGACGGCTGCACTGTCTGGCACATTGTCCATATATTTCAGCTGATATACGGACAGCCTTAGGATTTCACGGATAACCGGTTTCATCTTCTTCACTTTTACGCTGGATACCCAATCAATGATGTAGTCCAACTGCATACGGTACTCTACCGTGCCTTCACAGAGCCGGGTGATGAATGCTCTGTCACTCTTAGGCAGGAACTGATATTTGGCAAGGGTATTTCCGACAGCAATATGGCTATGTTCCCCATCGCGGTTGATTTCCAGCAATATATTGAGCGCCAGCTCTCTTATGTTTACATCCATCAGTCATCTCTCCTCCGAAATGCGCCCGAAAGAACTAAAAGCCGGAGCAGCTGCAACAGCGAGCCTATGACGGCAGCCACATAAGTCATAGCCGCTGCACGCAGTACCTTACGTGTGCTTTTTACCTCTGTTTCTCCAAGAATTCCAGTATCGCCCAGCATCACCAGCGCCCTTTTAGAGGCGTTAATTTCCACTGGGAGGGTAACAATCTGGAACAGCAAAGCTCCGCAGAATAATAGGATACCAGCCATCAGCAATGGCTTCATGGAAGCGATCAGTCCGATGAAGAACAACGGCCAGGACAGCTGAGATCCGAAATTTGCCAAAGGAACGATAGCAGACCGTATGTTCAGTGGTACATAATTCCTGGCATGCTGTACCGCATGACCACATTCGTGAGCAGCCACTCCTATAGCCGCTATCGAATTGCTTCCATAGACAGACTGTGAAAGTCTTAATACCTTATTAGAAGGATCGTAGTGATCCGTTAATTTTCCCTGCACCTGTTCAATCCTTACATCATAAATACCTGCCGACTGCAAAATACGCTGCGCCGCCTGGGCACCTGTCAGGCCACTTGCCGCCCTCACATTACTATATTTGGAAAATGTGGTGTTCATCTGGGCCGAAAATATTCCGGATATCACCAACGCCAGCAAAATCAGCATATAGGTAGGATCAAATCCCCAGAAATAACCGCTATTTCCGTAATAAAGCCCACTCTGAGCCAAAGCTATTATCATAAACATACACTCCTTATCACTGCAATCTTGTGTCTACAGGTAACTGAAATCCTCGTAAAAAGGCATCACAGGACATCCTTTTCTTCCCCTCAAGCTGTACCTCCTCTAATCGGAGCACCCCTTTTCCTGTCTGAACAAAGATTCCGCTCTTACCGGCATCAGTCACCATGCCGGGCTCTTTCCCTGTTTCTACATCCAGGACAGAAGCTTTCCAGATCTTTAATGTCTTTTGGTTCAGGATAGTATAGGCACTTGGCCAGGGATTTAAGCCCCGGATCAGGCGTTCAATGTTCTTTGCCTCCATGTGCCAGTCAATCCGGCCATCCGTTTTTCGGATCATCCTGGCATAGGCATTGGGACTGTCCGCCGGCTGCTTCTCGGGTGTTATCTCCCCTTGCTCCAGTCTGTCCAGCGTATCCACCAGTAAGCCCGCTCCTGCTTTACTCAATTTATCAAACAGACTTCCGCCTGTTTCGTTTTCCTGAAGTGGTATCACTGTTTTGGCCAGCATATCTCCGGTATCCAGTCCCGCATCCATGCGCATGATCGTTACTCCGCTTTCCTTCTCTCCGTCTATTACTGCCCACTGGATGGGCGCGGCCCCGCGATACTTCGGAAGCAGGGATGCGTGTACATTCAGGCAGCCAAACGCGGGTATTTCCAGTATACTTGCCGGAATAATCTGACCAAATGCAACCACAACGATGACATCCGGTTTCAGTTGTCTTAAAAGCTCTACAAATTCAGGCTCACGCACCTTTATAGGCTGGTATACCGGAATATCGGCAGCAATTGCCGCTGTCTTTACCGGGGTGTACTGCATGGCCTTTCCTCTTCCCTTCGGACGGTCCGGCTGCGTTACAACCCCTGCTACTTCATGGCCCGCCGCAATAATTGCTTCCAGTGTCCCTACAGAAAAATCCGGGGTTCCCATAAATACAACCTTCATCTGCTTCCTCCTTTACTTTCCCAGGTGTTTTATTCCTCTTCTTCAATCACCGTATTGTCACGCAATTCTCCCTGAACATGCGTCGTATACATGATTCCGTCCAGATGCTCACATTCATGACAGATTGCACGGGCTAAAAGCTCCGTACCTTCCAGTTCAAAAGGCTTCATATTCTCATCATAGGCCTTTACCCTCACATAGCCTGGCCGTGTAACGGTGCCACATTTGCCCGGAATGCTTAAGCACCCTTCATCACCGGTCTGTTCTCCCGATGTTTCTATAATTTCCGGATTAATCAGTACATGGGGCGTTCCATCTGTATCAATGACCACGATACGCTTCAGGATTCCGACCTGGGGTGCGGCAAGACCGACTCCCATCGCATCATACATGGTGTCAAACATATCCCCTATTAATTGCTTGATCTTTGGTGTGGATTCCGCCACCGGGCGGCACACCTTTGTCAATGCTTTATCTCCTTCTAATCTGATTGTCCTGATTGCCATATTGCATTCACTCCTTCTTGATTACTTTATCTGTTCAAATCGTATTGCAAGTACACGGGATCAAATCCATGGTTGATTTCCACATATTTCTCCAACATCTCCCGCATCCTTATAAGCTGTTCTATTGATTGGTTTCTGATATAGAGTACGCTTCGGTACATATCGTTAATTTTCGCAACACTCTCTGCAGTAGGCCCGATAATCTGCAGATCTTTGCCACACCGGATTCTTAATAAATACCTGTTTATATATTCCATGGCCTGTTCCAGAATCTCTGCATCCCCGCACGCGCCATGTACAGCCAGCAGATTAGAGGCCGGAGGATATCCCATCAGCTTTCGATAAGAAATCTCCTCCTGGAAAAATGCATCATAATCCTGCTGTATAGCAGTCTGAATACTGTAATGTTCCGGATGATAGGTCTGGATGACAGCTTCTCCCGGCACTTCACCCCGCCCGGCCCGGCCAACCGCCTGTACCAGCAGCTGGTAAGTTCTCTCTGCCGCACGGTAATCACTGGCATATAGTGATAAATCGGCTGACAACACGCCCATCAATGTAACATGCGGAAAGTCATGGCCTTTTACAATCATCTGTGTTCCGATCAGTATATCCGCTTTCCTGTCTGCAAAGGTGCGGAGGATTTTCTGATACCCATCTTTTCCTCTGGTGGTATCCAGATCCATCCGGACGATACGCGCCTTTGGAAATCGCTTCCTGACTACCTGCTCAATTTGCTGCGTTCCGGCACGAAAGCCACCAATGTAGGACGAACCGCATGCGGGACAACGGTTTACCACCGGTGTTTGATATCCGCAATAGTGACAGACCAGCTTTCCATTGTCATGTATGGTAAGAGAAACATCACAATGTGGGCACTTCATCACATGTCCGCAGGAACGGCAGGAAACAAATCCGGCATATCCCCTTCTGTTGAGAAACAACATAATCTGCTCTCCCTTTGCAAGGCGTTCCTCCATCGCTGACTGAAGTTTCATGCTCAATATAGAACGATTTCCTTTTTTTAATTCTTCCCTCATATCCACTGAATATACCCGGGGAAGACTGGCTTCCTGGTACCTGCTGTTCAGCAGAAACAAAGCGTACTCCCCGGTTTTGCATCTTTGGTATGCTTCCAGAGACGGGGTAGCCGACCCCAGCACCACATGTGCTCCTTCCAGTCTGGCACGCTCTATCGCTGTTTCTCTTGCATGATACCGTGGAGTCCCTTCGCTTTTATAAGAGGTTTCATGTTCCTCATCCAGTATCACAAGTCCCAAATCAGGGAATGGAGTGAATAAAGCAGAGCGGGGGCCTATAACGATCTGCACCTGCCCTTTTCTCGCCCGTTCCATCTGATCAAAACGTTCTCCTTGCGATAACCTGGAATTAAGCACCGTTACCCGCTCCCCAAAGCGTCCGTAAAAGCGCTGCACATTCTGATAAGTCAAAGCAATCTCGGGAATCAGTAATATCGTCTGCCTGCCGTCTCGCAGCATCTTCTCCATCAATTCCATATACAAAAGGGTTTTCCCGCTTCCGGTAACCCCTTTTACGAGACAGGGTCTGTCACTTTTCTCCCATTCCCCAAAAATTTCTTCCAGTACCCGGTGCTGTTCTGCTGACAGCTTCATGGGTTCATCCTCCTGCTGCTTTTGCTGTATGGGATTCCGGTATACTGTTCTGCTTACGACCTTCAAAATTCCCTGTGTCTCCAAAGACCTTAAGGCCTCTGCCGAAGTCTTCCAGGATCTCAGCCCTTCTCCATAAGGGATTTCAGGATTTTCAATCAAGCCCTTCAAAATTCTGACACGGGCTTTCTGGTTTTTTTCTTCGAAATACCTCAACCGGTCCCTGGCTTCTTCTTCATTCAAAACCAGCCGGATAAGACGCTCTTCCTTTTCTCTTGTTTTCCGCCGAATGGGCATCACTGTCTTTAGTGCCTGAATCATCGTGGAACCGTAGTTTTTTTTCATCCACCCTGCCAAAATAATCATGTTTGATTCCACATTAAATTCACCGTTATCTGAAGAGAGTATTTCCTTCATCTTCCCCTCCGGAAAACGCGGTTCCTGACTGATGGATATCACATAGCCCCGGATTCGGCGGTTTCCGCTGCCAAAAGGAATCTCTACCTGACTGCCCGCTTTTACCTGGCTTTGCAGGTCTGGCGGAATCCGGTACTGAAACGTACGATCCAGCTTTTCATGTGTAATATCTATGATGATATCGGCATAATAACTGCCCATATTGCCTCCTGTCCGCTGATCATCTGTCTTTTTTTCTATCCTCTTTCAGTACTTCCTGAATCAATTCCCTTTCATCCATATGATATTTCGTAGTACCTATAATTTGATAATCTTCGTGCCCTTTACCGGCCAGTACGATGATATCACCTGCTTCTCCATGATGAATCGCATAAGCAATTGCCTGCTTTCTGTCAGAGATTTCCACATACTTCCCTTCTGTCCTGCCAATACCGGTTTTAATATCTTCTATAATTGCCTGTGGCTCTTCTTTCCTCGGGTTATCAGATGTAATGATTGTGAGATCCGCCATATGTCCGGAAATCTCCCCCATTTCAAATCTTCTGGCCCGGTCTCTGTTCCCTCCGCATCCAAACAGGCACACAATTCTATGGGGATTGTATTCTCGCAATGCCATAAGGAGACTTTTCAGACTCATAGCATTATGCGCATAATCAATCATCAGTGTAAAATCATCGGAAACCTTTATCATCTCCATACGGCCCTTCACTTTCGCAGCTTTCAAAGCCTTCACGATACTTTCTTCAGATACCTTGAAATGGCGGCAGATTGCAATTGCTGTCAAAGAGTTATAAACGCTGAATTTTCCAGGAACATCTATTTCTACCTGAAAATTCAGAAGGCCCTCCACCGTATAGTCTATCCCAAGATATCCCGGTTTTGAAACCAGGCGGCAGTCTGCTGCCCTCAAATCAGCGTTCTTGTGAAACCCATAAGTTTCAAGTTTGCATGTATGACCTTCAATCATTGTTTCATAATGTTCATCATCCCGGTTTACAATGCCCACCCGGCACTGTTTTAAAAGTCTTTTCTTACATTCCAGATAGTTTTCAAAGCTTGGATGTTCATTTGGTCCTATATGATCTGGCTCAATATTGGTAAATATTCCATAATCAAAGGTAAATCCTGCTACGCGATTCAGCATCAGCGCCTGTGATGATACCTCCATCACGACACAGTCACATCCGGCATGCACCATCTCTGCAAAATACTTCTGTACCAGAAAGGATTCAGGGGTTGTATTCTCCGACGGAATCACCTGATCATCTATAATTGTTTCTATCGTTCCTATCAGACCCACTTTATACCCTGCATTTTCCAATATAGAGCGTACCATATAAGTAGTTGTCGTCTTGCCCTTGGTTCCGGTAACTCCAATCGTCTTCAGCTTATCAGCCGGGTATCCGAACCAGGCGCAGGAGATAAGCGCCAGCGCATATCTGCTGTCAGCCACTTTAATTACTGTAATGTCTTTAGATACCTCCACGGCCTCCTCAGTCACAAGTACCGAAGCTCCATCCGCAGCCGCGCTTCCGGCAAATGTATGACCATCCGTCACAGCACCGCGTATACAAACAAAAAGAGAGTCCCTGACAACTTTTCTGGAATCAAAGACTACTCCTCTCACTTCCTTATCTAAACTGCCTTGTAAACACCCATAGTCCAGCCTTGATAATAAATCTGTTAATTTCATCGAAGTCCTCCCGATAGCATATGTTCCGCCTTGTATGTTCAACTTTTGATTATCCACTGTTTTCATCTCACTAGCATAACATAAAAACATGGATTTTTCAACGGTTACATCACTTCTGAACCGGACCGTTGTAACAGTTTCTTACGAAAGTCGTGGACCCCCCGGGCAGACTGTGCATAGCTTAAATAAAAAGGCTTATTATATGGAAATCTATGTAGTACAACCAAATGATACATTGGTTTCAATAGCCAGCCGGTTTGGTGTTTCCATGGAACGGTTAATCTATGATAATCAGTTGGATGTGGCCGGAAAACTGATCCCCGGTCAGGCGATTTTGATACTGACCCCAGCGATCATTCACAGAGTAAAGCAGGGTGAAACCATATATTCCATAGCTCAGTCATATGGAATACCAGTAAAACAGCTTCTTCAAAACAATCCCTATCTGCTGAACGAGTCTTATCTGACCATAGGAGAAAAACTGGTTATCAGCTATACAAAACAACCCAAAGTGCAGATGGAGGTTATGGGCTATGCCTACCCCTATATTCGAGAGGAGGTCCTCCAGAACGCCTTGCTTTATTTAGATGAATTACGTGTATTTTCCTATGGCTTTACGGAAGAGGGAATACTGCTGCCTCCGGAAAATGAAGATTATCTCCTGAAAACCACTCTGAGGGCAGGCGTCAGTCCCATACTTGTGCTTACTCCTTTTTCGATTACCGGGACTTTCAATAATCAGCTTATAAACGTTTTAGTAGAGAATATAGATGTGCAGTCACAATTGATTGAAGAATTGATGAAAACGGTCAGAGAAAAGGGTTATGATGGTGTAGATGTGGATTTTGAATATATCCTGCCGGAAGACAGGGTGGAATATGCTGCATTCGTCACCCGGCTTCGTCAGGAGATGAACCGGGAAGGTTTTCGTGTATCCGTAGCTTTAGCCCCGAAAACTTCACCGGATCAGAAGGGGCTTTTATATGAAGGAATGGACTATGCACTTCTGGGAGAAGCAGCTGACAGCGTTTTTCTTATGACTTATGAATGGGGATATACGTATGGCCCCCCCATGGCAGTAGCACCCTTAAATAAAGTCAGGGATGTTCTTGATTACGCCGTATCCGTAATCCCCAGATACAAGATTTATATGGGGATCCCTAATTACGGTTACGACTGGACCCTTCCTTTTGTGCGGGGAACATCAAGAGCAAGAATCATCGGTAATGCTGAAGCCGTACAGCTTGCGGTAGATAACAGAGCCGAAATCGAATATGATGAAACTGCACAGTCACCACATTTTCGATATACCCTGAACTATGTACAACACGAAGTATGGTTTGAAGATGTCCGAAGTATCAGGGCAAAGCTTCTGACAGCTTCGGAGTATGATCTCCATGGATTCGGCTTCTGGAACCTGATGCGTCCATTCCGTGCCGCCTGGTTTTTAATACAAAGCATGATTCTGTAGGCTGCCTAAAGAATCCGAAAACCAGAAAGACGGCCGGGAACCAATGTCCCGGCCGGGTTTGATAAGCGTTGCGTTTCAGCAGCTTTCTGCAATTTCGTAGATTAACCGCTCTGACTCCTCCCATCCAAGGCAGGGATCTGTTATGGACTTTCCATAGATATGATTTCCATTGCCTATCTTCTGGCATCCGCTCTCTAAATAACTTTCAATCATCAACCCTTTTACCAGGTCATGGATATCCTTGGAATGCCTGCGGCTGTGAAGTACTTCTTTGGCAATTCTTACCTGCTCCTGATACCTTTTATCAGAGTTTGCATGGTTGGCATCCACAATAGCGGCCGGATTCACCAGATTTGTCTCCTGATATTTCTCCAGAAGAAGCTGCAGCTCTTCATAGTGATAGTTGGGAATAGCATTTCCATGCTTGTTCACTGCCCCACGCAAGATTGCATGGGCCAGAGGATTCCCATCCGTCTTCACCTCCCAGTGCCGATAAATAAAGGTATGATGTCCCTGGGCTGCAATAATGGAATTCAACATCACCGATAAGTCACCACTTGTAGGATTTTTCATGCCTACCGGAACATCACATCCCGATACGGTCAGACGATGTTCCTGATTCTCTACAGACCTTGCACCGACTGCCACATAAGATAAGATATCCGACAGATAACTCCAGTTGGATGGATACAGCATCTCATCTGCCGGAGTCAGCCCGCTCTCTTCGATCGCCCTTATATGCATCTTACGCATAGCAATCAGTCCCTGCAGCAAATCCGGTTTCTTCTCCGGATCCGGCTGATGGACAATTCCCTTATAGCCTTCACCCGTGGTACGCGGCTTATTGGTATAGATGCGCGGAATGAGTATAACCTTGTCCTTCACCTTTTCCTGCACCGGCACCAGACGACTGATATAATCACATACAGAATCTTCATTATCCGCAGAACAGGGCCCTACAATCACCAGAAATTTATCTGACTCACCGGTAAACACTCTGGCAATCTCCGCATCTCTTTCTTTTTTTATCCGTACCGAGTTTGGGCTTAAGGGATATTCTCTGCAAATTTGTTCCGGCGATGGTATTTCTTTTACAAATGTAAAGCTCATGATCTTCTCTCCTCTTCCGTCAGTTCTTTTACTTACGTGGATGTGCTCTGTTATAGACATCGCGCATCTTGTAAATCCCCATATTCAGATACATCTGTGTGGTGGATATATCGGAATGTCCCAACATCTCCTGCACGCTTTTCAAATCGGCTCCATTCTGCAGCAGATGGGTGGCAAATGAGTGCCGAAGCGTATGGGGAGTGATATCCGCCATAATCCCGGCCTGACTTGCATATCCCTTTAATACCTTCCAAAAACCTTGACGGCTCATAGACTTTCCCGAACAATTCACAAATAACCATCCTGCGTCCTGAGCACCCAGAAGACCTCCCCGTGCCTCTTTGATATACCGCTCCAGCGCCCGCCTGGCGGTGCTGCCAAATGGGACAATCCTGTCCTTTTCGTGATCTTTACAGGTGATATAACCAAGCTGCATATTAACATCGGACAGTTTCAGATGGATCAATTCGCTTACACGAATCCCTGTTGCATATAAAAGCTCCAGCATAGCCTTGTCCCGAATTCCCTTTGGTGTCCGGTCATCTGGCTGTGCCAGCAATAAATCAACCTCCTGCACAGTCAGAATTTCCGGTAATTTTTTTTCTACCTTCGGTGGTTTTAAGCCTTCTGACGGATCTTCAGAAAGCTTATGCTCCTTAACTTGAAATTGAAAGAATGCACGTATTGACGCAACGCTTCTGGAAACTGTAGCCGGGGACAGATGTTCTCTTTCCAGGTAAAGCATATAAGAATTCAGATTTGTTCTGGTTACCTGATCGGCTGAATCAATCCCCTGTTCATTCAGCCAGATCCGCATTTTCTTTAAATCCCGTTCATAGGAGACTTCTGTATTTTGAGACATCTTTTTTACATTATGTAAATATTGTATAAAATCTTGAATTGCATTTATCATCATACTTACCTCGAATAGAATTTTTTTTAGATAAAAGCAATTCACCCTTCAAATCATTTAAAGACATTATATACGCATTTATTTTAAATTGCAAATGCCATTTTATCTTCATTACCGGGATTCTAAGGACATACCCGGGAAAACAACAACATATCGAAATTGCATATTTTATGTCTACCAGATATTGTTCTAAAAAAATTTTCTGCACATCTCTATCAACAGGGGATTTACATAACATTCTACCAGGATTCCCAGCCCGAAAATTGCCAGAATCAGGATGCAGAGCATCAGGTACCTTCCGTATTCTCCCATATTCTCAACCTCTTTTCTGGAACTTTTTTCAGACATCATAAAAGCCTGATTTAAAAGGAGTGCAATGGCCGGAACATAAAAAATCATAGGCAGAAGCAGACAGCCGAACAGTTTCAGCATACCTCTTAATCCCAATTGAAGCAGTGCTGCCGAACATAGCAGACCTCCCAGAAAGCCGTACCAGAGCAGCCCCAGATAGACTGCAGCCATTCCAAAAGAGGTAAGTCCCAGAATCATCAGCATTACAGGCGCCTTCATTCGTACACCTGCAAGATACTTTAAATAGTCTTTTACACTTCCATCAACAGTTATCCAGGTGCCGGCACTTAAAAGGTTTAATCCTGTTATGGCGCTTGGACGGATGTTCCATGCCACATTCGCAAAGAGAATCCCTCCCAGAAAACCCGCCAGGAACAGAAATAAGAAAATGCTGCCGTAGGGCATCCTTGTAAACTTATAAAAATATTGCCTGTAGAATCCTTTTTTCATAAAAATGCCCCCTCTTTTTCAGTGTATGCTTACGCATGATGAAAAAGACAGGGCTTTTTTCAAAGTAATAAAGTCTTAAAAGTTCGCATGACCGAACGGTTATATAATTTCATCAAAGACTCCCTTGAGCGTTGGATATATCTTAGCAAACTGCTTGTATCTCTTATTATATTTCTCCACAAGCTCAGCCTCCGGCTCAATCGTATCCACTACTTTTACCAATTTATCTGCGGCCTCTTCCACAGAAGCATATTCACCACAGGCTACAGCAGCCAGCATGGCACCACCATAACCGGGGCCTTCCTCGGATTCAATAACATCCACCTTGATTCCCAGAACATTGGCAATGATTTTCTTCCACAACGGGCTTTTTGCACCTCCGCCGCAGATTTTCGTACGTTCCATGTGAATTCCCAGTGATTTGGCTATTTCGAAAGAATCACGGATGGCAAACGCCACTCCTTCCAGAACAGCCTGGGTCATATCAGCTCTGGTTGTATCCATGGTCATACCGATAAATGTTCCTCTTGCATTTGGATTGTTATGTGGGGAACGCTCTCCCATCAGATACGGCAGGAAAAACACCCGATTTTCTCCCAACGCATTGATTTGTTTTTGCTCGCCCGCATAGTCACCGGTCCCTATAATTTCATCCATCCACCATTTATTGCAGGACGCCGCACTGAGCATACATCCCATCAGGTGATAATATCCATCTGCGTGGTCGAAAGAATGCAGGCCATTGAACGCATCTACACCAAATTTTCTGCTGGAAATAAATATCGTTCCACTTGTTCCAAGGGAAATGTTACATTTCCCATCACCTACGGTTCCTGTTCCGACTGCCGCAGCGGCGTTATCACCTGCTCCTGCCACAATCCTGACTGTCTCAGGGAACCCAAGTTCCTCCGCAATCTCTCTTTTAATATTTCCCACTGACATATAACTTTCGAACAGTTCAGGCAGCATCTCTTCTCTGATATGGCAGATTTCAATCATTTCTCTGGACCAGCATTTATGTTGTACATCCAGAAGCAGCATTCCGGATGCATCTGAATAATCCGTGCAGTGCACCCCGGAAAGCTTGTAAGCGATATAGTCCTTTGGAAGCATGATTTTTTCAATTCGAGCGAAGTTTTCCGGTTCTTCTTCCTTCATCCACAGAAGCTTGGGAGCGGTAAATCCGGCAAAAGCGATGTTTGCCGTATATTGCGATAATTTGTCCTTCCCAATCACCTGATTCAGGTAATCGGTCTGCTTTTGCGTCCTTCCGTCATTCCAGAGGATTGCAGGACGAATTACGTGGTCCTCCTGATCCAGCGTCACCAGACCGTGCATCTGTCCACCAAAGCTGATGCCTCCAATCAAGGATTTATCAAAATCTTCAGTCAGTTCCTTCAAACCCTCCATAACTGCCTTCCACCAATCCTCCGGCTTTTGCTCAGACCATCCCGGATGAGGGAAAAACAACGGATATTCCTTTGATACGATCTTTTTAATCTCACCGCCGGCTTCCATCAAAAGCAGCTTTGCAGACGACGTGCCCAGATCTATACCTATATAATACATAATTCCTCCTTATACGGAAAGCATTTCATCTCCACGCTTATGCAAACGGATTTTCGGTAGGATAACGAACGCCCGCCGGCTGGTTATAACCGATTTCATCCACCTCAACACCGATGAATTTAAATACTTCAAACAATGCTTTTCCAAAATTACCAAATGCAACAGCACCATGATGTGGGTAGTTGCCTTCAATTAATACATGACGGTAAAATCTGCCCATCTCCGGAATTGCAAAAATTCCAATTCCTCCAAAAGATTTTGTGGCCACCGGAAGTACTTCTCCTTGTGCAATATAGGCACGAAGTTTGCTGTCGGCAGTACTTTGCAGACGATAGAACGTGATATCTCCTGGAATAATATCCCCCTCCAGCGTACCTTGTGTTACCTCTTCCGGAAGGCTCCTTGCCATAATCAGCTGGTATTTCATATTACAGGAAGTCAGTTTACTGGAGCAGGTATTTCCGCAATGGAATCCCATGAAGGTATCTTTCTGTGTGTACGGGAACTTGCCCTCAATGCTTTCTTTAAACATATCCGCTGGAACCGTATTGTTAATATCCAGCAAGGTTACCACATCGTCGGATACGCAGGTTCCGATGAATTCACTTAGTGCGCCATAGATATCAACTTCACAGGATACGGGAATTCCCCTGCCGGTCAGACGACTGTTCACATAGCAGGGTACGAAACCGAACTGAGTCTGGAATGCCGGCCAGCATTTTCCGGCAATTGCTATATATTCTCTATACCCCTTATGCTGCTCAACCCAATCCAGCAGTGTGATTTCATATTGTGCCAGCTTGGCGAGAATCTCTGGTTTCTTGTTGCCTTTACCAAGCTCAGCTTCCATATCTTTTACGACTTCCGGAATTCTCGGATCGCCTGCATGTTTATTAAATGCTTCAAATAAATCCAGTTCTGAATTCTCTTCAATCTCCACACCCAGATTGTAAAGCTGCTTAATCGGTGCATTGCATGCCAGGAAATTCAAAGGACGGGGACCAAAGCTGATGATTTTCAGGCTTTTCAATCCAACGACTGCGCGGGCAATTGGTACGAACTCATGAATCATCGCAGCACATTCCTCTGCCGTTCCAACCGGATACTCCGGAATATATGCCTTAATATTACGCAGCTTCAGGTTGTAGCTTGCATTTAACATACCACAGTATGCATCGCCGCGTCCTTGCATCAGATTATCCCCGGTTTCTTCTGCTGCCGCGACAAACATAGACGGTCCATCAAAATGTTTCGCAAGTAATGTTTCCGAAATTTCCGGTCCGAAGTTTCCGAGATAAACGACCAGTGCATTACATCCATTCGCCTTCACATCCTCCAGCGCCTGTACCATATGTATCTCGCTCTCAACGATACATACCGGACATTCGTAAATATCCGCCGCATCATATTTCGCTTTATAAGCCTCCACGAGGGCCCTTCTTCTGTTTACAGACAAGCTTTCCGGAAAGCAATCCCTGCTTACTGCTACAATACCAATTTTAACTTTGGGCATATTGGTCATACTATAAATCCTCCTTAATATTGAGTTTTTTTAAGTCAATGCAATCAGACGGTCAGATTATCACCCTTTAATCCTACAAAAGCTCCCGCATCTCCAAGCCCGCTTTCTTCATGGGCAATCAGCCACTTATTTCTGGCTGTCATCAGACGGTCTTCCGGAAAGCTTCCCGAAAGCGTGGGTTTATCCGTATTCGTTCCCCGCGGCAGAATTACAGCTACCTGAAATCCTTCTTCCGACAGGTTACAGGGTGCATAATGCAGGGTTGTGCCATATATTTCGACTACAGTTTTGGCCGGAATCTCAAAAGATTCCATTCTGGAAGTATCATAGGAATAATCTTCCTCAATATCCTGTTCTGAGCCTAAAATCAGAATACATCCCTGTACCGGAATATTTACTTCACTGTCTCTGTGATACTCCACTGCATTCAACTTATGATTATTTCCGTTGCAATAACCAATCTGAACAGGCATGCCTCCATAAATGCTGTCCTGTATCATCCGTGCTTCCGCACTATCCTCCAGGCTCTTATCTCCTGGTACATACACTACGTCCTGCGGCAAAGGTGTTTTGCTCAGACGCTCTAACAGGTCCGGCACTTCCATCGAAAGAATTCTCCCATACTTCCGAAATGCCGGATCTGTCACCTTTTTAATCTGCATGTCATACAACTCCTTTCTCAATGGCTGAACTATAACCTGTGTTTAACAATTAGTTTACTTACTAAACTAATTATGTTATACTTATGATAACGCATGTAAATAAAAAAATCAACATATTTTTACTACAGTTTATCTACAAGAAATAAACTATGGCTACAGGAGGAGTTTTATGATTACAGGCAGCAAAGAATTGATTCGGGATATGAATACACAACTTGTTCTGCGGAGCATTATGGCGGACGGACCTGTATCCCGCGCCTCCATTGCCCAGAAACTCGGCCTTACCAAAGCCACAGTCTCTACAATTGTACAATTATTGCTGGACAGAAAGCTTGTGTTAGAAATTGGAAGCGATGATACAAAACGCGGCCGTAAACCGATACTTCTTGCGTTGAATAAAAGCTGCGCTTTTAGTATCTCCGTTGATCTTTCCGCAGATTATATAACTTTATTTTCAGCCAACCTCATGGGGGAAAACTGTGTGGTAAAACAGGTGGAAAATCACTACGATCAAAGTTCCATTATACGATTCTTGATGCACATGATTGAAGAGATGCGGGATGCCCTCCCCTCCTCTGTCTATGGGCTGGTCGGAATATGCATCGGCATTCATGGCGTCGTACATAAAAATCATCCGGTATTTGTTCCGTATTCACCTTACCAGGATCTGGATTTTTCAGGTATTCTGGAAAAGCACTTCCGGATTCCTGTCCTTGTGGAAAATGAGGCAAACCTCTCAGTGTTGGGGGAATGGGCCTATTCATTTCATGCAAAAAATATGCTGTCCATCAGCGTACATGACGGTATCGGTGTCGGAATCATTATGAATAATCAGCTGATCACCGGGCAAGATGGCTACGCCGGTGAATTCGGACATACCATCATTTCCATAGATGGCCGTCCATGTCCCTGTGGTAATCTGGGATGTCTGGAGCAATATGGCTCTGAACGAGCTCTTCTGAAGGAATTATCTACTGCAAAGGGCTATAAAGTCAGCCCCGAACACTTCACGCATCTCTATCAAAAAAAAGATGCCGATGCTCTGCGGACGATGGACTTATTCATTAAATACATGTCTGTAGCAATCAGCAACCTGCTGACCACCTTTAATCCTGAAATTATCGTGATAAACAGTTCCTTTACTATGAATTTTCCGGATAAGGCGCAAGATATTCATACGCATATTCACAATAAAATGGGAGAATACTGCAAACTTACACCTTCCGGGTTACAAGATACTGCCATACTTCTTGGTGGCATCTACCTTTGCAGCCATAAATTTCTGGGACTTTAGAATATATTTCCGGCCGGTTCTATCCTGTAGCCGATTCCACGTATGCTTTTTATCTGCAGCGGTGCTTTCAGATGTAGCAGTCTTTTTCTTAAGCTTGAAATATTGACCCATACGACATTCGTTTCAGACTCTGTATCATAGCCCCAGATCCGGTCTATCAGCCTGTCGGCAGAAATATATTGTTTTGGATTGCGCATTAGCAATTCCATAATCTGATATTCCTTATTTCTAAGTCCCATAGTTTTATTTTGATAGGTCAGTTCAAAGCTTTTCCGATCAAGGGTGACCCCTTCAAGCTCTAAAAGGTCACTTAAGAATTCTTTCTTTCTTCTGGTCATCGCCCGTATGCGGGCCAATAGTTCCTCCGTTGCAAATGGCTTTGAAAGATAGTCATCCGCTCCGGCATTCAACCCCAGCACCCGGTCACGAGTCTCCCCCTTTCCCGTCAAAAATAACATAGGTACATTACTGTTTTTCTTTCGCAAAAGACGAACAACCTCTAAGCCACTCATACCAGGCATTACAACATCCAATATGATTCCATCGTACTCTGTACAGATGGCCCAGTCCATAGCATCAATACCATTGTATACCACATCAACAGAATAGTAATTTTCTTCCAAAATTTCTTTCAGATTCAGAGCAAGTTCTTTATTGTCCTCTGCAAGTAGTAAACGCATAATCCTTCTGCTGCTCAAAACACAGACAAAACCTTGTCCTGCAGCTTTTCCTTTCTAAATGCATTCTCGCTACCATCCAGCCATGTGAAAAGAATAGTAACTCTTTTTATACTATACCATATCACTCCAAATCCATGTAATTAAATTTTCTCTTGCTTAGAATCAATTCTCTGGTTATAATATGATACTAGGGTGCTGAACATCCAGTGGATGTTCGTTTAGCACCGACCGAAGCGGAGCGTAGATGTGGGAGCACAAAGTGCGAAGCAATCCGTAGTATCATAGGGTCAAAATACCTTTTGACACTTACATAATATTATAGTCAATTCAGGAGGATACCCATTATGGATTATGAGCAAGACTATGTCATGCGCCTGATTAAACAGATGATGCAGGCGCTTGCCAAAATTATATTCAAGAAGACTAATGAGGAGGAAATTAGCGAGACAATTCTCACCACAGGATCAGAAGGGGAGAAAGAGATTGATCTGTTTCATATGGCTGACAACGGACAGATCAATGAAGCAGAAAATCTATTGTATGAGCATCTGGATACTTCCGATATGTCACAGCTGAGAAACGCATTTGCTTTTTATGAACACATCAACGAATATCAAAATGATTTTCTGGAAGAGCATAATTACTCCAGAGAAGAGGTTTTAGAAGGTATTAAAAATATTTCTGAAGAATTCGGTGTTCTGGGGCTGGTGGATGCTTTATTGTAATACGAAAGGGTTGTCCGGTGGACAACCCAGTTTTCTATTCACAGTATTTTTCCTGCTGCCCGGCAATCAGGCTTTCATCTTCAAAGTAATTAATCCTCATAGCACTTTTGACATCTGCCAGGGTCTGAGCAGCTACCTTTTCTGCTGCTTCGCTGCCCTTTTTCAATATCTCATACACATACGAAATATTCTTCTGGTATTCTTTTCTCCGGTTTCTGATTGGCTCCAGTTCTTCCTGCATGATTTTGTTCAGGAATTTCTTTACCTTCACATCCCCAAGACCGCCTCTTTTGTAATGTTCTTTTAATTCCTCCAGGCTGGAATAATCCGGTAAAAAACGTTCAAAATGATCCGTCCTTCCAAATGCATCCAGATATGTGAATACGGTATTCCCTTCGATGGTTCCGGGATCCTGCACCCTGATATGATTAGGATCTGTATACATGCTCATGATTTTCTTTTGGATTTCTTCCGGTTCCTCAGCCAGATAGATACAGTTATCCAAGGATTTGCTCATCTTTGCATTTCCATCAATACCCGGAAGACGCAGACAGGCCTTGTTCTCCGGGAGCAGGATCTTCGGCTCCACAAGTGCTTCCCCATATATGGAATTAAATTTTCGGACAATTTCCTTTGCCTGTTCCAACATTGGCTCCTGATCTTCACCAACCGGTACCGTAGTGGCTTTAAAAGCCGTAATATCCGCAGCCTGGCTGATCGGATAGGTAAAAAAGCCCACCGGAATGCTGGCTTCAAAGTTTCTGGCCTGAATTTCCGATTTGACGGTAGGATTTCTCTGAAGCCGGGCTACTGTGACCAGGTTCATATAGTAAAAGGACAATTCACAAAGTTCAGGAATCTGGGACTGAATAAATATTGTGGATTTTTCCGGGTCCAGTCCAACCGCAAGGTAGTCTAAAGCCACCTCAATGATGTTCTGACGCACCTTTTCAGGATTATCCGCGTTATCCGTCAAGGCCTGGGCATCTGCTATCATAATAAAAATTTTATCGAATTCACCTGCGTTCTGCAATTCAACTCTACGCTTTAAAGACCCAACATAGTGTCCAATATGAAGTCTTCCTGTTGGTCTGTCACCTGTTAATATAATTTTTTCGCTCATGATTCAATTTCCTCCATCCGGTCCAGAGATGCTTTAAACACTCTAATCAAGTATACCTATTCTAACACAAATTTTAACAAATGAAAAGGTTGACATGGCTGAATGATATCAAAACTCCAGAATGTCCAAAAGTTCTTCTTTTGTAAAAGCAGTACCCTGCAACCCTTCTCCTCCCAGCACCTGGTCTGCCAGCTGCTGCTTCTTCTCCTGAAGCTGCACAATCTTTTCCTCTATGGTATCCTTGGCAATTAACCGGTAAACCATCACTTTATTCTTCTGCCCGATTCTGTGTGCCCGGTCTGTTGCCTGGTTCTGTACCGCTGTATTCCACCATGGATCATAATGTATGACGATATCCGCCGCAGTCAGATTTAATCCCGTTCCTCCTGCCTTCAGGGATATACAGAACACACTGGTTTCATCCTCATGAAAAGCCTGTACCATACGCATACGTTCCTCTTTTGACGTTGAACCTGTCAATAGATAATGGCTGATTTTCTTCTCAATAAGTCCCTGGCAGATGCGATCCAACATCGTAGTAAATTGAGAAAATAAGAGAATTTTATGGCCGCCCTCCACAGCATTTTCCACCAGTTCCAGGCAGAGATCCAATTTAGCAGATCCCTGGTCATATCCCTCCAAAAGCAGGGCAGGATCGCAGCAGATTTGTCTTAATTTGGTCAATTCCGCCAGAATTAACATCCTGGATTTTTCGAATTCCTCCCCGCTTTGCATGGACAGGGTCATCTGCAGACGGCGCACATGCGCCTGATATATGTTTCGCTGCTCACCTTCCATTCCGGCGTAGAGATTCTTTTCCAGTTTTTCCGGCAGATCATGCAGCACGTCCTTTTTCAACCTTCGAAGAACAAAGGGGCGAATCATCCTATGCAGACGTAAAAGAGCGTCTTCACCCTTGCTCTGTACCACAGGAGTCTCAATCTCTCTTCGGAATCTTTGATAACTGTACAGATATCCCGGCATCAGATAATCAAAGATGCTCCAGAGTTCGCTAAGCCTGTTTTCCACAGGAGTGCCTGTCAGTGCTATGTGAAATCCTGCATTGATCTTTTTGACTGCCTTCGCTGCCTGTGTCGCATGATTTTTTATATACTGAGCCTCATCAATAATTTCATTGGAAAACAGAATCTTCCGATAGCTCTCCATATCTCTCTTTAAAAGATCATAGGATGTGATAAGAATATCTCTTTTACCCGCTGATTCTATCAGACTTTTTCGTTCCTCTGCATTCCCCACGACCATAGTGACCGGCAGTTCAGGCGCAAACTGCGTGCATTCACTTTTCCAGTTGAAAACTAAAGATGCAGGGCAGATAATCAGCGTCCTGCTAAGATCAGCTTCCTGGTCCTGATATTCAGACAGTAAGAATGCAATGACCTGAAGCGTCTTGCCAAGCCCCATATCATCCGCCAGAATACCCCCAAACTCATTTTCTTTCAGTGTTTTCAGCCATAAAAATCCCTTTTTCTGGTATTCTCTCAAAACTGTTTCAAGTCCGCGGGGAAGTTTATGATTTTCTATTTCGGCAGGCTGCATGTTCCGGATCAAGGTTCGAAAATCTTTATTTCTATGCGCAGGAATACCCTCCAACTTCTTCAACTCTTCCTCGAGATATAAGGCTCTGTATCTGGGAATAGATACCGCCCCCTGCTTCATCAGGTGGTCCGGTATCTGAAACTCTTTTTTCAAGTTCGCAAGCCGCTCCAGATTTTTATTTTGAAGATTGATAAATTCTCCGCTTTTAAGACGGTAAAATCGCTTTTTTAAATCATATTTTGAAAGCAGGGATACCATCTGTTCCATGGACAAGTCTATGGAATCCAGGGTGAATTCCAGGAGCCCCCCTGACAGGGAAATTCCTACTGCTGCCTTTGGCTCACTAATTACACGCAGGTGTTTCAGTCTGTCGGATATAAAAACATCTAGATCTTTCTGAAACCCGGGAACCCCTTCTGTTATAAATTCGTACATCTTTTCATCGTCATCCACAATGGTGTGCAGACTGTTTTTTTCATCATAAGCATTACAGTATCTGCTCACCAGCATTCCAGTCTCATATTCCTTTAAGTAGTCTCTTTTATAATTATTTTCCGCCGCTGTAAACACATGATATCTCTCCTCACCGTATACAGCAACAAGGTCACAGGTAATCCTGTTTTTTTCGGGTGCATCCAGATACAGTTCAAACACGGGACTTAGGGGTTCATAAAGTGCCGGATTGAAATTTTTTGTCTCTATCCGGTAATTTTTTTTCATTAGAGGCAGCAGATTTCTCACAAATATCGGGACTTCTTCGGTGCCCACATAGTTTGAGAGACCCCGCCAAGAGTCCATATAGTTTTCAAACTCCCGGAGTTCCTCTTCTTTTTCAATAGCAAGCCGGTAGATACGTCCGCCTTTAAAATAATAGACATAATTCACTCCGGTATACTTGCATACGGAATGCATTTCAATATGGATTCCCTGTTCTTCTCCGATTATAATCACCTGCCGTGAGGGTTCCTCTTCCACGAATCTCCAGTTCTGTTCCTTTTCTCCTTTTACATGCCCCGCAAATTCCATCTTTCCGATAATCTCATGAAACCGTTCAAAGCTCCCATGTGTAAGCTGCATCGACCGTTCAGACCCGGGGGCTGTTCTTTCAGACTGCTGCAAGATAAACCTCAGGATCTTCTGGCTATCAGCCGTAAAAGCGTGCATCGTATGGATGAATTCAAGTTCCTTCCCATAGCTTACGTTCTCCATGTTTTGAACAGCCCGCACCAGATCTTTTATATTTCTCAGCACATACATCTTCTTATTTCCTATACGGAATTCCAGGCTTACATTCTCTGTATCCACATGCAAGACAGGCTCAAGCTTAACTTTTCCCAATTCCCGGGGCTGCAGAAAGGGAATCTCTTTTTTCCGTCTGTAATACTCGAGAACCCGCCCCATAGCAGGTTCGGTAAGCTTAATTCCCCCCAGGTTCCCTGTCTGTAAGACAGGTTTTGAGAAAAGTCCTGCATGTCCGGCATCCCGTATTTGTATATACTGGAGGGCAAGTGCAACGCAGTGCTTGCAGGGACCAGGATAGCTATAAAAGGCCTTACATTCACAGTGTGTTTCAGCAATCTCAGAATACTCCTCATCCACTGATAAGCGAACCTCATAGTAGTTTCTCGTACTTCCCCTGACACGTCCCGCAATCTGAGTGATCCTATATCCTTCCTCATCTGTTTTGGTATGAAGCACTACATCCTTGACACCCTGACACTGAAAAATCAACTGTCCACGCTGAAAAGTCTGTCCCCGCACCTCGAATCTAATGTCCTCTTTATCTATCATGCTTTCATCTCCTGATATATTGCCTGAAATCCACCGTTAAAAAATCAGTATAACATAAAAAGTGCCGCCGTACAATTTTCATCGTACGGCAACACTTTATTCCGGCACATTGTTTTTTTGCTTATATCCAATGTGCAAAACTGGACGGAGGTGGATTCGAACCACCGAAGCAATTTGCAGCAGATTTACAGTCTGTCCCCTTTGGCCACTCGGGAATCCGTCCATATGTCAGGATGAACCTGACAAGAATAGATTATAAAACATATTTGCAAAAAATGCAAGGTATTTTTTAATCCTCTTCACGATAAAACACAACTGCAGACAGAGGGAACAAATCCAGAGTTAAAACCCCCGCCTTTACCTCTCTTTTCCGCACCATTGTAGAAAAACCTATGGCATTGGTACTGAAGACCTCTTCTATGGACGTATCCTCTGTTCTGGGAATTCCTGCCTCCCATACCGGAATTTCCACATACACCTGTTCCGCCCGGTTATTTACAACCACTACAATCTGTTCTGATTTATCAAAGCGGGCATAAGAAAGAACATTATAGTCCTGATATAAAAACTTCAGACTGCCTCCGGTCAGGACCGGATACCTCTTATGAATATAGATGATATTCTTATAAAAGCGCAAAAGTTCCCGGTCTTCGTGACCCCAGGGATAGGTTCTTCTGCTGTCCGGATCCGTAAATCCGCAAACACCCGCTTCATCTCCGTAGTAGATGGTAGGTGCACCCGGCCAGGTCATCTGAACAACGACTGCTTCTCTTAGAACAGCCTTATTTACATTCTCAACCGCAGCATGGGAGCCCTCGTCAGCCAGCCTTCCGACCATATGGTTGGTCCTTGTCAGAAATCTGGAATGATCATGATTGTCAAGTTCGTTCATGGCAGTCTCCAGGGACTGCCGGCAGAACTGAGCCGAATGATACAGCATTGAATTGGCAAATACCTCTGCATTTCCAAGCAGATCTTGGCGAAACTGGTCACTGTGCTTTTCCATCCCGGTGAAAAACCAGGAAACCGGCTCCATAAATGCGTCATAATTCATGACTGTATCCCATTGATCCCCCAGAAGCCACGCCCTGGCATCTCCATAATGTTCAGCCAATACAATTGCCTCAGGATTTGCACTTTTAACTACTTTCCGGAATTCCTGCCAGAACTTATGATTATATTCCGGTGAATGCCCCAAATCGGCGGCTACATCCAGCCGCCACCCGTCAGCGTTAAAAGGCGGGGAGACCCACTTACGCGCCACACGCATAATATCCTCCACAAGCTTTGGAGAATCCTCATAATTTAGCTTGGGAAGTGTATCATGCCCCCACCAGCCGTCATAGAACTCATTATACGGCCATGCATGTTCATTATGGAACTTGAAAAAACTGTGGTAAGGACTTCCCTTCGAGATAAAAGCGCCATCCTCATATCCTTCCTGATGTTCATAGATTCTCTCTCTGTCCAGCCATTTATTAAAAGAACCACAGTGATTGAATACACCGTCCAGGATGATTTTCATTCCTCTTCTGTGTACTTCCTCAACCAATTTGATAAACAGCTGATTGCCCGCTTCGAGATTTTCCAGATTCGTTACCCGGTTGATATACTTGCCGGCATGGGAATTATCTATATCCCCTTCTTTTAACAGCTCCCCTGTATCACTGACAATTCTCCCAAAATGTGGATCTACATAATCATAGTCCTGAATATCATACTTGTGATTGGAGGGAGAAACAAAAATCGGATTTAAATATAAAACCTGAACACCCAGATCCTCCAGATAATCCAGTTTATCGATAACTCCCTGAATATCTCCTCCATAGAAGTTATTTACATCCAGAGTATCCGGAGTCCTGGACCAGTCCTCTACCTGTACCACTTTTTTATCAATATAATAGTATTCGGCACTCTGCACATCATTTGTCTTATCGCCGTTACAAAAACGGTCTACATAAATCTGATAGGTTACAGCTCCTTTTGCCCAATCAGGGGTTTTATATCCTGGCACAATGGTGAAGGAGTAAGATTCCTGCAGTTCCCTGGACACACCTAATTTATTATAATAGCAACAGATTTTTCCACAGCGAATTTCGAAATAATAATGAAGAATTTCCTCTTCCACAGGTATCTGGATCTCATAATAATCGAAACCGTTCCGGCTTACACCTACGTACATGGGTTCGCGGACTGCGCCGCTGATAAAATATACTGCATCCACATTATTCTTCATAGTGCGAAAACGAATCGTCACCAGATCACCCGGTTCCGGTTCAAAGGGCGTTTTGTACTGCCTGGTCTCGTCACTGTACAACGCACGTTTATTAAACACACCCCTCATCTGAGTAACATACTGTTGTTTTTTTTCAAACTCCATACTCTGACCTCATTTCTCTCTATCTTTATATATTACCTCAAATCCTTTTGTATAACAAGTAAAAAGGACAGCACCAAGTGCTGTCCTTTTTGGAGAAGGTATTTCTTCTTATGGGGTGTAGCAAAAACTATATAATGTATTGGGGGTTTTACAGTTATTATAATACCATGTTCCCCACCAAAAGTGTGCACAAATCTCACAAATTTCGACATCTGTTTTTGTCTATTTTTTAATTCATCCCTCAACTCCGACCTTTTCCTGCATAAAAATGGCTTCAAATTCCTGCCGATTCAATTTTTCTTTTGTCATCAGCTGTTTTGCGCATTCATGCAATACATAAGAATGCTCCTGGATGAGTTGTTTTGCTCTGGTATGGCATTCTTCTATAATCGAACGGACTTCCTCATCGATTATTGCTGCCACATTTTCACTGAAGTTCTTTGTATGTCCCCAGTCCCGTCCGATAAAAACCTCCTCAGAATCATCGCCATAATTCACCAGTCCTAATTTTCCTGACATTCCATACTTCGTAACCATCGCTCTTGCCGTAGCCGTGGCCTGTTTGATATCCTGAGATGCTCCTGTGGTAATATCATCAAAAATCAATTCTTCGGCTACACGCCCACCCAGGCAGACAGTAATGTCCTGCAGCATCTTACCTCTGGTATTAAACATATCATCATTCTCCGGCTGAGGCATCGTGTATCCGGCAGCCCCCTGCCCCGTAGGAATAACGGAAATTGTATAAACAGGTTCCATATCCGGTAAAACATGGAACAATATGGCATGACCTGTTTCATGATATGCAGTAATTCTCTTCTCTTTTTCAGAAATCACACGGCTCTTTTTCTCGGTGCCAATGCCAACCTTAATAAATGATGACTTGATATCCTCCTGATTCAAATAGACCCTATCCTGCTTTGCAGCCAGAATTGCAGCCTCATTCAAGAGATTTTCAAGTTCCGCACCGGTAAAGCCTGCCGTCGTCTGGGCAATCTGTTTTAAATCCACGTCCTCGGCCAACGGCTTCCCTTTTGCATGAACCTTCAGTATTTCTTCTCTTCCCCTTACATCCGGTGCTCCCACAGCCACCCTGCGGTCAAATCGCCCCGGCCGGAGAATTGCCGGATCCAGAATATCCACTCTGTTGGTTGCAGCCATAACTATGATTCCTTCGTTAACACCGAATCCATCCATCTCTACGAGCAGCTGGTTTAAGGTTTGCTCCCGCTCATCATGTCCGCCGCCCATTCCGGTTCCGCGCCTTCTGGCAACAGCATCAATCTCATCAATAAATATGATACAGGGTGCATGCTTTTTTGCATCTTCAAATAAATCTCTGACACGAGAAGCACCCACGCCCACAAACATTTCCACAAAGTCAGAACCCGAGATACTGAAAAAAGGTACACCAGCCTCTCCGGCCACGGCTTTGGCCAGCAAAGTTTTACCTGTTCCGGGAGGACCCACAAGCAGAACTCCCTTGGGAATTCTTGCGCCCACCTTTGTATACTTCTGGGGACGTTTCAGAAAATCCACAATTTCTTCCAGATCCTCTTTTTCTTCCTTAAGTCCGGCCACGTCATTAAAGGTCACTTTCTTCTCATGATCCGTGGTCAGCTTTGCTCTGCTCTTTCCAAAATCCATCATCTTGCCGTTGCCGCCTCCGGAAGCACCGGCCATCATGCGATTCATCATAAAAAACACGAGCAGCACCATACCCACACTCACAACCAACGGAAGTATGAATCCTGCCATGCCGCTGTCCTGCAGCACATTCTTTGTAAGGAAATTTGTAAAATCCGCATCCTTCATCTGCTGTTTTACTTCCTTGATGTCACTGAAAATATAGGTTGCGGTCTTATTATCCTTTGTTGTATAAACCAGGCTTCCCGTCGGTACCTCTTTATTCTGTGTGATTTCAATTTCTGTAATCTCTCCGGCTTCAAGTGCCTTTACAAATGTAGCTTCCGTCACAGTCTGACCTCTTCTTATCAGCCCCGGAAGGTAAATCAAAATTAATATAAGGAATACAGCTAATATAATGTATCCCCCGAATCCTCTGTTCTGCTTCTTCAACGTTTACTCCTTTATTCTTCAAAATCTAACGCGCCAATATAGGGGAGATTTCTGTATTTTTGTGCATAATCAAGTCCATAACCCACCACAAACTCATCCGGAATTTCAAAACAGCAATAATCTGTCTCAACACTGTTTACAACTCGGCGGTCTGGTTTATCCAACAGCGTACATAATTTCAGACTGGCCGGATTTCTCTTTTTAAGAATTTCCATAAGATAACCCAGCGTCCGTCCTGAATCTATGATATCCTCCACAATCATAACATGCTTTCCTTCCAGCGGCTGATCCAGATCCTTTACAATCTTCACTACTCCGCTGGACTTCGTATCATCTCCGTAGCTGGAAATTGACATAAAATCCAGACTCACCGGAACCGAAATCCGCTTGGAAAGTTCACACATAAAATATACTCCGCCTTTCAGCACACAAATCAGGTGTAATGTCTTCCCTGCATAATCGCGGCTTATCTGTTGTCCGATTTCACGAATCCGGGCATCTACTTTCTCTTCGCTGATCAGTTCCCGAATTTTTTCACTCATTCGTATTTCCTCCTGTTACATGGATTTCTATCATTTGCTTTGTGTTTTCGCTTACTTTGGCAGATTCGCCTATCCGGTATCCCACAACCCAAAGCACCTCATCTCCTGATGTCAAAAGAAGCAAACGGTCCCGTTCATTCCGGGGAACCTTACAGTCTATCAGATAGTCTTTCAGTTTTTTATGTCCGCCGGAGGCATTAATAATCAGATAATCACCGCTTCTTCTGGTACGAAACACAGCATTCTGCTTTATTCTATCATAATCAAACCATTTCGTATACGTTTTTTCAGGAATTCGTTCTCCTTTATATGTTGAAATTCTCGTCTTTATCGTAAAATCTCCCCATTGAATGCTGCCATTAACCGGAATTTCGATAATCTCACTTAGCCGGATATCATTTCTCCCTGTATGCATTGACAGTTCAACATTCTCATAATTTCTCACAGCAATCACACCATGGGGCAGTGATACCTGCTTTCCTACAGATGCATTCTTCAGCCGGAGCACGAGTTCTACATGTTCTCTGGTAATGTTGTTCCTCTTTCCACACAGCCTTTCGATGGCTGAAATGAGTATCATCCCCTGTAGGATATGTGTTTCCTGAAAAAATTCCATATTCAACAGGATTCTTTCAGGTTCCCCGGGACGGCCCCACGCATCTTTTTTTCTGAATGTGACAGTTTCTGTATCCTCCACTCTCTTTGCCTGTGCTTCCATATAGTTCAGCACTTCTAAGATATCCTCTGATACCTCCGAAATATGGGTCACTGTGTCTTTATTCACCTCTTCTGTCAGATAAGAAACCACATGATGCCGAATCTGATTCCTGGTGTAAGCATCCCCTGCATTCGTACTGTCCTCACAGTATAAGATTTTAGACTCTTTTAAATATTGCTCAATTTCCTTCCGGTTCATACACAAAAGCGGCCGTATAACATCCCCCCGCACCGCCCGAATCGCCGCCAGACCACCAAGCGATGTACCTCTCGCCAGATGAAACAGGAAGGTCTCAGCCAAATCATTCTGATGATGGGCGAGCGCAAGTTTCGTAGCGCCGTGTTTTTTCATACAATCTGCATAAGCCTCCTGCCGGACTTTTCTGCCCATTTCTTCCGTTCCCATATGATATTCTTCAGACAGTTCTTTTACCTGATAAGAATATTCATAATATGGAATATTTCTTGAGGCACATAATTCTCTTGCATAGCCGGCATCTCTTTTAGCCTCTTCACCTCTTAGATTGTGATTGACATGAATTGCCTGGAGCTTATATCCGATCTTCGTCTGCAGATTATACAAAAGACTCAGCAGGCATACAGAATCTGCTCCCCCGGACAGGGCCACAAGGCAGATATCCTGAGGAAGCAGCATATGATATTTGTTGATGTAGTTTAAAACACGTAATTCAATCATGTTTTTATTTCCTTATTATTTTTCCCAGACTCCGGCCACCAATACGGTCATATCGTCCTTCGCTTCATAGCCACAATATGCCATAACACGTTCCAGAATACTGCGTCCAAACTCTTTCGGCGTTGTACTGTGAATTTGCATAATGATTTCTTTCATGGTTTCCTCCTCCCTGGAGAGGGGAAGAGCATCCAAAACTCCGTCTGTCACCATAATCAGATAGTCACCATTATACAGCTTTTTAGTCGTTGTATCAAAATCCAGCTGCTGTACCAGCCCCGCAGCAATACTCGTGGACGTGATTGTCTCCACCCACTGGTCTCTCTTAATGAATGAGGTGGCAGCTCCGGCTTTAAGAAAATCGCAGACCCCACTGTAAAGATCCAAAGAACAAAGATCTACTGTTGAAAACATCCCGTCATTCCTCTGAAGAACGAGAGCAGAATTAATCATCTTGGCTGCGGTCTCTTTTGAAAATCCTGAAGTTATAAATTGCTCAAGCAAATCCACCACAGCCTCACTTTCTTTATTGGCATCCAGTCCGGACCCCATCCCATCCGACAGACACATGACGAACTTTCCTTCACCGTCTGTGCAGGCATAACTGTCTCCGGAAATATTTTCATTTTCCTTGGTTACCTTAGCAACTCCATACAATACCCTGTAATTTACATCTTCCATAAAAAGCACAGTATTATATTCTCCATTCAGTATTGTATGCCCTTCCTTCACAGCAGCCATACTTGTCCCACAAATTTTTGAAAGCACACGGGATATCTCATGTAAAGTTATACATTGTCCGGCACGGGCACGCATCGTAATATAAATCTGTATCTTCTCTGCCGGCTTTTCCAGCATCCACATCTTTTTAACGATTACATGCTGCTTTCTCAATGCTTTTTTTACCTGTTCTTCCAGATTCTCGGGCACAGTACTGATGCTGTAGATGCTCTCAGCGGTTTTCTGCATGATATGTGCAACTTCCCCCAGCTGCTCTGCCACTGCAAGACGGTTTTCAATCAGCTTATTATTCCAGACCAGTGCCTGTCTGGATTGAAAAAACAACTGTTTTAACCGATCCAGGTAACGCGCTCCATTAATACAATGCACCATCCAGTCGCCCTGTGCCCGGTTAATCTGATCTGCATCCCCTTCCTCCAAGATTCCTATAAGATCACAGGCCTGCTGATAATTCAGATGATAACATAGTCTCCAACAGGAATCAAATTTACTGCAGCCGGTACACATCTCCTCCTGCACCCGGTTCAGTATCTCCTCCATCTCCCCATTAGACAGGTGCTCCTTACGATAAGGCATGCTGTAGAATGAGTTTGCCAGCCTTTGAAAGGAGTTGGCATAACGCTCCATCTGTTCTTTCTGCGGATGCTTCTCATAGATTTCAGCTTCCACTTTATTTTTTCTGGTTCTAAAAACAGTGATTGCCATGTCCCGTACAATCAGCAGACCGCCGAATGAGAGCATGGCAAGTATCCATCCCGGCATATAATACTCCTCCTCTATACCCTGTACTAAAGGAATATTATAACCGCCTGTATGTAAAAAAAATGTCAAAAAATCATGAAATTCCAGCAAAACTTTTCGGCAAAAATCGTAGTCTACTGTGATTCCTTAAAAAGGATTTCATTATCCTTAATCAATCCCAGCTTTTCCTTTGCTGCTTTTTCCAGATATTCATCACTTTGCATATAACTCTGCAAATCATTGATATCCTTGGTTCTTTGATTTTCTTCCGCTATTTTCTGTTCCAGTTGTGCAGTTTTTCTATCATTCGCATCAATTTTCAATTTCAGTGAATGACCTTCAAACAATAAAACTACCAATAATACGCTAACGACAAAAGTAATGCAGAGCATCGCAGCCTTATTCTGACGGCTGTGTGCCTTTGTGCGTTTTTTTTTGCCGGCGTTTCTTCTTTTTTTCATCTGATTCACCCTTATTATGACTCTGGAGACGCTCCCCTTTCTTACGTCCCCCCAACTTGGTTCTCAGCAATAGTTTAACTCTAAACAGACCGGATTTCAACCTTTTTATCACTTTTTTTACAATATTCAGCGGTATTCGTAATATTTTTAAAATCTTTTTAAACAAAAAAGTAAAGAACCTGACAAAATATGGGCTGATGCTGACATAGCAGGCCAGACTTCCAAATAATACTCCAGCTCCCAGATAGCCTCTTAAGATGCCGCTGTTTTCCTGAAAATATCGGGCAAACAGGAAAAGCGCACAGAAGATCCAAAATAGAAGATCCTCCAGGGCCACAAATGCTGAACTGTGCCGAATCACATTCCGACTGATTTTCAGCACATCATAAGTAAGCACTAATAATGCTCCATACCAGATTGATTTTACAAACAGCAGGAGTTCTCTGCTCATATAAGCACTCATACGAATTACCCGAACAGATGCTTGAGAAGGGAACCGCTATTATTTTTTTGGCCTTTGGAACTATAGACCAGACTTTCTACCTCCCCATCCAGATCCACTTCCCCTTCTGTCAGCTGAAGACGCCCTACGTGAAGCTCCTTTCCTTTAATTATCAACCTCCCCTCCGTGGTATCCAGCAGGATTTCATGTTCGTCAAAAGACAGCACGTCCACCACACCGCTTATGGTTCCGCTTTTCCTGTTTAACAGCTTTATCTGATGCAGTTTCCCGGAATGTTCTTCCATACAAAAAAAGCCTCCATATAACTTCTTTCTTATTATATGGGGGCTTTCACTATACTATTCCTTATTTACATATATCGGTACAGTTCCGATGCTTCCTCTTTACGGACAGTATCCTGCACATTCAGGATTTCAACCTTTACAGCATTACTGCCAAACTGAATCTCCAGAACATCTCCTGGCTTAACCTGGACGGATGCTTTGGCCGGCCTTCCGTTCACCAGCACACGACCTGCATCACAGGCCTCATTGGCAACTGTTCTGCGCTTTATCAGTCTGGATACTTTCAAAAACTTGTCCAGTCTCATAGAATTAGTTCATCATATCCTTTAAAGCCTTGCCGGCTTTGAATTTTGGTGATTTAGAGGCTTTGATAATCATAGTCTCGCCGGTCTGAGGATTTCTTCCTTCTCTTTCTCCTCTTTCAGATACTTCGAAAGTACCAAATCCAACAAGCTGAACCTTCCCACCCTTTTTAAGTTCATCGGCTACCACATCCGTAAAAGCCTTCAGTGCTGCTTCTGCATCCTTTCTGGATAACTGTGTCTGCTCAGCGATAGCTGCAACTAATTCAGTTTTGTTCATGAGTAATTCCTCCTGTGTTTTCTTCTCAAAAATTATAAAAAGCTAGTTAACATCACAATCTCATAAGAAATTTTCTCTGTTATTTTAACTCTACAATTATTTATATACTCTACGTTCTCATTTGTCAAGGAATTTACTGCATTTCTTGACTTTTTAAGAGGTTTTTTACTGTTTTTTCAAGCAAAACTTCACTGCTCATATCGTTCAGCCTTGCATAATTACATAAGTACAGGAAAGCCTCTCCTGTCAGCTCTTCTTTTTTTATATCGTCAGTCTCTGTTTTAAGCGTCTCCAATCGGGTTATGGCTTCCTGCAGGCTTTTTTGCGGTTCCTTATTCAACCCATAATAATAATCCAGTTTTTTCAGAACTTTTGAGGTCTTGATCAGAGATGGAAGAGCCCTGGGAATTGCAGCAATTTCTTCTTCCGGGGTTTGAGAGCCCTTCTCTTCTTTCTTCAGCTTCTCCCAGTCCGGCTGCCCCTCCATGGAATCTCCAAAAACATGGGGATGTCTATGTATCATCTTTTTGCTGATACCATCTATCACATCCTCCAAGGTAAAGTTTCCTTCTTCTTCAGCAAGCTGGCTATGGAATACCACCTGCATCAGTACGTCTCCTAACTCTTCGCAAAGATTGTCAGGACTTCCGCCTTCGACAAGGGTTTCTATTCCGTCCACAGCCTCATAAGCCTCCTCCAGCATGCATGGAATCAAGCTTTCATGGGTCTGGATCTTGTCCCATGCACATCCGTCTTTTCCTCTTAAGGTCCTTATAATTTCCTGAAAGTCCTGAAATGTATACTTATTCTTCATCATAACATCTTATGAATCATATCTACGACTTCTTTTCCCAAAGCAGCCGATTTTGCATCCGCATCTGCCATAGAACTGCCTTTGATTCCATAGTAGAACTTCACCTTCGGTTCCGTTCCTGATGGTCTTACGCATATCCAGGCATCATCCTCCAGATCATAATACAGAACGTTGGATTTGGGCAGCCCGGTCGGCTTAACAGCACCGGTTTCCGTTTCAATTATCTTGTCCTCTTTATAGTCACGGGATAAAACCACTCTGTAATCACCGATTTTCTTAACAGGTTCCCGGCGAAGCGTATCCATAATTTCCTGGATTTTTGCCAGTCCTTCAATACCTGTAAGCGTAATAGACTGAATGTCGTCTTTGTAATAGCCGTACTTCTCATAAAGCATGATCATGGCATCCCATAGGGTCATCCCCTGGGACTTATAGTACGCTGCCGCTTCACAGAGCGCCATGGTTGCAACAATTGCGTCTTTGTCACGGGCATAAGTTCCAATCAGGCAGCCGTAAGACTCTTCAAATCCAAACAGATAGCTTCCTTTTTTGCTCTGCTCAAAGCCCAGGATCTGCTGTCCGATATACTTGAAGCCTGTCAAAACCTCAATCAGCTCCACTCCATAATACTTTGCAATTGCGTCGGCCATATTACTTGTCACAATCGTCTTAATCAGGGCTCCATCATCGGGGAGTCCATAAAGTTCTTTTCGCTGTCCAATCTCATAGTCCGCCAGAAGACAGCCGGACATATTCCCGGTCAGGGTATGGTAGTTTCCATCCTTATCACGTACCCTGACACCCAGGCGATCGGCGTCAGGATCTGTGGCCAGAACCAGATCGGCTTCAATTTCCTTTGCCAGTTTCAGCCCCAAATCAAAGGCCTCATCTGCTTCAGGATTTGGGTAACTTACTGTCGGGAACTCTCCGTCTGGAAGCTCCTGCTCCTTCACAACATAGACCTGGCAGAATCCCAGTTCCTTCAGCACACGGCGAGCTGGGATATTGCCTGTTCCATGCAGGGGAGAATATACGATTTTCAAATCTTTTGCCACCTTTTCAATGGCATCCATATGTAATACCCGGCTCTTCAGCTCCCCGATATAAGAATCATCAATATCCGAACCAATTACCTGATACAGGTTTTCTGCAACAGCTTCCTCCCGGCTCATCGTCTTTACGTCCTTATAATCTGTCACCAGCTTTACCTGATCCATAATCCCTATGTCATGAGGCGGCGTTATCTGGGCACCATCTTCCCAGTACACTTTATAGCCATTGTACTCCGGCGGATTATGGCTGGCAGTGATATTAATTCCGGCTATACATCCCAGTTTTCGGACTGCAAAAGAAAGCTCCGGCGTAGGGCGCAGAGATTCAAAGATGTATGCCTTTATCCCATTTGCGGCCAGACAAAGTGCGGCCTCCCGGGCAAATTCCGGTGACATGCGGCGAGAGTCATAAGCAATGGCTGCTCCCTGCGCCTGCCCGTGTACAGAGATAATATAATTCGCCAGACCCTGTGTTGTCTTACGAATCACATAAATATTCATCCTGTTTGTTCCGGCACCGATAATCCCTCTTAAGCCTGCCGTACCAAATTCCAAATCCCTGTAAAAACGTTCTTTTATCTCATTCTCGTCCTCTGCGATAGCACGTAACTCTTCTTTTGTTCTGTCATCAAAATATGGGTTCTCCAGCCATGACTGATAAACTGCCTTATAATCCATCCTGATACCTCCATTTGTTATTCTTTCGTTGAGAAAATTATATACCAAAATGGAGGAAAAAGAAATGACTAAAAGATGTTTTTCAGAAAGTTTTGCCAGTTTCCAAATTGCAGCTGCAATTGTTCCAGCTTCTCAACATTCTTCCCGGAAATCCAAACCTTGTTATTGTTGGAATAGTGATTGACAAGCTTCCAGAATTTCCAGGGATAGGAAAGCCGGAGTCTCAAGTCCATTAATTCGCGTTCTGAAAGAGGTCTCACCTTCTGATATGTTTCAATCATTCCCTCACCCAGGGCAATGTCCCAGTTATGCTTTTCCAATATTTTCCTCATGAAGTGATACAAATCTGCGGTCTGTATATCATAGTTCCATCTGTCAAAATTGGTTACGGCTGTCCTGCTGCCTGAAAAGATTACATTGTGCTGATTGTAATCCCCATGGCAAATGCTTCCATTTTCCAGATTCAAATTTCTAAGTTCTTCATATCCAGAACTTTTCAGATTTTCTACCATCTCCTCCCCTTTTTCCAGAAAAGGTTCCACGCAGGAAAGCAGTTTCATCTCGAAAGCACTTTTCTTCTGACGCTTATGTATGAATTTTCTTGTTTTCCGGATTTCGGCGTTGTGACGCATGCACTCATGAATCAGAGATTCCCGGACATATTCTTCTTTTACTTCAAGATGCATTACCTTATGAAGGGCTGCCAGCATTTCCACCGCCCGTTCGATGTCAGAAATAGAACGGGTATCGCACTCCTTTCCGGAATACCAGTCACGAACCACATATGTGTTATCTTCTCTGTCACAGGACAGAAGCTCTCCCTCCAGGTTTCGCCGGAGACAATCCAGATACGGAAATTCCGAATTCTTGACCTTTTCCATCAGCGTATACTGTTGTTCCAGCTTCTGCTTTGTGCCGCCGCATTCCTTAATGCTGACCCACCCTTCTTGTGTCTCATAGAGCAGGACTCCTCTTCCCTTGCAGGACGATTTTGCTGTCAGTCCATACTGTTCCAATATCCATAACCCACGATCGTACACGCATGCTCCCCCTTTTCTACTTAAGTGCCGGTACACTGGAAGATTTCTCGTCCTTCTATAGTATGCAAGGGTCGGAGCATTCATGCACGCGCAGATAAGACGGTGCAAAAAGCGAATTTATTTATTTTCTCTTTCTTCTTTTATAAGTGTCTTAATATAAAAAAGCAGATAATCCCGCTGATTCTTTTCGGGATATTCCAATACCTGGTCCAAAGCCCGGTTGAGCAGTTCCCCAATCTGAGGGCCGGGTTTCATGCCCATCGTAATAAGATCCTGACCCGTCAGCTTTAAGTCTTTCAAGGAAATACACTGCTTCGAATCCATAATCTCCTGAAAACACCTTTCCACCTCGGAAATGTTCTGCAGTTTTTCTTTTCGGCAAAAACCACTTTGTGCCATGGTATCCGCATATTGTACTTTTAAAAGCTTGCCAAATAAATCAGGTCCTAATTTGTTCAGCACTTTACGAACCATCTTCATGGATGGCTCCATCCTGCAGTCATGCCACTTTATCAGATTTGTAACCTGATAGATCGTGTCATTATCAAATTTTAATCGCTGAAGTATTTCTCTGGACAGTTCCATGCCCTCCATGGCGTGCCCCTTGAAATGGTCGATTCCATCCTCATCCGTAACCCTGCAGCCCGGTTTTCCCACGTCATGAAGCAGCATGGTGATGCGGAGGACTTTATCTGCAGATATATATTTTAAACTTTCAATTGTATGATGCCCCACGTCATAACAATGATGGGGATTATTCTGCGCCGTATTCATCATAGCATCAAATTCCGGCAGAATCACACTGGTAATTCCGGTATCAAAAGCATACTGAATATATTCCGGATGCCCGGACAGCAAAAGCTTGGTCATCTCCGCAGCAATCCGCTCGGCACTGATTTTAGACAATGTCCCGGATAATTTGCAAATCGCATCGTAAGTTGCCTGCTCAATCCCAAAATCCAGCTGAGCGGCAAAACGCAGTGCCCGAAGGATTCGGAGTGCATCTTCACCGAATCGTGCTTCGGCATTTCCAACACACTGAATACATTTATGCTGAAGATCCTCTACGCCTCCATAGAGATCAATCAACCCACTGTCATCGTTGTAAGCCATAGCATTTATCGTAAAGTCTCTTCGTCTTAAATCTTCTTCCAGCGATGCTGTAAATGTAACTTCACTGGGATGTCTCCCGTCCTCATAGTCACCATCAATACGGTAAGTTGTCACTTCATGAGCATTATTTCCGATCAATACGGTTACAGTTCCATGCGAAATTCCTGTATCCACGGTACGGTTGAATATATCTTTGACCTGCCACGGCGTTGCCGATGTGGTAATATCCCAATCCTCCGGCTCCCGATTCAGAATAGAATCCCGAACACAGCCGCCTACCGCATAAGCTTCATACCCCTTTGCCTGAAGGCTGTTAATAATTGCATTCACACTTGCCGGTAATTTTAATTTCAATCCCTTCTCCTCCAATGACGAATTTAAGTTGTCAGCGGTTCTTTGTTATTTTACCCTATTTGAAATAGTATTTCAATGCTTTGGGAGAAAAGCTTGCTTTCATACAAAGCTTTTCCCTCCTTGACAAACTGCCCCGTTTAGCATAGAATGATACCATGGTCAAAAAAGGGGATGAACAATTTCTCCTCATAAATAATATTATTGGTGTTGAAGAGGATTAGTACATGCATGACGATCCGCAGAGAGGGAATCATCTGCTGAAAGATTCCTGTGAGAAGTGCGTGGAACCCGCCTTGGAGCTTTCTGTGAAAGCAGAACGTATGGCTGCGTTAAGGCCTGTTGAGAGAGTCGGTATTTCCGGCTAATCAGGGTGGTACCACCGAAAATCAAGCTATCGGTCCCTATTGGGGATACGGTGGTTTTTTTATTTATTAAAAAAGGAGAATTCACATGGCTAAGGAAAAGAAACTTGTGGAAGCCATCACTTCCATGGAAGATGATTTCGCACAATGGTATACGGATGTGGTATTAAAATCAGATCTGACGGACTATACGAGCGTAAAAGGCTGTATGGTCATCAAACCCGCAGGATACGCAATATGGGAAAACATTCAGCAGGAGCTGAACCGCCGTTTCAAAGAAACCGGGGTGGAAAATGTTTATCTTCCCATGTTCATTCCCGAAAGTCTTCTTCAAAAAGAAAAAGACCACGTTGAAGGATTTGCACCAGAGGTGGCCTGGGTTACTCACGGAGGACTGGAACCTCTTCAGGAACGTTTCTGCGTAAGACCTACTTCAGAAACTCTTTTCTGCGATTTATACTCCAGAGAAATCCATTCCCACAGAGATCTGCCCAAAGTCTATAATCAGTGGTGTTCTGTGGTTCGCTGGGAGAAGACCACCAGACCTTTCCTGCGTTCCAGAGAATTCTTATGGCAGGAAGGCCATACGGCTCATGCTACTGCAGAAGAAGCTGAAGCCAGAACAATACAGATGTTAAATATCTACGCTGATTTTTGTGAACAGGAACTTGCTATTCCGGTAATCAAAGGCCGCAAGACCGATAAGGAAAAATTTGCAGGCGCTGAAGCAACCTATACCATAGAATCTCTTATGCACGATGGCAAGGCACTGCAGTCAGGCACCAGTCACAACTTCGGTGACGGGTTTGCCCGGGCATTTAACATTCAATATACAGATAAGGATAATACGCTGAAATATGTTCACCAGACTTCCTGGGGCATGACGACACGTATGATTGGTGCTATCATCATGGTTCATGGCGATAACAGCGGTTTGAAGCTTCCACCCAGAATCGCTCCGGTTCAGGTAATGATTGTTCCCATTCGTCAGGATGCAGAAGGTGTCATGGATAAGGCGCAGGATATTTTTTCAGAATTAAGGAGTTCCGGTATCCGCGTTAAAATCGACGACTCTGAAAAAAGCCCCGGATGGAAATTCTCCGAGCAGGAAATGCGCGGAATTCCGGTCAGAATTGAACTTGGCCCAAAAGATATTGAAAAAAATCAGGCAGTTCTGGTTCGCCGAGATACCCGCGAAAAGATTGTGGTTCCTATTCCTGAAATTCCGGACAGATTGAAGGAATTACTGGATGCAATTCAAAAAGACATGTTTGTCCGTGCGCTGGAACATCGCAATACACACACATATGACGTAAAAAACTATGAGGATTTCAAAACTACGATTAATGAAAAGCCCGGATTTATACGAGCCATGTGGTGTGGATGTCAAGAATGTGAAGATAAGATTAAGGAAGATACTTCCGCAACCAGCCGCTGTATCCCATTTGATCAGGAACAGCTCAGCGAAACCTGTGTCTGCTGCGGAAAATCTGCCAAAAAGATGGTTTATTGGGGACGCGCTTATTAATAATCGCTACGGATTTTAAAAATCCTCTGAAAAGCAGTACTCTGCTTTTCGGAGGATTTTTTTATACCAAAGTAGGCAAGGAAAGCTGCCAGTGGCAGGTTTTCTGTATACAATCTCAAACGGTAATTTGGATTGTCCTGTCCGTGGCTTCATATTTCTGAAAGGCAACCCCTGCGGCCTGAAACATCATTTTAGATGCAAGAACAGCAGGTGTTTTGTCATACTTGTCACAGGCATAGATTACGGTCTTAATACCAGACTGAATAATCGCCTTTGCACACTCATTGCAGGGAAACAAAGATACATACAGCTTTGCCCCCTCCAGACTTCCGCCGCGGTAATTCAATATAGCATTCAGCTCACTGTGTGTTACATAAAAATACTTGCTCTTTAATGGATCTTCTTCATCCCTGCTCCAGGGAAACTCATCATCGGAACAGCCTGTCGGAAAGCCGTTATACCCCATAGATAAAATCTTATTATCAGGGCTGACAATACATGCCCCGACCTGCGAACTAGGATCTTTAGAACGCATACCCGCAAGTTTTGCAACGGCCATAAAGTATTCGTCCCAGGAAATGTAATCTTCTCTTTTATTGCTCATACAAGTACCTCTCCATACAGGGCATCATTTGGTGCCAAAAATCCTGTCTCCTGCATCTCCGAGCCCCGGCACGATGTAACCGTGATCATTGAGATGTTCATCCAGTGCACCAATGTAGATATCCACATCCGGATGAATGGTCTGCATCTTTTTTACGCCCTCAGGCGCTGCTATGATACACATGAAGTGAATCTTTTTAGCACCTTTGTCTTTCAGCATAGTGATTGCTGCCGAAGCAGATCCTCCGGTAGCCAGCATAGGATCTGTAACAAAAACTTCACGGCTTGCAATATCAGAAGGCAGCTTACAGTAATATTCTACCGGTTCGAGCGTTTCCGGATCACGATACAGACCGATATGACCTACTTTTGCAGCCGGAATCATCGCCAGCATACCTTCTACCATACCCAGACCGGCCCGCAGAATCGGAACCACAGCCATTTTCTTTCCTGCCAGTTCTTTTGCTGTCGTTTTGCAGATTGGTGTATCAATTTCAATGTCAACAAGCGGCAGTTCTCTGGTTGCCTCAAATGACATCAGCATTGCAACTTCGCTGATCATCTCCCTGAATTCCTTAGAGCTTGTTTCGGATCTGCGGATAATTCCGATTTTATGCTGTATTAACGGGTGATCCATAACTACTATTTTTGACATTTTAGATATTCTCCTTTTAACTTTTGTATTCCAGTATTTGCACTTTATTCGGCCTCTATCAGATGAATTCTTTTTGCATGGCGCTCTTCTTCCGAAAATGGTGTATTCAGAAAGGTTTCGACAATTTTAACTGCAAGCCCGGAACCCACCACACGACCTCCCAGAGCCACTATATTGGCATTATTGTGAAGTCTTGCCATCTCAGCAGAAAAACAATCCGTGCAAAGTGCCGCACGGATTCCCCGGATACGGTTGGCCGCAATAGAAATTCCGATTCCGGTTCCACATATCAATATACCCTTATCGCATTCGCCGCTCAATACTGCATGTGATACCTTTCTGGCATAAACCGGATAATCCACTGACTGAGTATCCCGGCATCCAAAGTCCTTATATTCCAGCCCCTTCCCATCCAGATACTCCTTAATTGACTGCATCAAATCGAAGCCTCCGTGGTCACAACCTATTGCTATCATTTTCGCAATTCCTCCTCATTTAATTGTATCACAACCCCTGAAATTAAAGCTTCCAGGTTTTCATAACACTTCCCATAAGTAGTTAAAGGTTCCCCGTAAAGCGGCGGCACATCACCGCTTTGCTTAATAAATTCAGCAATTGTATAAACATTTGCGGCATTCTCATAATTTCCCCAGATTTTAGCCTTTTGGGCATCTTCCATCGTCAGAATCAGCACCCGCTCACCAATATCCTCCTGCATGAGCTGAGCAGCCGTATGATCTTTTGTATGATAGCCATTGCTGATAAGCACAGCTTCTGTCTTTTGATTCATGGGCTCTGGAAAAAGTACCACTAATCCTCTTGACTGAATGTCCAGATTTCCCATCAGGAACTTGCTTTTCATAATCACTTTTGCCATAGGCGCACGCGTGGTATCATCCGAATCCACAAATATTAATCTGTCATATTGCTTCACTAGGTGTCACCTCAACTATGTTTCAATAATTTCATGTCCCGCCGCTTTCAGCAGACGGTTCATGATGGCCTGTCCCATCCGGGGTGTATGAAAAGATTCCGAATAGATGTAGTCTACTTCTTCTTCATCAAACTCTCTCAATACCTGATACAGGTGCAATGCGATACTTTCTTCATTGGTACGGGTACCAATGCTTTTCACTTTTCCCACAGGATAGCTTCCCAGAGTTTCATCTGTGCAGATAATTCCCACACCGGCACCTTCCTTAAGACGTCTCCGGGTCAGTTCATTGATCCTATCCACAACCTTTTCCACGCTGCCTTCCACAATCGCAAGCTCTCCGCGCGGAGCATAGTGCCTGTACCTCATCCCGGGAGCCTTGGGTCTGACCTTGCTGTCAACAGACGAAAGACCCGGATCAATCCGCACGGCACCAATCACTTTTTCCAGCATCTGCTGATTCAGATAACCCGGGCGCAAAATCACAGGGGAGTTCTCGGTAAAATCCACAATTGTGGATTCCAGACCAATATCTGTCATCCCCCCATCAATAATCATATCGATACGCTCGGACAAGTCTTCCGCCACATGGCTTGCCAACGTTGGGCTGGGTCTCCCTGACGTATTGGCACTGGGGGCAGCTACATAGCCACCCGCCTGTCGGATTAATTCCAGGGCAATCCGGTTACTTGGCATCCTGACCGCAACACTGTCTAATCCACCTGTTGTTTCATATGGTACACAAGCGGCTTTATCAAAAATCATGGTAAGAGGTCCCGGCCAATATCTGTCCGCCAGATTTTCAGCCTTTGGGGGTACTCGTAAAACAATCTTACGCAAATTTTCCATATCTGCAATATGTATAATCAGCGGATTATCCGATGGTCTCCCCTTTGCTGCATAAATCTTCTCAGAGGCAGCAGGATCCAGGGCATTCCCACCCAGACCATAAACTGTCTCCGTAGGAAATGCTACCAAACCGCCCTGCCTCAAAATTCTGCCTGCTTTTTCAAGCGCATGCATATCCAGTTGTTTCTCGCTCATCAAAGCAATCTCAGTCTTCATTATTATCCTTCCGTGTAACAAGCTCAAAACCTTCGGTTTTCGTTAACCTATTATATCATGTTCGTTCCGGATTGAAAACCCTTTATCTTTTTCCAGAAATATCTTCAGTCATCTGCTGGATTTATCTGATTTTTTACTTTTTCCGAGATATTTTAAAACACCATCACATATAGCCTTAGATAGTTTTTTCTGATATTCTTCCGATGTTAACAGTTGTGCTTCTTCCGGATTGCTTAAGAAGCCGCATTCTACAATTGCAGCAGGAACATCTGTCTTTTTCAGCAGATAGTAGCTGGTATTTCCTTTTGCCAGTCTGTTATTATCAGGATCTACCTTCTCTACCAGCGCAGATTGTAAATCCTCTGCCAGTTTTTTCCCTTCTGCAGAATGCGTATAATAGAATACCTGTGCCCCCTCACTTCAGGGGTAGTATAGCTGTTCTGGTGAATGCTGACCATGCAGTCAGGTGCAGTCTTATGTATCAGTTCACAACGCTGCTGCAAATCCTGAACCTTTTTATTTTTGCTGTTACTATCATAAAGGCCTTCATCCGAGCTTCTGGTCAGCACAACATGGATATCATGTGCCTCTAACTCCTTTTTTAATAATAATGCAATTTCCAGATTCAATTTTTTTTCTTTTTCACCATTTACGCCTATTTTACCAGGATCTGTGCCACCATGCCCTGCATCCAGAACAACTGTCGCCTTATCCGCTTTTTGTTGACTGACCAATTTTGCACCTTCCCGGGAAAGCCCGAAAATTCCCGCAATAAGCAGAAGTGCCATTATCAGCTCCATCCATCTTTTTCCCACGGCAAAAAAAATCCCCCGACATCTTTCTAATAATATATGCCGGGGGTCTTTCTTTCAGTCTTGACTTCAGTATTTCTATTCTTGATTTTCTGCTTCATCTGATTTATTCGAATCTATATCCTCATCATGACCGCCATCTGCTTCATCTGCCGTTAAGAAAGCGGCTTCCTCAAATAGCTGATCTTCGGAATAAGAATCTTCTTCCATCTCACTTTCTAACTCCTGCATGGATTCAGGTACACTGCTGACAATATTATTTACTGCTTTGCAAGCCTCCATAAAACGACGTTGCACCTGATTCATCAGCTCTACGGTCGCACCGAGTTCCTCCTGCACAGCAATATACTTTTTCTTACCCTCTGAAAGCCTGTCATCTACCTCCTTTTGAACCGATTCCAGGCATTCGCGGGCGGCCGTCTGTGCCTGCGCAATCATACGGGTGCTTGTCTCTTCGGCATCCTTAATAATACCATCCGCCCGGACCTGGGCATCAAAAACAAGCCTTCCTATACTGTCATAATTGTCAATATATGGCTGATATTTTTCCTTAATATCGCATTTGATAGATTCGATGTTCTGCTCAGATTGTCTTAATTTATCTGTTAATCTTTCAATTTGGTCATCTTTTTCCTTGATAATTCCCAAAAACCTGGTTTTTTCCGCATAGGCGGTATCCTTCATCTGCGTAATTACTTCAGCCACCTCTTCCTTATCATAGCCCCCATTAACGTTGTCTTGAATAAATCTCCGTTTCCTGTCATATATACTCCTCCTTTTGGATCTCTCTGCCTGTTATAAGTTAACTGTTATATCGGTTTATGATATCCCATACCGTACTCCGTTCCAGACCGATTCTCCACTCGGCTACTCCTGCCAATCCATAGTTTTGAATTACCTTCATCTTCTCTTCTATAGATTGTTCATCTTCTACCCAAATGGTATATCTTGCCGTATCATCTTCTGAAATAGCTACATTCTGCCCCAGCTTGGGATCCCATTCCCTGGTCATCTGATGCTCTTCTATATAACGGTCTGTACCATCCATGCCAAGCACTTCACTCGAAGGCATATCCTGACCAAACGTCTCAGTCCAGACTCTCGTATAGAAAGGAATCGCATTGATCACCTTGGCTGCAGGAACTTCTTCCAATGTCCGCTTAACTCCTTTTTCCACAAAAGGAAGGGATGCTACAGACCCAGCCTGCTCACTTCCGGAATAATGTTCATCATACCCCATGATAATCACGTAGTCCACAATCTTACCCTGTGTCCCACGTTTATAATACATATTATAGTCTTGCGGCACCGGATTATCAACCGAAACCACCAGATTTTTTTCATGGGCTCTTATCGTGAGTTCTCTTAAGAACTGCAGAAAGTGCGGTATACTCCCTTCCGAAAGCTGTTCAAAATCTACATTGATTCCGTCCAGTCCACACTCTGCGGCAATACTCAAAAGCTGATCTATGATCCTGCCCCTTTTGGCACTGTCCGCAAGCACCTCTTCTGTTGATACTTCCTTATTAAAATTATCAATAAGCCCCCAGACTTCAATTCCTCTTCCATGGGCCTGATCCACATACTCCTTACCGGCAATAGAGGAAACCGTGCCTTCATTGTCCGCCAGCTTAAACCATGTAGGGGATATGGTCGTCAGACCGGATGCATTCGCAATAATGTCGGGAAATGATGCATTCGCATCCGCTGTAGTTACCTGCTGCCAGGCCAGATTAATCTTGTAATCCTTTAAGATTGACGGGTAATACAGGCTTCTGTTCTCCGCCCGGAGAGGTGCACTTTCCTCCCCCGATATTGATTTCTTCTCCACATATCCTATAAAGCCTTCCGCAGTACTTACCTTAGTCCAGTTATCCAGAGCTTCCAGAAAGGTAAGAGAATCTCCCTTTTTCACCTGCTTCAGGACTTTACTCTTAATCCCACCTTTTAATCTTACTGCAGTTTCTTTCGTTACCGTCACTTGTTTTAAATTCGTCCATCTTGTGCGAATAACTGTCCTGACAGGGTCGGTGTATGTATCGCAATCCATGTCTGTGAATTTTTGAATATAATTCACCGCCAGATAGTAAATCCCGTTTTCTCCAATCAGCGCAGGGGCTCCTGTGTCCGTTGCATAAGCCGTATCGCCGGGTGCAATGGTCCGGATACCGTCAGCCAGGGTCAGCAGCATCTGCTGATTGCGGTCATCCCAGTAAAAATTTGTATCCAACAATTTCTGTACGGAGGCATAGGGCATATACACCTCACCATCACGATATATTCCGGGAGCGTCGGATACTACATCATTTATAACAAAAGCCGCCTGTCCTTTCTCTTTAAGCCCATAATAACTGTCCAGATCTGCCATCTTTCTGGTGGGGGCGCGATAGGTGATAAAGATGCTTATTCCACCAGCAATCATCACCGCCAGAATTAAGCAAATCACAATCAAAACCGGCGCTACTTTTTTCTTCATCTAAAAGTTCTTCCTCTCTGTCTCTTTTCATTTGTATTCTGCATAGATAAGTATCATATATGTCCAGTATACAAGAACCCCCTCTTCGGGGCAAGTATATTTTTCATGCTTTCTACTGCGTAACTTATTAAAGGCTCATTACTATTCAAAAATCCGACAGCAGTGTTATGCGCAAGGGACCCCATACTCTCTGCTGTCGGATTCAGTATTATCTTTCCTTTACGTAAGTAAAATCAATCTGGCGGATGATACCCTTAGCTCCTATGTAATCACGCATATAAGTACCCTGTTCGGCTATAGCACAGGCACATACGATTTCTTCAGGGCTGCTTTCACTTCCGTTAAGTCTCAGCGAAATCTTATCACGCTGAAGCTCAATCAACTCCGATTGAAGCGCACTCATCCTTAAAACATAACTATTTTCTTTGTCTTTCATTCTCCTTACCGGACGCATTCATATTCATCCTTCCGTGATATACATAAACAATTCATACGCCCTTCCTTTCAAAGAATCGGCTTACCTATTGTGTTAAGAATGGAACAACAGACCCATGATTTACTCTTCATCTTTTTCAGTAAAATTGGAAATTATATTTGCGATTATAATCAGACATCCTGTCAGAAAATTTGAAACGGCGAACTGCCGAATTTCTGTGATATGTGATATGTTTTAAATACTATGAATCAATGGCTCAAGGGTATCACTTCCTCTCTTACCATGCATCCATCATTGCCACTTCTTATCAAGTATTATACTTATATACAGATTTTTTTCAAGGGGATTTCCTGAAATTTATATTTTTTTAATTCTATACAGTTCAGCCAGGATTTACGGCTGACTAATATCCCCGAAAGCAGAAAGGAATGTTTTAGAAAACCTGATGTGTTTATATTTATATATTATGCTGGCAAATCTGTCAGCGGCACCTGAATTCATATACGAGCAATTTTAGTATATATTATAGGAGATTTAAACAAAATATAAAAAAACAGTGAAGTGCTTTACATATTTGAGCTTCATGGTATATACTATATGTAACGATAGAATATTTTTATCGTTACAGCAAAAGCAGCCATTGACTATATTTCGCTGTTGCGACTGAAAAGGATGTGATTTTATGAAAATTGAAAAAATTAATGACAATCAGATTCGTTGCACGCTTACCAGCGATGATTTGGCAAACCGAGAGATTAAACTTAGTGAATTGGCCTATGGTACAGAAAAGGCCAAGAATCTGTTTCAGGATATGATGCAGCAAGCACAAAGTGAATTCGGCTTTGACTCCGATAATTCCCCCTTGATGGTGGAAGCAATACCGGTTTCGCCGGATAGTATTGTGTTGATAATTACAAAAGTTGATGATCCGGAAGAATTGGATACCCGTTTTTCCAAATTTGCGCCGGATGGTAACGACAGTACTGCCGCGGACCTTCCTCAGATTACCGGAGCCGATGATATCATCGATGTATTTCACAAACTTACTGAGGCCAAGAACAAACTTCAGGAACTGAAAAAGGACGGAAAAAGCAGTCAGCCTAAAAAACTTGAAGCACCCGTTGATTTAATGCATGCATTTGCTTTCAAAAGCCTGGATGAGGCAATACTTGCAGCACATGGAATTAACGGTTACTTCACCGGAGAAAACTCATTATATAAAAATGCAAGACAAGGCACATACCAGCTGGTTCTCCATCAGGCTGGCTCTACTCCGGAAGACTTTAACAAAGTCTGCAACATCTTGTCAGAATACGGAACAGGTACTACTTTCTCTGCTGTTTCAGAGGCATATCTCAGAGAACATGATAATCTGATCATTGGTGATCAGGCACTGCAGCAACTGATAAACTTATAATGGCGCTTAAGATGAGGGGCTGCAGTATTCGCTGCAGCCCCTCTCTTTTATAGCTATATTAAAAAACAAAGCCTTTAGTTCTGAGCAAGAAAATCATTAATCTGCTGTTCCAGCACATCAGCATCCATTCCATGAACCATAGCAGCTTCTTCCAGTGTTTCTCCCTGAGAGGATGGGCAGCCTATGCAATGCATACCCGATCTCATTAAAATAGAAGCTATATTCTGATCTAATCTGATTAACTCACCAATCGTCATATCTTTTGAAATCTGAGCCATGATATTAATTCCTCCTTATCTTATTAGTTCGGTTTTTCGTTAACCTATCGGGTAAAATCAAATGTCTCCTTCGGATCCGCTTGATTTTCTTCCGATAGGTTACACTTCGTGTAATAAACTCAAAACCTTCGGTTTTTCGTTAACCTATCGGGTAAAATCAAATGTCTCCTTCGGATCCGCTTGATTTTCTTCCGATAGGTTACACTTCGTGTAATAAACTCAAAACCTTCGGTTTTTCGTTAACCTATCGGGTAAAATCAAATGTCTCCTTCGGATCCGCTTGATTTTCTTCCGATAGGTTACACTTCGTGTAATAAACTCAAAACCTTCGGTTTTTCGTTAACCTATCGGGTAAAATCAAATGTCTCCTTCGGATCCGCTTGATTTTCTTCCGATAGGTTACATTATAATACCTTTTGGGGCGTTGCGCAAGTAATGTACATAATTTTGTACTTGTATTCTAAAGCCGAATATATTAAAATAAGTTAAGAACTCGAAGTGAGTTACTGAACATAATTATAAAGGAGGATACTACTTATGGCACGTGTAATTAGTGATGAATGTGTTGCCTGCGGAACTTGTGAGGGTGAATGTCCAGTAGAAGCTATCTCTGCCGGAGACGACAAGTATGTGATCGACGCTGATACCTGCGTAGATTGCGGTGCTTGTGAAGAAGTCTGCCCAACAGGCGCTATCTCTGCTGAATAATGCATAAAAAATCAATAAGGACTGTGATATGCTTCTTTTATCACAGTCCTTTTTTGTCTCCTATTACTTCAGGCCTAAACCTTTTGTTTCTTTTTCTTCGTATTTTCCTGTGTTGCAGCAACCTGTCTTCTTGCTAACTGATGCTGGCGTATGGCCTCATCCACACGTTTATAGCGTTCCTCCTGCTGATTCTTTTTCTGCAATTCCTGCATCAGCTTGTCCAGAATCCGGTAAAATTCTTCTTTTCGTTCCTCCTCCTCTTTCGAAAAGGCATCTCCATACATCATAGGAATGACTTCTTTAATTTCTTTTAGTTGGTGTCCCTTTTTCTTAAGTTCTTTAATACAAAATAAAACCTCAATATCCTTTTCAGTATAGTAGCGATGTCCCCTCTGATTCCTCGCAATATGTAAGCAAAGCTCGTCTTCCCAATACCTGAGCACTGATGACCGCTCTTCTACAATCCCTGAGGCCTCTGTCATCGTATAGATGTCCCTCGACAGCATAAATCCTACCCCTTTTCTGAAATCTTAAAGCTCTAACAATATTATACCATTTCAAAATTGAAACACAACAAAAAGTCTTCGACATCTTCCCTCGTCCTTCACTCTTTATCCCTTCAAAATTACATGTCTTAAGAAAATACGACAAAAATAGAGCATTCACTTTGTGAATGCTCTATTTTTGCAGATTTGCAAACTTAGTATAATCCGGAAGCCATACCAGATTTACCGTGCCAATCGGGCCATTTCTTTGTTTCGCTATAATTACTTCTGCTATTCCTTTATTTTCAGAATCTTTATTATAATAATCATCACGATAAATAAACATTACTACGTCCGCATCCTGTTCGATGGCCCCTGATTCTCGCAGATCCGAAAGCATCGGCCGATGGTCGGGACGTGATTCCACCGCACGCGACAACTGAGACAATGCAACTACCGGAACCCCCAGTTCACGAGCCAGTGACTTCAGTGAACGGGAAATATCTGATATCTCCTGCTGCCTGGAATCCCCTTTCCCGTTACCACTCATTAACTGTAAGTAGTCGATCATGATGATATCCAGTCCATGTTCCAGCTTATATTTTCTACACTTTGACCGCAATTCACGAATGGAAATGCCAGGCGTATCATCAATAATCAAATTCGATTCACCGATAATTCCAGCACTTTCTATCAGTTTGGCCCAATCATCGTCTTTCAGACTGCCATTACGCATACTCTGGGAATCCACCTTGGATTCCATGGAAAGAAGCCGGTTCATCAACTGCTCCTTTGACATCTCAAGGGAGAAAATAGCGACATGTTTATCCTGCTTAAAAGCCATATATTGAGCAATATTTAAAACCAGCGCCGTCTTTCCCATAGACGGACGCGCGGCAACCAGTATCAAATCAGAAGGCTGGAATCCCGAAGTTTTATAATCTAAATCTGTGAAGCCTGTAGCAATTCCGGTAACAGTACCCTTTGCCTTGGAAGCTCTTTCGATATTTTCCAAACTGTTCATGACCACTTGACGAATGGGCACAAAATCTCCCGAATTTCTCTGCTGGAGCAGCTCAAACATCTTTTTTTCGGTATCCTCCAGGATTAATTCTACCGGTTCTTTATTTAGATAACATTCATTTGATATCTCATCCGTCAATCTGATGAGACGCCGGAGAACTGCTTTCTCACTTACAATTGTAGCATAATATTTTACATTAGCAGAGGTTGGAACAGAAGCCAGCAAATCTCTGACAAATTCCATACTGCTTATTTCAGGAGGAACATCTTTTTCTTTCAGGCGGTTCTGTAATGTTATGAGATCTACCGGTTTTCCTTCATTAAACAACTCTACCATGGCATCAAATATAACACCATATTGATGCTGATAAAAATCATCACTATTCAGCATCTCGGAAGCCATACTGATGGCCTCACGCCCCATTAGCATAGAGCCGACTACAGACTGTTCTGCCTCTACACTGTGGGGCAGTATTCTCTTAATGAGTGCTTCCTCCATTCCTGATTGCTTCCTCCTCTAACTTAAGCCTCCCTGACGAGAACCTTCAGCTCTGCAGTCACTTTTGGGTGCAGGCGGATTGGTACCATGGTCGTGCCCAGACTTTTAATCGGACTGGTAAGCTGCATCTTTTTCTTATCGATATCAAATCCCAGCTGCTCCTTGACAGCCTCAGCTATCTCCTTTGCAGATACACTACCGAAAACACGTCCGCCTTCTCCAACTTTTATGGACAAACTCACCGATTTTGCTTCTATTTCTTTTCCAAATGCCTGAGCCGCTTCCAGATTTTCCTTCGCTATCTTCTCTTCATTCGCTTTCTTCAGTTTTAAATCATTCTTATTCCTGGCATTCGCCTCTACTCCCAAACCTTTTGGCAAAATCATATTTCTTGCATATCCATCACTGACATTTACCTCATCGCCTTTCTTTCCAAGGCTTTTAACATCCTGCAATAAAATAACTTTCATTCAAATCTCTCCTCCATCCAACATTTCTGCCAATGTTTCTTTCAAAATATCAATTGCTTCCGGCAGGTCAATTTCCTCAAATTGACAGCCCGCTATATTCAAATGGCCTCCGCCGCCCAGACGTTCCATGATAATCTGCACATTTATCTCATCAATAGCCCGGGCACTGACGTATACCGTATTCTTAAATTTCGTCAAAACAAAAGAGGCTTTCACACCAATAATATTCAATAATTCATTAGCGGCCTGAGCACCTACAATTGTAGGGCTCTCCACATAATCCGAAGGGCAGACGGAAATTGCAAAGGAATCCCGAAACAGCTCCGCATTCATAATCGTCTCACCCTTTGCCCTATAATCAGACATGTTCTCCCGGAAAAGTTTGCGAACCCTCGATACATCGGCGCCACAGCGTCTTAAAAACGCAGCTGCTTCAAAGGTCCGAACACCTGTCTTCTGCATGAAGTTATCGGTATCCACCATAATTCCCGCATAGATGGTATCCGCTTCTATGTTCCGGATGCGCACTCCATCTGCAAAATACTGCAATATCTCTGCAACCATCTCACATGCGGAGGACGCATACGGCTCTATATATGACAATACAGAGTTTTTAACAACTTCGCTTCCCTGGCGGTGATGATCCAGAACTACAATAGTCTTTGTCAGATACAGCAGGTCCTCACACTCGGTATAACTTGGCTTATTAACATCTACCACCACTACCATGGTGTTATCATCCACAATCTCTTTTGCCTCATGGCAGGAGACAAACATATCCTGCCCATATTCCTGATCATTCAAAAAACCCGCCATCAACGGCTTAATTGAAGTAGTAGGATTGTCAATTACAATATGGGTCTTCTTGTCCAATGCCTTAGCGGCACAGTAAACACCTACAGCCGCACCAAAAGAATCCACATCTGTAATTTTATGTCCCATAACTACAATCTTTTCTTTCGTCAGCATCAGTTCCTTGAGTGCATGCGCTTTTACTCTGGCCTTTACTCTGGTATTCTTCTCGACTGCCTGAGTCTTTCCGCCATAATAGGAAATCTGCCGGCCTTCTTTGACAACTACCTGGTCTCCGCCCCTTCCCAATGCCAGATCAATGGCAATTCTTGCAAATTCTGCATTCTTGGCATAGGTCCCCGTATTCGCCCCGATTCCGATACTAATAGTCACCGCCATCTCATTGCCGATATTAACTGTCTTTACCTCTTCCAGAATACTAAATCTGCCGGCCTTCAGCTCATCCAGGGAACTTTGACGCATTACCAGAAAATACTTGTCCTTCTCTATCTTCTTGACCAGTCCATCCGTGTCATTAAAATACTTATTAATCTTTCTGTCCACAAGTGCAGTAAGCAATGAACGTCTCACCTCTTCCACACTTTCCAGTGCTTCGTCATAATTATCCAGATATAAAAATCCGGCCACCATATTCTCTGCTTTATATTTTTTGATATACGTATTTAATTCCGTTTCATCAAAAAGAAACATGGCCGTCAGATGGTTATTCTGGTTTTCTGCAGTTATAATCTCAGAATCACCCAGGAGTTCATCCATCATAATACGCTTCATATGAATTCTGAAATCACGGTTTTCATAGGTGAGCGTAACCTCTGACTCCTCTTCATTCTCCGGCAGCTTATCCATCGTAATCTGCGAGAATATATTCGTAATCGATTTATGGTACTGCTTCTCTTTCCCAGTAAGCTCGGCGAATTTCTTATTCACCCACAACAGTTTTCCCTGTGAATCCAGAAGTGCATAAGGCACTGACAGATTACTCATCAGACTTTTCTGTACCTGCCCATACCTCGTGGCAAATGAAATAAGGTCATTAAATAAAATCGGACGGTTATGATAATACAAAAGCACCACAATTGCAATATAAAAAGCCACAAAAACAGTCATCACTGCTCCTGCACGTCTATTGATAACATAAATAAATATATTCATGATAATCAGTAAGGCAGAAAGTATCATCGGCCATTTTAAGTAAGAGCGCAATTGCCCGCTTATTTTAATCTTATTATTTCCCATAGTATCTCCTTGGATTTAAAGGTTACACTTCGCATACTATCGGGTCAAAAGGGATTTTGACCCTGGTATCACTTAATTATAACACGATTCCGTGGATATGAAAAGAATTAGCTGTTCCGTCCTTCGTTAACCTCATAGATTATTTCCGGACGGAACAGCTTTTAAGGATAGAAAAAATTAATAATCAGGCTTTTAAGCGCTCCGATCATTTAATTAAAGGGCAATTCTTCATCTATACCATCCGGTATATTCATAAATCCGTCGGCAGAAGCAGGAGCACTGGCTGGTGCACCGGCAGAAGCTCCAGAACTTTCAAATCCGCCTGCCCCATAGGGCGCACTGTTTCCTGTACCTGCAGATTTGCTTTCTGCAAATTCCTGTTCTTCCACAACAACATCCGTGGTGTAAACTTTAGCACCTTCACGGTTTGTATAACTTCCTGTCTGAATTCTCCCTGTAATTACAATCCGTATACCCTGGCGAAAATACTTTTCCGCAAATTCTGCGCTTCTTCCAAAGGCTACGCAGCTGATAAAGTCTGCAGTCTGCTCACCATCTCTCTTGAATCTTCTGTCAACGGCCAATGTATATCTTGCTACAGCGGTTGAATTCTCACCGGCAGAATAACGAATGTCCGGATCTCTTGTCAGTCTCCCCATTAATATAACTTTGTTCATATGTTTACCTCTGTTCTCTCTTTTCGTGGTCTCATGTAAGTACATTGAATAACGCATATTTTATATATATCACGGAATATTATCATAGCATAAAACAGGGTAATCGTCAATCTTCGGAGCAAAAGCGCCTTTATAGCTTAAGGTTCATCCCGCTTTAAACCGCGCGTATTTTTCTCCACCAATTTTCTGGCAATCATAATCTGATGTCCGCAGCCTGTGCACTTCAGCCGGAAATCAGCTCCCACTCTTAAAATCTCCCATTCACTGCTCCCACAGGGATGAGGTTTCTTTAATTTAACAATATCTCCTACCCTATAATCCAAACGGTCCATGCTGTCTTACCTCATTTCTAAACTTATAACAGGCTGCTTCCGGGTTACCGCTTACCAGGTAGACTCCCGAATGCCCTGAACGACAAAACGGGAGGCATCATTGCTGGTACATGTTGTAAGTGTAACCGCCTTATCCTCTGCCCGGGGTATAATGCCGCTCTGCGGTATCTGCGATTCTCCTGTCATCTTGTTCAGATAATCCAGAAACTGCTGGTCCGGCGCACTGAACAATGTATAGGTATCTCCATCCACCGGAGTGACATGAGCACTGAATATTTCATAACGATACTTATGCTCCGGAGTAATAATCCAGAAATACCGGCTGTCTTTATACTTCTCCTGCTCCTTTATGAACTTTAACTTTCCAAACATGGATTGATTTTTCATGTTATGCCCATAGATGATGGTATGGCAGTCACTGAAATCCGGCTTATTCATATAATCCATAAAGATAGAGCCCGCGAAGTTATCTTTCTTCTCAAAGGTTCTGTGCAGGTATTCATCATTATCCCTTCCCTGTACAATTGGATAACTGATGTCAAGTGCCTCTACTACCAGCCATCCGACAATATCAGGATTCATCGCACGTAATGTCTCGAAGTCTACTTCCGGGGGTACATAATCCAAGCTTTCCAGGGATAATGTTTCCCCGGAAGCAGCTTCACCGGTCTGCTCCGGATTCACCTTTTCCGGCTTTGAATCGGCATATTGCTGAAGTTCGGAATATTCGTCCTCCCCTGCCTTATAATCCCGGTAAATCCCGAAAAGCTTATATGCAGAAAATGCAAACACGCCTATACATATGATGATTCCCAGAGAAAGAAGTGTATTTATAATACCACCCTTTCTTTTTTTCTTCTCAGGTTTCTTCAAATCACTCCTCCTTCCTTATGGCCGATAAAGTGTAACATATACAGTAATTTTAAAATAGCGTCCTCATAATCCTGAGGACGCTATTCCAGAAATTGCGGGAGCAGGATTTGAACCTGCGACCTTCGGGTTATGAGCCCGACGAGCTTCCAGACTGCTCCATCCCGCGCTGCCTTCTTATATATTATACCCAAAAGGCAAAAATGTCAAACATAAGTTATAAATCCAATGCCATATACCCTTGCCTGATCCATCCCTTTTTCCTCATCAGTTCTGAAACAATAAAGGAAATGACTGCCGGAAGTACAATTTGCATCATGATTATTTTTATCATAACAAGTTTGGGATCGTCATAAGCAATCATCGTCTGATACGTCATAATCTGCCCTACGAGCCCGGCTGACCCCATACCGGAGCCGGTGGCATTGCACTGCATATTAACCAGCATTGTACCTACAGGACCTAAAATAGCGCTGGAAACGATGGCAGGAATCCAGATCTGCGGATGGCGCATAATGTTCGGCACCTGGAGCATCGAAGTTCCGATTCCCTGAGCCAGAAGGCCTCCCGCCTTATTCTCCCGGTAGCTTGCTACTGCAAATCCAATCATATTGCAGCAGCATCCAATCACTGCCGCCCCGGCGGCGATTCCCTGAAGGTTCAAGATAATGCCAAGTGCTGCAGAACTGATCGGAAGTGTCAAAACAATGCCCATCACCACGGACACCACAATTCCCATCAGAAGCGGCTGCTGCTCTGTACCCCAGTTTACGATATCGCCCAGTCCCGTCATCAAGGCTGTAATAGGCGGACCGGCAATCAATCCCACCAGAGAACCGCTGCAGATTGTCACCAGAGGAGTGACAATAATATCTACTTTCGTTCTGCCGGATATGAGGTGGCCTACAGTGATTCCCGCAAAGGCGGCCACAAATGCCCCGAGAGGTTCTCCTGGTCCTGACAGCATCATCGTCCCTTCCGTCAATATCGTCCCTGCTAAAATAGCGCTCGCGTATCCGCCTACCATTCCGGCAACTCCGGCAGAGACAGTAACCAGAGCACTTTCCTTGTATTTATGAGCTACACCGATACCAATTCCTGCACTTGTACAGATGGCGGCCACCTTTCCAATCAGAAATATAGAATTTCCCCATGTTCCTCCGATGGCTAATCCAATCTGCTGCAAAATAGTCCCAATGATTAAAGTGGCGAACAGCCCCTGCGCCATGCCACTCAACCCATCGATAAAAATATGATTACAGATGTTTTTTATTGTTTTCATTTCGTGCCCCCTGCTCTGAATATACAAAACCCTTAGACAGTAAATCCAAGTGTCTTGTCACTTGCCGAAAGTCTATCATATTTTCACAGGTAAGGCAAGGAGATTTCACACAAGTTTTTCCAGTGTTTTTAAAACTCCGTCATTTTCCACTGTATCTGCCACATATCTGGCCACATCCTTCACCTCTGACCTGGCTCCGCCGATTGCGTAACTATATGCCGCATGCTCTAACATACCTATATCATTCAGATTGTCACCAAAACACATCGTCTCTTCTTTCGAAAAATGAAGTGCTTTCTGGATACTTTCAAGAGCGATTCCCTTATCTGCTTTATAATCCACAAAATCCAGCCAGCAGTCTCCTGCCTCCAATACGCGGAAGCACGCCTCCCATTCCTTTTTCATACTGTCTGCCAACTCCCTGACTCCTTCTTCTCTATACATGGAGATTTTAACCATCGGGAGGTCCAGCTCCAATATATCAGGTACTACCTTAATGTTATTCCCATACCCCTTTATAAGAAGTTCCCGTAAGGACTGCGGAACATCTTCCTCAATATAGGACACTTCCGCTCCCGTGGACACAAGAAAGAAGCAGCCGTTCTGCTTTCGTATATAAGAAATCAGCCGACGCGCATCCTCCGGGTTTATAAGAGCCTCAAACATCTTTGTACCTCTGCAGGATACATAAGCACCATTGTTGGAAATAAAAATCATATCATCTTCCACTTCGTGAAATAAGATTTTCATTCCATCAAACTGTCTGCCGCTGGCAGCCGCAAATACAATTCCCTTATCCTTTAGCTTTCTGACCATCTTTAATATCTGTGGATTCAAATCCCTTGTTCCTTCAGGTATTAAAGTCCCATCAATGTCAGATGCTACCAGTCTTATTCTTTTTTTCATTTCATATCCTTTCATCTTCCGTACAATTCTCTTCCGGTTTTCCGTTTACAACAGGTTCGATTGTCCGCTCCATAAGCAGATAAATCAGTTCCGTACCCCACTTTCCCCTGACTGCCTGAAGCAGCAGATTAGTTTCCATATCAGCCATAATAGATTTAAGGCCTTCCATAATCAAATCTTTTCCTGGTGTTTCCTTCCACCGCACCTCAATACCATTCTCCCGGAAAAAGATTTTCGCCTTACGCCGCACCGCCTCTTCCAAAAAAGCGATGTCCAGCTTTAATACTAATACACCGTCTTCATCTGTCGTAAAGATGCCTCTGGTTCCCACCAGATATTTCTCTTCGTGAATCGTGATCCAGGTTTCTGCTGCCTTTCCAAAGCCTACTTTTATATCATGCCACTCTTTTCCTTCCTGCACCCGAAACCAGAATTCACCCGCCTCGCAGCGAAAAGCTATCCTTTGGATTCCTTCCGTCAGATTATTATGAAATACCTGCATGACCAAAGGGAAAAGTCCTACGGACTTAATATCCATGATATAACTTTGTCCTGCAATCTTCTTAATGGCTTCTGGTACTTCCCGCGTTCTGTTTCCTGCTTTCCCCCAGGGCCTGTTCCGCCCCTTTTCCCATCCTCCTTTATGAATCAGAGGGAGATTCTTTTCCCCTGCCTCCATCTCCGCCATCAGCCTTTGAAGTAACAGAAGACTGTTGGGGTTTTCCTCCAGTCTCTCTCCCGGATGATAATCATTGGGCAGATATTTCCGGATAATATTCAGCATAACGCAATTCTGAAATAACTCGTTGCTTCCGGCACAGGTAACAAGAACCATATCCATATCCGGATAAACGATTACATTCTGGCCGAGCATACCATTAAATTCAAAGCTGTCCGGCCTGCTCTCCTGCCAGACCTGATATCCATAACCAAAAGTACCTTCCACGCTCTCGACATGCTTTCGGATAGAATTCTCCACCCATTCCTGCGGAATGAGCTGCTGCCCTTTCCACATTCCCTTTTGCAGGTAAAGTTGTCCCAACTTCGCCATATCTTCCGGACAGATGAAAAGTCCCCATCCGCCCTTTACAATTCCTTTCGGACAGGTTTCCCACAGATATTTTCTGATTCCCATAGGGGCAAATAGCCGGGGAGTCAGGTATTCTGTCAGGCTAAGTCCGGTCCGCTCTGTTACAATCGCAGACAGGACATACGTATTCATGCTGTTATACTGAAAAGTGGTTCCCGGCTTTTCAGAAACAGGAGCGTTCAAAAAACCGGACAGCCAATCATTTCCCGATATAATTCCCGATTCATTAAATTGTACCCCACTGGTCATCGTAAGCAGATGTTCCACTGTAACCACCGGCCGGAACAGCCTTGGCAAAAGCTTGTTTCTATATTCAAATATTTTATAGATATTTTCGTCCAGTGACAGCTTGCCTTCCTGAATCAAAAGACCGATTGCCATACCCGTAATACTTTTACATAAGGAATGAGCGATATGCCAGAGGTTTCCCCTGTAAGGAGCAAAATGACACTCGCAGATTACTTTTCCATGCCTTAACATCATCAGATGATGCATATCCGTCTCTGCCGTATTCCCCAATTCTCTTATCATCCGGGATAAAAGTCCGGAGGAAACTCCCTGACTCTCAGGTGTCGCCCGTTCAAACGGCTGTTCATACGCTTCATCAGCAGGAAACTCCTGCTTTTGCGGATGATAATCCACCCTGCTGGTCCCATCTGTCTTTCCCTGAATCATATTCAAAATCATCTCGGCAACTGCAATCTGTTCCCTGGCCATCTTCTACCTCCTGTTCATAAGTTCATATGCCCATCCATTCCCAGAATAACCCTTTGTATCCATAACCGTAAGATATGGTTTTTCTGTTACAGGCAGATCCTGGTTTTTCCAACATACAGAAAGTACATATTGATTCTGCAATTCTGTCTGCCAGAATTGATATTGCTTCTGACTGCATTGTATCTTTCCCTGGTCAAGTGAAAACGATATGCTTTTCAAAGGCATGCGGATTCCACATCCCACAGCTTTTACATAGCTTTCCTTCAGTGTCCAGAGCTGAAAAAATAACCGTCTTTGTTCTTCCTCATTCATTCTTTTCCTGCTGAACATCTCCTGTTCTTCGGAACTGAAAATCTTTTGAATCATCTGACTTCGAAATGGACGTATCCGCTCCACATCAACTCCCAAAACCATATCTGCCGCTGCACATACCACCAAATGACTGCTGTGACTGATATTGAACTGAATTTCAGGGTGAGAAGAAAGCCAGGGTTTCCCCTGTGCTTCCGATTCTATCACATAATCATCCACTTCATAAATCTGTTTCAGCATTTTCTTCAGCAGCTTTTTTCCGGCCTCATGCTCCGCCTGATGTTTCCGTCTTCCCTTTTCTTCCATAAATTCCTGAACATAAATATTTATCACATCTGTCTCCCTGGGTACTTGTAGCAATCCCGATTTCTAAATCATAACTCTGAATGGGTGCAGGATAATGCCAAAAAATCCCCATAGCATTTTTTTCCATACCGGAACTTCTGCGACCTGAACATTTTCCGGTGTAATATAGGTATTCCTGTTGACCACAATCCTGGAATCTGTTTCCAATGTTTCCATAGCCCCCCTTAATTCCTGATTCAATGGACAGCTGTCAATGACCAGCATCAGCTCCGTGTCCACATACGTACTTCTTAAATCCAGATTATAGGATCCAATCACCGATATGTTATCATCAATTAGGATGGATTTCCCATGATAAGATTCTCCTCCATCGTATTCCAGCAGTTGAATTCCTGTGTCCAGAATTTTACTTTTGAATTTCAAATAATCGCTGGAGGCTACCACATTATCTCCATTTTCCACTGAATTGACCAACATATGAACTTCTGGTACCTTCCGGCAGACTTCTTTTAACGTAGAATCCATATATCCGTTGCAGACAGCATAAGGTGTGTGGATGATAACCTGATTCTGTGCCTGTTTCATCAGCTCGGTAAGTTCGTAGAACACCAGCGGTTCCTTTCCATAGATTCCGGTAGGATTGGAAAGCAGCTGAATCCGGTTCGTGGGAACGGTCTGTTTTGCATAGTCAATCTCCTTAAATAAGTCAGGATTCTCTTCTTTGATTTTCTCATACCGCTGTTCCAACATACGTATCTGGCTCCTGACTTCTTTTCGCTCTCTTAAAGTCTGCTCATCATGAAAGTATGTGCATACATCCAGATTCCAGATGTTATTAAAATATTTCTCCACCTGCTTAAGAGAACTTGTATTATCCTTCTTTTCATCCCACTTGGTATTATAGACCAATACCTCTCTGTCCCGGCTTCTGGAATTCGTGGAATATTCTCCCAGGAAGTAATCAAATGTATTCCTCCCGCCCAGTATATATCCCAGATCATCCACAATGATATATTTATCATGCATTCTGCCCTGGCTCTTCCACAAGCGAAGCAGGTCCAGTTCATTATAAATCTTAATTTCCACGTTTGGATGCGACGATGCCGCATAAAACAACGCATTACCTTTCATCCGAATCAGACCGCTGATGCCATCCACAAGTACCTGGACCTTGACCCCATGATCCGCTTTATGCAAAAGCATAGCCAACACGTCTTCGGTACTTTCGCCCGGACGCATGTCAAAAGTACTCATGATAATTCTATTCTTTGCCTGGTGCAGCAATCGTATTCTTTCATCCAGGGCACTGCGATTGGATTCCAGTAGTTGAACCCGGTCCGTTCCCTCCTTATCTCCGTAAAATATATCCGTACTAAATTTATCTTTTGTCTCTGCACTTACCTTCCGATAGGGCAGAAATGGTCCGACAATCGCCGCAATTATCAATATTACACATGTTATCAAAACCACTGTTATCTTTCGCTTCATCTGATCACCACAACATTCATATGTATAGTATTCCCTTTTTCTAATCATTCTATCGTAGAATGGATTATATCGCAACAGCTTTATTTTAAGGGTTGACAAAACCCACCTGCCCACTTATACTTATAACGTAATAATACGTTTCGGTAGGCGAGGCTACCACAGGGATACGGGTTACTGCCGCAAAATAGTGGAGACACTATGAGCAGGTAAACAGTCCATGTCGAAAACAAGGCATGGAATAATGTATCTTCATTGCCCTGTGAAGTTGAAGCTTGAACGATGGCGGATGAATGCTTTTTAAATAAGCTATTTAAAGATTTTGCCCTGTCATCGTTTTGAAAACGGTTACAGGGCTTTTTATGTCCGGACAAATGAAGGACTTTTACAGGAAAGGGAGGTGAGGAACATGGAACCCGGAGGTATACGCAGCCTTGATTCTGATGGGCGAATGCAATATATGGTGATGACACGGAACCAACGCTTCCATCCTCCTCATCATAATATCCTGTTATTCAGACTATAGCTCGTCATAAGATGGGCTGTGCTTCCTGCTGCTTTTAATTACATTATAAACGGAGGTACAGACCTATGAAGAAAAATTTGTTTTACCGTACGGAGGCCAGAAAAACAGGCGAAGAGAAAGCATGCCGTGCAAAAGCCACAGAAAGACTGAAATTCGCCTCTGCTGCCGAAGCTGATGCATTATACAATACTTTGGAAACCACACCCGAAGGTTTAAGCGAACAAGCCGTGGAAAAATCCAGAGAGCAATATGGCAGCAATCAAATTACACGTGGAAAGAAGAATTCCCTTGCCCTGGGAATCATCCAGGCATTTGTCAATCCCTTTACCGCTGTTTTGTTTATACTTGCCGCAATATCACTTTTTACTGATGTTCTTATGGCAGATACAGGCGAAAAAAATCCCATGACCGTGATCATCATCGTATCCATGGTACTGATTTCCGGTGTTCTGCGCTTTGTGCAGGAGGCCAGGAGCGGAAATGCCGCAGATAATCTTTTGAAGATGATTAAGACCACTACCAATGTGGAACGTCAGGGAATCGGAAGGGCTGAAATTCCGCTGGAAGACGTAGTAGTCGGTGATCTCATACATCTGTCAGCCGGAGACATGATTCCTGCTGACTTACGAATCATTGCCGCCAGAGACTTATTCATCAGTCAGTCTGCCCTTACCGGAGAAAGTGCATCTGTAGAAAAAACATCCCATGCATATAACGAGGATTGCGGTGCCGTCACAGAGATCCCAAACCTGGCATTTATGGGGACAAATGTAATCAGCGGCACTGCTTCCGGTTTGGTTGTCGCCGCCGGGGACAGCACAATTTTTGGCGATATGGCAAAAAACATCGATGTTCAGCCTGTGAAAACCAGTTTTGAAAAGGGGGTTAACTCCGTTTCCTGGCTTCTGATCCGGTTTATGCTTGTAATGGTAACCGTGGTACTGTTCATCAATGGTTTTACCAATGGGGACTGGATGGAAGCTATATTATTTTCCATATCCGTAGCTGTCGGGCTGACTCCTGAGATGCTTCCGATGATTGTTACGACCTGCCTGGCAAAAGGTGCGGTCAGCATGTCCAGGGAAAAAACAATCGTAAAGAATTTAAATTCTATCCAGAATCTTGGTTCTATTGATATCCTTTGCACGGATAAGACAGGTACACTGACACAGGATAAGGTGGTTCTGGAATACCATATGGATATCCACGGAAACGAAGATGCAAGAGTACTTCGCCATGCCTTTTTAAACAGCTACTATCAGACTGGTTTGAGGAACCTCATGGATGTGGCAATTATAGAACGTACACATGAAGAAGAAAACACAGAACAGAGCCTTTTGGGTCTTTCTGAACAATACCAGAAGGTGGATGAGATTCCATTTGATTTTGAACGGCGCCGCATGAGCGTAGTTGTCTCCGATTCTACCGGAAAAACTCAGATGATTACAAAAGGTGCAGTCGAAGAGATGCTTTCCATCTCAAATTATGCAGAATATGACGGACAGGTAATTCCACTGACGCGCTCCATCCGGGAGTATATTCTGCGCAAAGTAAATGAGCTGAATGAAGATGGCATGCGCGTCATAGCTGTTGCACAGAAAACAAATCCTTCTCCGGTTGGAGCCTTTTCCGCCGCAGACGAGTCCAACATGGTCCTCATCGGCTATCTGGCCTTTCTGGATCCGCCGAAGGAATCCACAGCCCAGGCTGTAAAGGCGCTGCACCAGCATGGAGTCGAGGTCAAAATCCTCACAGGGGACAATGATAAAGTAACCCGTTCCGTCTGCCGCCAGGTGGGAATTCCTGTCAGTCATATGCTCCTTGGTTCTGATCTGGACCAGATGAGTGACACCGAACTGGGTGAAGCAGCCGAAAAAACCAGCGTCTTTGCAAAGCTGTCTCCTCAGCAAAAGGCACGTGTCATCACTGTACTGCGCGATCAGGGACATAGTGTGGGATATATGGGAGATGGCATTAATGATGCCGCCGGAATGAAGGCCTCGGATGTGGGCATATCTGTGGATACTGCAGTAGATATCGCAAAAGAATCTGCGGATGTAATCCTGCTTGAAAAGGACTTAACAGTTCTTGATAAAGGTATTATTGAAGGACGTAAGACCTATGCCAACATGATAAAATACATTAAGATGACGGCAAGCTCCAATTTCGGAAATGTTTTTTCAGTAGTTATAGCGAGCGCTTTCCTTCCATTCATTCCCATGCTGCCCATTCACCTGATTTTGCTCAATCTGATTTATGACTTAAGCTGTACAGCGATTCCATGGGACAATGTAGACAAAGAGTTTCTTACTGTACCAAGGAAATGGGATGCTTCCTCCATCGGAAAATTCATGCTGTGGATTGGTCCGACCAGTTCTGTGTTTGATATCACGACCTACCTGCTGTTGTACTTTATTATCTGCCCGGCCATGTGCGGCGGACAGTTATATCATCAGCTTACCGATCCCGGTATGAAGGCCTATTATATCGCACTTTTCCATTCCGGATGGTTCGTCGAATCGATGTGGAGCCAGACACTCGTCATTCACATGATTCGTACACCTAAGCTGCCGTTTATCCAAAGTCATGCTTCCCTTTCGGTCACCCTGCTGACATTTTCAGGGATAGCTGCTTTGACCGTGATACCATTTACACCTTTTGGAGCGTCTATCGGACTTGCCGCTCTTCCACCGGTATACTTTGCCTGGCTGGGGCTCACCATATTCCTTTACATGGTATTGGCTACGTTTGCTAAAAATATGTTTATCCGGCGATATGGTGAATTACTGTAAATAACTTCTGTAAAAGGGAACTGCCGCCGGCAGTTCCCTTTTACACATTTTTATTCCGTCTTTTTCTTATGCCTGATAACAAGTTTTGTAATTTCCACAAGAACTAAAGGCAACAGAGAAAGACCCAAGGTAACCATCCACTCCAAGGTTGTAAGTGTCGTAAGGCTGAAAAAACTACGCAAAGCTGGAACCAACATAATAAGAGCAAGAATCACCCCCGACACAAGCATTGTGCCATATAATGCTTTGTTATGTGCATTTCCCCGTGTAAAAACAGAGTCTGTATTGGAACGCTGATTGAGTGCATGAATCAATTGTGAAATTGCCAGAACCAGAAAGGCCATCGTCATTCCTCTACCGTGACTGTCTGCGGTGATTCCAAACTGATAGGCCGAAACCGTAGCAGCTGCAATAAAGATACCATGCAGGATAACCCGGATTACCAATCCACGTTCGAACAAAGTTCCGGATTTCACAGGCTTATGTTTCATAATATTCCTGCTGGCCGGATCCACCCCCAAAGCAATCGCAGGAAGAGAGTCTGTGATCAAATTAATGAGCAGAATATGGACAGCCATAACCGGAGCATCCCAGTTTAACAGTGTAGCGATAAACAAAGTCAGTATTTCCGCAATGTTTCCGGCCAGAAGAAATTGGATAACCTTCTGTATGTTTCGATAGATACGGCGTCCTTCACGGATTGCATACTCAATTGTAGTAAAGTTATCATCAAGGAGAAGCATATCTGATGCATCTTTTGCGACATCCGTTCCACTTTTACCCATGGCGATACCAATATCTGCAGCTTTCAGCGCAGGTGCGTCATTCACGCCATCGCCAGTCATAGCCGTTATTTCACCGGTACGCCTGAGCGATTCGATAATGTGAAGCTTATCCCCTGGTGTAACACGGGCAAAGACAGTTGTATTTTTTATCGCTTTATCCAGATCTGCTTCGGACATTCGATGAAGCTCATCACCCGACACCACAAGGTTTCCTTCCCGGAAGATATTTAACTGCTGTGCAATAGCTACTGCCGTTTCTTTATGATCGCCTGTAATCATTATGGTACGGATACCAGCATTTCTGCAGGTTTCCACTGCCTGAATCACTTCTTTTCGGGGAGGGTCAATCATCCCTGCCGCCCCAAGGAAGGTAAGGTCATATTCCAGATTTGTATCATCTTCCTCCGGCACTTCCGACAGTCTACGCTTCGCAAATCCTAAAACACGCAATGCATCTGTTGACATTTTAAAACACAAACCGCGGATTTCTTTTCGGTCCTTTTCGGTAATCTCCCGTTCTCCCCTGGAAGTCAATATATGCGTACAAAGGGGAAGCAGTTCATCAACAGCACCCTTTGTGTAGGCAATCAGTTCGTCTTCTATTTTGTGTACGGTAGTCATTCGCTTACGCTCGGAGTCAAACGGCTGTTCAAATAACCTGGGATATAAGTCTTCTAATTCCTCGTAATTTTTTCCGAATGCATCAGCAAGAAAAATCAATGCGCCTTCGGTGGGATCACCCAGAATTTCTCCGGGGCGGTCGGGATCAAGGCTTGCATTGTTGCAAAGCGCCGCCGCATAAACAAGTTCCTGATATACTGCATGCTTTTTTGCAGCTTCTTCAACCTTCGTCGCCGCTCCCATCCCAAAGTCACCATTCATCGCTATCTCAGTTACCGTCATGCGATTTTGCGTTAACGTGCCGGTCTTATCACAACAGATTACGGTTGCTCCACCCAGTGTTTCAACTGCGGGCAGCTTACGAACCAGTGCATTTTTCTCCGCCATACGCTGTACTCCGAGTGCCATAACAATCGTTGCTGTCGCAGGCAGACCTTCCGGAATAACTGAAATAGCCAGTGAAATGGCCGTCATGAGCAATGGAATCCATGGTCTGCCATATAAAGAGCCAATCACAAAGATAACAATGCAGACAAACAGGCCAAATACACTCAAAGTCTTTCCGACTGCGTTAAGCTTTTGCTTCAGGGGTGTATCATACGCATCCTGCTGTTCAAGCATACCGGCTATTTTCCCAACCTCCGTACGCATTCCGGTTTCTACAACAACACCGGTTCCGTTACCATACATGACCATTGATGAACTGTAGGCCATATTCATGTGGTCACCCAGAGGTGTATCTTCAGCAAACAAGCTGTCATCTTCTTTTTCAACCGGAACCGACTCTCCGGTTAGAGCTGCCTCCTGAATCTTCAGATTATTCGTACGAACCAGGCGGATATCTGCCGGTACTATACTTCCATCTTCCAGATAGACAATGTCTCCTGCTACCAGTTCTCTGGCAGGAATCAGGCTCTCTTCACCCTCTCGCAATACCCTTGCCGTCGGCGCTCCCATGCTTTTCAAAGCCTCCAGTGCATTGGCCGCTTTCTTTTCCTGAATAATGCTTACCGTGGCATTCAACGCCACAATAACCAGAATTACAATTCCTTCTGTCCATTCATTCAGCAGCACGGAAAGTCCTGCAGCACCGAGAAGGATCAGAATCATCACATCTGTAAGCTGCTCTTTTAACATCTCCGGAATACTCTTTTGTTTTTTCTGGCATAATGCATTGTAACCATCTTTCTGCAATCTCTTTTCTGCCTCAGCATCGCTCAATCCTTCTTCAGATGTTTTGAGTATTTCCAGTACATCCTCTGTAGGTTTTGCATGCCAAGGCTTTTGTAAGTGGTCGTCCATGAATATAAAACTCCTTTAAAATTTATTATAAGTCAGAAAAGCACAAAAAGGCATACTTTGTATCGAAACACAAAGCACACCTTCGCCTTAATCTGAAACTTATTCTATTTACACAACATCGGTCACTATCATCGCTGTCACTATCGCTGACATCCATTAATTAAATAAACTCCTCTAAAAATATTTATTGAAAATAATAATAATAATATATACACCTCTGTTTGTCAAGAGGCAGCAAAAAAATATCAGTTATTCGTAATATTTCATAAGCGCCTGTGTTCCCAAATCTCCATATCCTTCCGCTTCCAGTTCTTCGTAATTGGCAAGCACGTGGCTGAGCACCCCCAGATTCAATTCACTCATATTTGCCTCAATCAAAGCCAGCTTCATATCTTTGATGAAATGTTTCACGAAGAATCCGGGGGCATAGTCTCCGTCCAGAATTTTAGGTCCGAACATATCTAACTGTCTGCTTTCCGCTGCCCCCGTAGAAACTGATTTTAAGACCGTACCCAGATCAAGTCCCTTTGCCTTTGCATAGGCAAGTGCCTCGCAGACTCCGGAAAGTGTGCCCGCAATTATAATCTGATTTGCCAGCTTACAATGCTGTCCGCATCCGGCTTTCCCCTGATAGTTGATGTTGGTTCCCATTGCCTCAAAAAGCGGCAGGCATGCCTCATAGTCCTCTTTATCGCCACCTGCCAGGATAGACAACGTTCCATTCTTTGCTCCAATATCTCCGCCTGTCACTGGTGCATCCAGCACATGAAAACCTTTTTTCTTTCCCTCTGTATAAATCTTTTCTGCCAGCTGAGGGCTGGTCGTTGTCATATCGATCAGATAAGCACCGTCACTGGCACTGTCCAGGATGTTGCCGGCGTCAAAATACACCTCTTCCACATCTTTGGGGAAACCAACAATGGTAATCACTGCCTCACATCCTGTTACACATTCCCTGATACTCTCATGAAAGATGGCACCCTCTCCGATAACGTCTTCCACTTTCGACTTATTCCTGGCGTAAATATGTAGTTCAAAATCCGCCTTCATTAAATTTCTCACCATGGATTTTCCCATGATTCCCACTCCGATAAATCCAATCTTTTTCATTCATTTTCCCTCTTTTCCGCTGATTTTTATAATACAAATCTTTCCAGAATGGCTCTTCTATTTACCAGTCTACATTTAACTCTGTTCTTTGTCAATCAGCTTACGATTTATCATGCCCTTTCACTTTTTCTGCGCAAAAAGCCCCGCCTTTAAAAAGACGGAGCTAAATGTTTGAATTATATACTCATGGTCTATACTAAATCCAAGTATATATTATTTTCCTGAATTTTTAATAGCTGCCTGTGCCGCTGCCAATTTTGCAATCGGTACACGGAACGGTGAGCAGGATACATAGTTCAATCCTATATTATGGCAGAATTCAACGGTAGACGGATCTCCGCCGTGCTCTCCGCAGATGCCCAGTTTCAGGCCCGGTTTTGTGGTACGTCCCTTCTCTGCTGCCATCTTAACAAGCTGTCCCACACCTGCCTGGTCAAGTCTTGCAAATGGATCTGATTCATAGATTTTCTCTTTGTAGTATGAATCCAGGAATTTACCTGCATCATCACGGGAGAATCCGAATGTCATCTGTGTCAGATCGTTGGTTCCGAAGGAGAAGAAGTCTGCTTCTTCTGCTATCTCGTCAGCCATCAGGCAAGCTCTTGGAATCTCCATCATAGTACCGATATGATACTCAATGTCAGAACCTTTCTCAGCCTTAACAGCTTCCGCAGTCTCAACAACCACATTCTTTACAAACTGTAATTCTTTTTTCTCGCCAACCAGAGGAATCATGATTTCAGGAATAATAGCAAAGCCCTTTTCACTCTTCACTTCGATTGCTGCTTCCATTACAGCTCTTGTCTGCATCTTGGCAATTTCCGGATAGGTTACTGCAAGACGGCAGCCTCTGTGTCCCATCATCGGGTTGAACTCATGTAAGCTGTCGCAGGTAGCCTTTACCTCTTCAACTGTCAGGTTCATGTCTTTTGCAAGCGCAGCAATGTCGGATTCCTGCGTCGGGATAAATTCATGAAGCGGAGGATCTAAGAAACGGATGGTGACTGGCTTACCCTCCATAACCTCATACAGTGCTTTGAAATCACCTTTCTGGAAGGGAATCAAATCTGCCAGAGCTGCTTCTCTTGCTTCTACCGTATTGGAGAGGATCATCTTTCTGATTTTCTCAATTCTGTCGCTTTCGAAGAACATATGCTCTGTACGGCAAAGTCCGATACCTTCGGCTCCCAGATTTACAGCATTTTTAGCATCTGCCGGTGTATCGGCATTGGTTCTTACCTGTAATTTTCTGAACTCATCAGCCCACGCCATGATTCTTCCGAAGTTTCCGCCTACAGAAGCTTCAACAGTTTTAATATCTCCCAGGTAAATATTACCTGTTGAACCGTCCAGGGAGATGTAATCACCTTCTACGATGTGCTCTCCGGCTAATTCAAAATATTTTGCTTCTTCATCAATTTTAATTTCTCCACAACCAGATACACAGCAGGTACCCATTCCACGTGCAACTACGGCTGCGTGGGAAGTCATGCCACCGCGAACGGTTAAGATACCTTCGGCTGCATGCATGCCTTCGATGTCTTCCGGAGAGGTTTCAAGACGAACGAGAACAACTCTCTCACCTTTTTCTGCTGCTGCCTTGGCATCTTCAGCTGTAAAGTAAACTTTACCCGCTGCAGCACCAGGAGAAGCCGGAAGTGCGGATCCCAGTACTCTGCCTGCCTTTAAAGCTGCAGGATCAAAGGTAGGATGCAGTAACTGATCCAGAGACTTCGCTTCGATTCTGCTTACTGCTGTTTCCGGAGTAATCTTTCCTTCATCCACCAGGTCGCAGGCAATATTTAGAGCCGCCTGAGCAGTCCTCTTACCACTTCTGGTCTGCAGGAAGTATAATTTACCTTCCTGAATCGTAAATTCCATATCCTGCATATCCGCATAATGGTCTTCCAGTTTCTTGGAGATTTCCATGAACTCCTTATAGCATTCCGGAAGATCTTCTGCCAATTTGGTGATTGGCTGAGGTGTTCTGATACCGGCAACAACGTCCTCGCCCTGCGCATTGATCAGGTATTCACCGAATACGCCATTCTCTCCTGTTGCAGGGTTACGTGTGAAAGCAACACCTGTACCGGATGTATTGCCCATGTTACCAAATACCATGGCCTGAACGTTAACGGCAGTTCCCCAGTCGCCAGGGATATCGTTCATTCTTCTGTATACGATTGCACGTGGGTTATCCCAGGAACGGAATACGGCTGTAACAGCGCCCATCAGCTGCTCTTTTGCATCCTGAGGGAAGTCCTGTCCTAACTCTTTTTTGTATAACTCTTTGTATTTTGCAATTACTTCTTTTAAGTCATCAGCTGTTAATTCCGTATCTAACTTATAGCCTTTTGCTTCTTTCACTGATTCCAGAATAGCATCAAACTTTGTTTTACTTACTTCCATAACAACATCTGAATACATCTGGATGAATCTTCTGTAAGAATCATATGCAAATCTCGGATTTCCGGTTTTCTGTGCAAATCCTTCTACAGCTACGTCATTTAATCCCAGGTTCAGGATTGTGTCCATCATGCCCGGCATAGATGCTCTGGCTCCGGAACGAACAGATACAAGCAGGGGATCTGTATTGTCTCCAAATTTTTTACCCTGCATATTCTCTAATTCAACTAAGGCAGCAAAAATCTGATCCTTGATTTCGTCAGTAATCTTTTTACCACTGTTATAATAATCGGTACAAGCCTCTGTTGTAACAGTAAAGCCCTGAGGGATTGGCAGTCCTAAATTGGTCATCTCTGCCAAGTTAGCACCTTTACCACCAAGAAGGTTCCTCATACCTGCATCGCCTTCTTTAAATAAGTAAACCCATTTTGCCATAGTTACTCTTTCCTCCTAAAATGTAATTTAAAATTCTATAGTAAAGTATTTCCAGTTTTTTCCTGGATATACCTCTATATATATTTACAGGTACGCCTGACAAGACGCACATATTTATTGTAACATAACATCCTGCATAGTCAAGTATTTTTACGTCGCATTAAGTCCAAAAAAGTCAGAAAAAATACAGTTCAGCCACATTACTTCCGGCCTGATAGCCGTAGTAATATGGCTGAACTGTAATAAAGCTTATTTTTATTTTCTCTTTTGTCTTTTATTTAATACAAGGTGCCTCGGCAGTCCATTGACCATAATTGGCTGATAATCTCCCTGGATCAGCGGCTTTACATAGTCCACAAAATCTTTGGTCACATAATCGCCCTCCCGGTTCATCCAGTCTCTTGGAACCACCTTCTCCTCATTTGCGATTCGGTGGACATCATAGATTCCTGCCGAACTCATATAAGGGTCATCTGAAACACGGTCAATTACCACCATCTTACCGGTATCTCCTTCATCTGCAGCCTTTACTGCAGCACCGCCTACCATGAATGCTTCATCAATATCCACCCTGGATGCCATGTGGGATGCGCTTCGCTGCAAAGTAGAGAATTCCACACTTCTGGCTTTGCATCCAATCTCAGCGGAAAAGTAGCCGGCCAGGTAAGCAGCCGTGCCCTGAAGCTGTCTGTGCCCAAAGGCATCCACATAGTCTGCACCTCCTGACAGTTCACACACATAGCGTCCGTCTGCCAGCTTCAGGCCTTCTGAAACTGCTATTACGATAGAGTCTTTCTTCTTCAGAAGAGCACGAACCTTCTTCAGGCATTTTTCCAGATCAAAGGGCAGCTCGGGAAGATAAATGAAATCAGGGCCCTCGCATTCCTCAGTCTTTGCCAGAGCGGTTGCACCTGTGAGCCATCCCGCATTTCTTCCCATCACCTCTATGACGGTAATCATTGGTTTGCAATAAGTAAGTCCCAGTGCATCCCGGATAATTTCTTTCGTAGAAGCACCGATGTATTTTGCCGCGCTGCCAAATCCCGGTGTATGGTCTGTCAATGCAAGGTCGTTATCAATGGTCTTTGGTACGCCCAGAAACTTCTGAGGCTGACCTGTAAGTATTCCATAATCGGAGAGTTTTTTTATCGTATCCATGGAATCGTTGCCGCCTATATAGATAAATGAATCTATGTCCAGACGATTCAGTATCTCAAATACCTTCTCAAAGATTTCCCTGTTCTCATGGATTTCCGGCAGCTTAAAGCGACAGGAACCTAAGAATGCAGAGGGTGTTCTCTTCAAAAGCTCGATATCCAGATCACTGTGTATCTGCGTGGACAAATCCACGTACTGCTCGTCCAGAAGGCCCTGAATACCATGGAGCATTCCATACACCTTATGAAAGCCTCTCTCAATGGCGTTGCTATAGACTCCTGCAAGTGAAGAATTGATAACCGATGTAGGGCCCCCGGATTGCCCTACGATGATATTGCGTTTTTTCGTCATGCTCTTTCCTCCTGTAACATTGATAGTTTTGCACAATCATTATAGGCATTATAACCATGAAACCCACATTTTTACAAGAGATTTTTGCATAAAATTTAAAATTATGTTACTATTCAGCCATAAATCTGCATCTGATTGACGCAGTCCTTATGGATTCATCTTAAATTCAGCATCTGCAGGATACCCTCCTGCTGCTTTTTGCATGGCACGCTGAATACTGTCTCTGGAAGTTCCCCAGTCAGCACCTTTATTCCTGTAGTCATTCTTATCCACAAACCAGTTTACTTCTTCCTCCAGACGCTCCAAATTTTCGCGCATCAACTGGAACAATTGTGGATAAAATTCTGACTTTTGCTTATCGTTCAGCTTTTTCTCCCCTACCTCTATAAGATCACGAAAATGCGGCAGACAAAAACCTTTACTGTTCTCAAATAACTTCTTAAATTCCGGATTTTTCTTATACATATCAAAAAAGGTGTCAAGATATCTCTGGTAATTGCTTTTAAAGTGATCACAGACATAGCAGGAGTTTTCTCTCTCATCCAGCCAGCTGCCAATCGGTGTATCGGCCGCATCCTGAGCCGGATTCGCTTTCTTCAGTCTGGACGTCAGAGTAGATTTTCCGGGTTTGAATGCATCCATTTGCTTTTTCAGCTCCTGATTCATTTTTTTGAGATGGGTGCTTAAGATAAGGGCGCTTCCAAGCCGGTTCCCGTAATCATACATCATCTTATAATGATGCCGGCAAAATCCGGACTCGTCGGTTTTCATTCTGATGTCATCTTCCATATAGGCAGAACCAAGGATAAAAGATATTGCATGCTGCTCCGCTTCCCGTTCCAGAAAGCAAAAAGGGCATTCATCCTCTGCCTGAAAAGCATCCATCAGAGGGATTGTTGCTACGGTTTCCTTCATATGTTTTCTCCATCCTGTTGAAACAGCCCACATTCTGTGGGCTGTGTATGTCTTCTATGCTGCTGTAAATCCTTTGATTCCAAAATAGAGCAGAACCAGAATGCCCAATGCAATCCGGTACCAGCCAAATACTTTGAAATCATGTTTCTTTATGTATCCCATCAGGAATTTAATCGACAGAATGGATACGGCAAAGGCTGATACCATGCCTATAATCAGCACGGAAGCTTCCGTTCCGGTAAAAGAAAATCCGAACTTCAGCAATTTAATGAGGCTGGCTCCAAACATTACCGGAATCGCCAGGAAGAATGTAAATTCTGCAGCCACTTCCCTTGTGGCTCCAAGCAAAATACCACCTATGATTGTGGCCCCTGAACGGGAAGTTCCCGGAATCAGAGAAAATACCTGAAAGACACCTATGAGCAATGCATCCTGGAAGGTAATATCCTTTAATCGCCGGATACTAGGCTTTCTTGTCTTGTTATAATTTTCTATCACAATGAACAGAACACCGTATATAATCAGCATCAGAGATACTACGAAATAATTATGGAGATGTTCCTCCATCCAGTCATCCAGCGGCAGTCCGATTACCATGGCCGGAAGACAGGCCACCACAATTTTCAGCCATAAAATGATTTTGTCCATATAAAAGTAGTTCGTCATAAAATTCTGGCACCAGGCCAGAGCCTTATTGTCACTTGGACTGGCAAATACCGGTTTGTCCGGAGCATATTTTCTGGTGTGAAACGGCCAGAGCTTTTCTATATAGAGTGCCACGACAGCCAGAATCGCACCCAACTGTATCACCACGTTGAACATCTCCATAAACGCCGGACTCTGTTGTAATTTAATGAACTCGTTTACAAGAATCAGGTGCCCGGTGCTACTTATAGGCAGCCACTCTGTAATTCCTTCTACAATTCCAAGAAGCAGCACTTTTAACCATTCAATCAGATTCATGTTTAACCCCTTTCTTTTTTAATCTTTTCTATTATATAATAAAGTAAGGGATTTGAAAACCGATTTTTAAAATATGTTCAGACAGCAGCAATATCTATCAAATTCAGCTTTTTGGAATCCGTGTTTTCAAGACTGGTTACAAGCGCTCTTGCCGTATCCAGAGAAGTCAGTACATTTACACCTGTCTCTATGGCATTTCTACGGATAATAAATCCATCCTTCGCATGTTCCACACCCTGTTCCGGCGTATCAATTACCAGGTCGATTTTATGTCCCAGAATCAGATCCATAAGATTCGGCGCGGGCTGCTCCAGTTTATTGGTCCGTATCGCCTTTACCCCATGCTCCTGCAGGACCTTTGCGGTGTTTCTGGTTGCATATATCCGGTATCCCAGAGCTTCGAAGCGTCTTGCAATCGGCACCAGTTCCTCTTTATCCGCATCCTTTACGGTCATGATCATATTTTTATGCTTCGGCAAATTAACGCCTGCCCCCAGAAATGCCTTGTAAAGTGCCTCATTGAAGCTTTCTGAAATCCCCAGGCATTCGCCCGTGGATTTCATCTCCGGTCCCAGACTGATATCTGCTCCGCGTATTTTTTCGAAAGAAAATACCGGCATTTTAATTGCGAAATACTTTGCTTCAGGCTGCAGACCCGGCTTATAACCCAGCTCTCTGATCTTTTGCCCCAGGATTACCCGCGTCGCAAGAGGAACGATCGGAATACCGGTTACTTTACTGATATAAGGAACGGTACGGGAAGAACGTGGGTTCACCTCAATCACATACACCTCCTCACCGCATACAATAAACTGGATGTTAATCATACCAATTACATGTAAGGAACGTGCCAGCCGCCTGGTATATTCTACGATTGTGTCCTTGCTGCTTTGACTGATGCTCTGGGACGGATACACGGATATACTATCTCCGGAATGAATACCGGCACGCTCTATATGCTCCATAATGCCCGGTATCAGGATATCTTCTCCATCACATACAGCGTCCACTTCGATTTCTTTTCCCTGCATATATTTATCCACAAGTATGGGATGTTCCTGAGCGATCCGATTAATTACTCCGATATATTCCTCCACATCTTCATCACCTATGGCTATCTGCATCCCCTGCCCCCCAAGTACATAGGACGGACGGACTAATACCGGGTAGCCCAATTCGTTGGCCGCCCGCCTGGCTTCTTCGGCAGTAAATACGGTCTTCCCCGCAGGTCTTGGAATCTGACATTCCTCCAAAACTTTGTCAAACAGTTCCCGGTCCTCAGCCGCATCCACATCCTCAGCCGAGGTACCCAGAATCTTCACTCCCATCTTAATCAGGGCTTCTGTCAGTTTAATTGCAGTCTGACCTCCAAACTGCACTACCGCTCCGTCTGGCTTTTCAATGTTAACCACATTCTCTACGTCCTCCGGTGTCAGCGGCTCAAAATAGAGCTTGTCGGCAATGTCAAAATCTGTACTGACAGTCTCCGGATTATTGTTGATAATGATTGTCTCAAAACCCTCTCTGGCAAAGGCCCAGGTGCAATGAACCGAGCAGAAATCAAACTCAATACCCTGACCAATCCGAATCGGGCCAGAGCCTAATACAAGAACTTTTTTTCTGCCTTCATTGTGTACGGCTTCATTCTCCCCCCCATATACAGAGTAATAATAAGGGGTTGATGCAGCGAATTCGGCGGCACAGGTATCCACCATCTTATAAGCTGCATGGATTCCATACCTGATACGTAGTGCTTTTACTTCTTCCTCTTTTCTGCCGCTCAATGTTCCGATTACATGATCCGGAAATTCCAGGCGCTTTGCTTCTCGGAGTAAATCCTCATCCAGATCCAGGGTTCTCAAATCCTGTTCCATCTCCACAAGGATGGCTATCTTGTCAATAAACCAGATATCAATCTTTGTAATCTCATGAATTTCTTCATATGAAAGTTTTCTTCTTAAGGCCTCTGCAATCCTCCAGATACGCATATCATCCACAATCTGCAGCTCTTCCGTCAGTTCCTCCACGGTCAATCCTGTAAAATCGTAGGACATCAGAGAATCCACATGCTGTTCCAGGGAACGGATGGCTTTCATCAAAGCCCCTTCAAAGTTGTTGCATATGCTCATGACTTCACCGGTAGCTTTCATCTGTGTGGTCAGGGTTCTCTTTGCGCTGATGAACTTATCGAACGGAAGTCTTGGTATCTTAACAACGCAGTAGTCCAGTGCAGGCTCAAAGCTTGCATAGGTTTTTCCTGTAATCGCATTCGGAATCTCATCCAGCGTATAACCCAATGCGATTTTTGCCGCCACCTTCGCAATCGGGTACCCGGTGGCTTTTGAAGCCAGCGCCGAAGAACGGCTGACACGGGGATTTACTTCAATTACACAATATTCGAAGCTGTCCGGATTCAAAGCATACTGTACGTTACATCCACCTGTAATCTCTAGCTCGTTGATGATATTCAGTGCCGAACTACGCAGCATCTGATACTCTTTGTCGCCCAAAGTCTGACTCGGTGCTACAACAATGCTATCCCCGGTATGGACACCTACGGGATCAATATTTTCCATATTACATACCGTGATGCAGTTCCCTGCTCCATCCCGCATCACCTCATATTCAATTTCCTTCCATCCCGCGATACACCGTTCAACCAGAACTTCACCCACACGGGAAAGGCGCAGTCCGTTGGAAAGGATTTCTATTAGTTCTTCTTCATTTTGTGCGATGCCTCCCCCACTTCCCCCCAGTGTATAGGCAGGACGTAAGACCACGGGATATCCTATTTCTCCGGCAAATCCAACCCCCGACTGTACATCGTGCACAACCCGTGATGCCGCCACAGGTTCTCCGATTTTTTCCATGGTATCTTTAAATTCCTGACGGTCCTCTGCCTTCTTGATGGTTTGTGATGTGGTCCCGATCAGACGGACCTTCTGTTCCTTCAGAAACCCGCTCTCATCCAACTCCATCGCCAGGTTTAATCCCGCCTGACCACCCAGAGTCGGAAGTACACTGTCCGGCCTTTCCTTCAGAATTAACTGCCGGGTCACGTCCACAGTGAGCGGTTCTATGTAGACGCGATCCGCAATATCCTTATCGGTCATAATCGTTGCAGGGTTAGAATTCAGTAATACCACTTCTACCCCTTCCTCCTTCAGGGAACGGCATGCCTGTGTTCCGGCATAGTCAAATTCTGCTGCCTGCCCGATGATAATCGGGCCTGAGCCTATTACTAATACTTTCTTTATGTCTGGATTCTTCGGCATGATCAGTTTCCTCCCATCATCTCTATGAACTTATCAAACAGGTGTCCGGAATCCTGGGGACCCGGGCATGCTTCCGGATGAAATTGTACGGTAAAGATATTCTTGTTGACATATTTAAGCCCTTCATTTGTCCCATCATTAACATTTATAAAAGAGGGAACAGCAATTTCAGGATCCAGATCATTGGTATCCACCACATATCCATGATTCTGAGATGAGATGTAAACACTTCCTGTGTCCAGATCTTTCACCGGATGATTTCCGCCCCTGTGTCCGTATTTCATCTTATGGGTATTCAGGCCTGCAGCCAGAGCCATCAGCTGATGTCCCAGGCAGATTGCAAATATGGGCACATCCGAATCGTACAGCGTTCTAACTTCTTTTATGATTGATTCACAGTCTTTCGGGTCCCCCGGCCCGTTGGAAAGCATAATTCCATCCGGTTTTGCAGCCAGAATTTCTTTAGCAGCGGTAAGTGCAGGATAAATTGTCACCTCACATCCCCGCCGGTTGAGCGACTGTGCAATATTTCTTTTTGCGCCGAAATCCATCAGGGCTACTTTTAATCCTTCGCCCTTTAAGGTGTATTTCTCTGAACAGGTAACCTTTTCTACTACCTTTCCTGTCGTATAAGCTTTTAACTGGGGAATGATTTCATCAAGATTATAATTCTCCCTGGTCGTGACCATACCGTTCATCGTACCCTTTTCCCTGAGGATTCTGGTCAATGCACGCGTATCAATTCCTGCGATTCCGGGAATATCAAAACGTCTCAGAAAATTTTGAATGGTGTCCCGGCAACGGAAATTGCTGGGGATTCTCGATAGCTCTCTCACTATATAAGCATCCGGCCATGGCCTTAGTGATTCCTGATCATCATAACAGATACCGTAATTTCCAATCAGCGGATATGTCATGCAGACAGCCTGTCCTGCATAAGAGGGATCCGTTAATACTTCAAGATAACCAGTCATGGATGTGTTAAAAACTATCTCACTGATAACTTCTTTTTTCGAGCCGATACTGGTTCCTGTGAATACATGGCCATCTTCCAGAATTAGAAATGCTTTCATCCTACCACCTCTTTCTTCAGTTTAAGCAACGCAAGGCAGTTTATCTGTCTCTGCGCAAAAAAAAAGAGAATTTGGTCTCCTTAATTTTAAGAAAGTTTACCATAATTCCCTACCTATTTCAACTCCCAAATATTATTTTGTCATTTACACATTCTGTTAGGTTTTAGATGAAACGGTGTTTCTCCTGATGACAAAATCAACATTTCTCAAAGAAAAAAGACCATCGAATAAACGATGATCTCAAGCGTGCAGGAAAAGGGACTTGAACCCTCACGATATTGCTACCACAGGCACCTGAAGCCTGCGCGTCTGCCAATTCCGCCATTCCTGCTTTTTATTTTCCTGCGGGATGTCTTTCGCACCCGCAAGAAATATAATACCAGAACTTACGACAAGTGTCAACAACTTTTTTATGATAACTTTTGACTCTCAGCTTTATCAGCCGCAGCTTCATCTGTTTTCCGCTCCTCCAGTTTAGAAAGAAAGTAGATGAGCACAAAACCTGCTGCTGCCAGGAGCAGGCAGACAGGCAGTTCAATCCCCATTGGAACACCCGGGAATACCTGCCCGACAGAGCCCAGAACAAATCCAAGAATAATCATATAAGTAGGCTGTGGAAAACGTTTCATGGCTCCCTCAAGCAGTTTCGTAAGTAAAAGGATACCGGCCACAAGTCCGAGCCCCAATGGTAGCAGATAAAGAATATCCAGCCTGCCGATTGCCGACAGCACACCCTGATAGATTCCCAGTACCAGCAGCATATAGGTAACGCTGATACCAGGCAGTATCAGTGCAATAGATATTACAATTCCTCCAAAAAACTGAATCAGAAAACCGCCTGCTCCTCCGGATACCGAGGAGAACAGGTTTTCCGGTAAAAAAGCAAGGCTTGCCACCACAGCCGCACCCAAAGCCAGATACAGAACAGCCTTCCAGTTAAATCCATCCAATCCCGCCTCTTTAAAGATTAGCGGGCAGCCTCCCAGCACAACCCCTATAAAAAAATACATCATAGGCTTTTCATATGCGCCGATCAGTGTTTCCAGAGGTCTGGCGAATAAAACCATCCCCAGAAGAGCTGCGGCAACAAATTCTGCCAGGAATACCAGGTTCCCCTTGATATCTTTAAAAAAGGAGCTGACAGAAGAAATCAGCCGGTCATATACACCAAGTATCATGGCCATGGAGCCGCCTGAAACACCCGGGACCAACATGGTTGAGCCCACTACCAGTCCCTTAACTGCTGTCATAATTCCATCTTTTTTTTCTTTCAAAACAATAGTTCCTCCTTGTTATTTACCGGTATTCCTTTTAAAGCTTCCGAGTAAGTATAATATGCTTCCCAGAAAAATAAAGAAATCAGAAATATTAAAAACAACCCTCTTCAGCTTTTTCCACTTGCTGTTGATGCTGATGTAATCTGTCACATATCCCTGGCGCAGACGATCATACCAGTTACACAAGCCTCCGCCGATTACCATACTGATTCCAGCCTTTTTGACCCTTTGACCCGGTTTCATCAAAAGCCAGATATAATAAAGCAGCGTAAATATAAGCGTACCCAGAGTACCCCACCGAATCATCCTGGGGTGCTCTGACAGCTTGCCGAAGGCCAGACCTTTATTATCAAGCCTTCGAATCAGAAACTTTCCTTTCAGGAGCGGATGCTCCTCACCATACTTGATTTTTCTCTCCACATGTAATTTCAAAAGCAAGTCGGCCAGGAACACACTCAACAAAATCACAATATAAATCATAGGTTATGAATCTCTTCATTCTCTGCAGCAGAATCTGCTTCTGCCTCTTCAGCTACAGCCTCCGCAACAGGATCTGCTTCCGGCTCTTTATCTTCCGGTTCCTGATTTTCAGCCTCCGTAAAGTCAGCTTCTTCTGTCTTCTCCTGTCTCGGAATTGAAGCGCCACACTTCATGCAGAATTCAGCCTCTTCCGGAGCCATTGCTCCACATACAGGGCAAATTGTCTGGCCTTTTTTATTGGCAATTGATTCTTTATATTCTGCAATCTCACTTTGCATCAATATGATTTCACGGCAGAGCTCTGCAATTTCTTCACTATACGGCTCCCCATCCACATATTTTTGAAATACCAACTCACCAATTTTTCTGTAGCCCCTCTTTACATCACTCTCCAGGGAAGACTGGCGGCTGCGCAGCTTCTGAATTGCTATGAATTCATCCGTCTTATCTCCCACACTCTTTGCTGCTTCCGTTATCGTTTTTCCGATGTTTTCAAAAAAATCATTTGACATATCAAAATCTCCTTTCATGTTATTGAACACCGAGCCGGGGCACTTCCTGTCCCCGCAGCATAATCTGCGGCCCGCCTGTATGTTCAATATATTCTTTTGTTATAATAACTTCTCCTATACTGTCATCTTTTGGAATCTCAAACATAATATCCAGCATAAATTCTTCGATAATTGCGCGTAGTGCTCTGGCACCTGTATGCCTTTCCATCGCCAGCTTCGCTATGGCATGAAGTGCTCCTTCACTGAAAGTCAGCTTTACTTCGTCCATGGCAAGCAGCTTCGTATACTGCTTCAATATAGCGTTCCTCGGTTCCTTCAGAATCTGCACCATGGCATCCTCCGTCAGTGCCTCCAATGTAAAGACAATCGGAAGACGCCCCAGAAACTCGGGAATCTTGCCAAAGGCTCTCAGATCGTCCATAGTAACTTTGGACATCAGATTGGGCTCTGAATCAAATTTGTCTTTTAAATCTGCCTGGAATCCCATAGAGGATTTCTTATTCAGCCTCTCTTTTATAATATCTGACAAATCCGGAAATGCACCTCCGCATATAAAAAGGATATTCCTCGTATTCACCGTAGTCAGCGGAACCATAGCATTCTTGGAATTGGCCCCTACCGGAACCTCGATATTACTTCCCTCCAGCAGTTTCAACATCCCCTGCTGCACTGCTTCACCGCTGACATCCCTCTGGTTTGTATTCTTCTTTTTAGCAATTTTATCGATTTCATCAATGAAGATGATCCCATGCTCCGCGCGCTCCACATCATTGTCAGCAGCAGCCAGAAGCTTGCTTACAACACTTTCTATATCATCCCCGATATAGCCTGCCTCCGTCAGAGAAGTGGCATCCGTCAGTGCCAGCGGCACATCCAGAAGCCTTGCCAGTGTCTGCACCAGATAAGTCTTTCCGGAACCGGTGGGGCCAATCATAAGCATATTGGACTTTTCAATCTCAATCCCGTCTTCCTTTGCAGAAAATACACGCTTATAATGATTATAAACTGCCACTGACATTACTTTCTTTGCTTTCTCCTGCCCGATGACAAATTCATCCAGCATTGCTTTCAGCTTATGTGGGGGCGGAACGTCTTTCAGTGAAAACTCTTTTTGTGGTTTCTGAGTCTCTTCCTCCTTCTTCTTCTTAACTCTCTGCTTAGGCGGAATCTGATTCTGAAGTGAACTTAAATCAATCATGCTCACATTCGGCGGCAGATTGCTGAGCAAATCGTTATAATTTATATTATTATTATTCATGGTATCAAAGCTTTTTTGCATGCAATCGGTACATATATGGATATTTCCCGGAATAGCAATCATCTTCCCCGCCTTACTCTCCGGTCTCCGACACATGAAACAAACTTTTTCAAGTTCAGAATCGTCTCCGTTCTGATTATCTGTAAAACCGGAATCCCCATCCTTTTCCTTCAGATTCTGGTCCTCCGGCTGATCTATCTTATCTTTGTCCTCTGACATAATACTTTCCTCACTTTCTGTATTTATTATATCTGATATTCACCTGCGTCACAAGTAAAGATTTTATTAAACTATTCAGCCATGCGGAATCGAGCTTATGGCTGAATAGTGCTCTTGTGTCAAAAATGGAGTTTATCCTATGCAAGCTTGCTTGCTTGAGGATAAACTCCATTATTCTGGATTGCTCCGCACTTTGTGGCATCATATTATTTTCCAAAAGGATTGATCTGCTGTTGATTCGGCTGTTCCGGTGTGGTCTGTTTCATATCCGACTTGTCACCAAGAGTCACCGAAACCGTCTTCTCCTCGTATTCTCCCGCTCCCATACGCTGAATCTTCACCTCAACAGTCTCACCCTTTGCGTAATACTCAAGAGCGGCTTTTAAATCTGCCATTGAAGAAATTTTTCTGCTGTCGACTTCTGTAATAACGTCTTTTGCACGAATGCCTGCCTTGTCGGCCGGGCCTCCTTCTTCAACCGAACTTACATATGCCCCAACCGGGATACTGTAGGCGGAGTTAATATCTGAAGATACATCGACTCCTTCAATTCCGATATAGGAAGCATCACTGTCCCCAACTTTACTTCGTGTCTGCACATTCATCAAGTTCTGCAAAATTGGCTCTGCCTTTGAAAGCGGAATTGCAAATCCCATACCTTCCACACTTGTACTTGAATACTTTGCTTCATTAATACCAATTAGCTCACCCTTCATATTCAGGAGTGCTCCGCCGCTGTTTCCCGGATTAATGGCCGCGTTTGTCTGAATCAGGCCTGCGGACTCAGCAGCTTCGCCTGTTGTCTCGCTCTGTGTCTGTACGGTACGATTTGTTGCACTTATGATTCCATTGGTCACAGATTGCCCGTATCCCAATGCATTTCCGATTGCTACTACTTCCTCTCCAATCTGCAGTGCATCAGAATCCCCAAGGGTTGCCACTTTAATCTTATTCATGGTCTCTTCCGGAATGTCTGAAAGCTTTACAGCTACAACGGCCAGATCATTATCAGAATCAGTGCCTTTAATCTGGGCTTCTACTGCTGTATCATCAACAAAGGCTACCGATAGTTTGGATGCACCTTCCACTACATGATTATTGGTTGCAATCAGAAGCTCATCATCATTCTGTCCCACGATTACTCCGCTGCCGCTGGCCGGAACAGTTTGGGCATAGGTTCCGAAAAAGCTTTCCACTGTTTCCACCGTTTCAGTAGAGATAGCCACCATAGCCGGTATCGCATTTTTCGCCACCTCGGCAACACTGTAGGTTCCGCCGATGCTGGAAGAAGACGTTTCCTTCACACCGTCCGAACTGCCTGACGCAACGGCTGTATTTTGTATAGCAGGAGCAGATGATGTTCCGTTAATCTTTTCCCCTGCATAATTTACACCATACATTACGGATCCCGCCACGAGACCGAATACCAGAGCCATGGCTACATTGGAGGCCCAGCGTTTGCCGGTTCCGGATGTGTTTCTGTCTTTACGGTTTCTTTTCTTCCCGGTATCTGATGTATCTGCCATCTGCTTATTGATATGATAATAGGAACGCTGATGCTCTGCCGGCCCCTGTTCAAAGCTCTGCGTACTTCCCGAATTCACATTGCTGCTGCTCTGCTGTGTCTCCTGATGCTCCAGGGAGTCCTGTATATTATGTTCCACTGTTTCAGTCGCATGTTTTGCCATATCGGCATTGGCGACACCACTTTCCCTTGCTTCACTGTTAAGCCTGGGATTGACCCAGCTGTATGTGGAATCTTCACTATTTTTATTTTGATCATTCTTTTCACTGTTGTTGTATTCTTCACTCATAGTCCTTACCTCTCTTCTCTGTTCTTTATAAAGTTGAACGGCTTTTTCCGTGTCACAAAAGTGTGCCTTTATCTATCTCATTTACAACTCCTATATTACGTGACAATTGTGTTTAATATGTGAAAAACCTTTAAAAAAAAAGTGAAAAGAACACAGGTGATCTATTCTACTGTCACCGACTTTGCCAGGTTTCGCGGCTTATCGACATCCAGACCTTTTCCTATCGATACATAATATCCAAACAACTGAAGGGGTATCACAGCAAGCGAATTCGTAAAGTAGGGATTGGTTTTCGGAATATACACACAATAATCTGCCACCTTTTCCACCTCCGTATTCTCTACTGTGGTCACCGCCATTACAAAGGCACCTCTGGTTTTCACTTCCTGGATATTACTGATTGTCTTTTTATATAAATCCGGCTGTGTCAGTACAGCTACCACCAGTCTGCCATCCTCGATTAAAGAGATGGTTCCGTGTTTCAGCTCCCCTGCGGCATAGGCTTCCGAATGAATATACGAAATCTCTTTCAATTTCAGGGAGCCTTCCAGAGAGATTGCATAATCTATACCTCTTCCTATAAAAAATACATGTTCCGTTGCCAGATAGCGATTGGCAAACTTCTGCACATTTTCCTTATGACTTAAAAGCAGAGAAATCTGTTCCGGAAGCTGCTTCAGCTCTTCAAGCATGGATGCAAATACATCATTATCGATGGTACCTCTTACTTTGGCAAACTTCAGTGCCAGCAGGTATTCCGCAATTAACTGTGTGCTGTAAGCCTTTGTGGTGGCAACAGCAATTTCAGGACCCGCCCAGGTATACATTACATTGTCAGCTTCACGCGCAATAGAGCTTCCTACAACGTTTACAATTCCCAGCGTCTTGACGCCATGAGATTTTGCTTCCCTGAGGGCCGCAAGGGAATCCGCTGTTTCACCGGACTGGCTGACGATGATGACAAATGTATCGGGTTCAAAGATAGGATGTCTGTATCGAAACTCGGAGGCCAGATCCACTTCTACCGGTATTCTGGCAAGACCCTCAAATACATATTTGGCCGTAACACCGGTATGATAAGCGGAGCCACATGCCACGATATATATTTTACGGATTTTGCGGATTTCATCTTCGGACATACCCAACTCCTGAATCACAATATCTCCATCCTTCAGACGGGGATTCAAGGTATCCGACACCGCTTTCGACTGTTCATACATCTCTTTCAGCATAAAATGCTCATAGCCGCCTTTTTCCGCAGCATTGATATCCCAGTCAATCGTTGTCGCTTCTTTCGTCAGCACCTCTTCATCAATATTGTAAAAGGTCAGTGAATCCTTTGTTAACTTTACGATTTCCTCATTCTGGATAAAATATACCTGACGCGTGTATTTCAGAACTGCCGGTGCATCGGACGCTATAAAATTCCCTTCATTGCTTTCTCCCACAATCAGAGGACTGTCTTTCCGAACTGCATAGATTTCATCCGGATGATCCTGAAACATAATCCCCAGCGCATAAGATCCTTCCATACGGTGCATGATCTTCGTGATCGTATCTACCGGATTTCCATTATAATAGTAATCCAACATATGTGCAATTACCTCAGTGTCTGTCTCCGATAAAAATTTATATCCTTTATTTTCAAGTTTTTTCTTTAATTTTAAATAATTTTCTATGATTCCATTATGAACAACAACGATGGAACCATCTTTGTTCAGGTGTGGATGAGCATTTGTGTCGGAAGGTTCCCCGTGAGTAGCCCAACGGGTGTGCCCGATTCCGATTGTACCGGGAAGCGTGCTCCCCCCGTGTGTCAGATCGTCCAGAACCTTCAGTCTTCCGGTGGCCTTTACCATCCGAATCTCTTCTCCGCTGGATACTGCGATACCGGCAGAGTCATAACCCCTGTATTCCAGTTTTGACAGTCCATCCAGTAAAATGGGTGCCGCCTGATTTTCACCTATATATCCAACTATACCGCACATACAAATATCCTCCATCTATAATTAGTCTAGTCATTTCAAAATAATATCAGATATATACAATTTATTCAATCCAATAATTCCTGTTCATCGTGCATTGGCGAATTAATGCATCCGGTAATATGCCGTAATGCTTCCCCATAAAATATCCGATATATTTTGCTCCACTTTGAAAAAACAGCTGAACCAGAAGCCATGGTCTCCTTATCCTTAGCACATATGCCGCTGATTTCCTGACCAGACGGATTCCCTCCCCTTCCGAAGGATATGCAGAAAATATCTCGGGATAATCCGCCTGGGATACGCCCAAATCAAAATTCCGCTTAAATTGCTGACGGCAGGAATAGTTATGGGAATGAAACACTTTTGCATCGGCAGCATAGGCAATTGCATAACCTGCCAGAATCAGCCTTCCTCCATAAATCATATCTTCATTAAATATGGCACTGTCTTCAAAACCGCCCAGTTCCTCGTAGGTTCTGCGGTCATAGGCTGCGCAGACATTGGAACAGAAGAATGTTTTGATACCCAGCCTGGACAAATCATCCTTATCCTTAATATCCGGTTCCTTCGGATAATTAAAGCTCCTTGCAAATTGCTCCAAAGGCCCGCAGTCCGGCATCGGCAGCTGTCTTGCATATGCAGCCCGTACGGAAGGCAGTTTGAAGCACTTGACCATTTCTTCAACCAGATAGTGGTCCGCAGGCACGGCATCCTGAGTCATGAATAGCAGAATATCCGCATCCGACAAATCCGCCATGAATCTTCGCGTTTTTCCATGGTCAAATTCTTCTGCCGTAATGTGCTTTACATACAAATCAGAAACCTCCCGTTCCCATTCGGGATTCCAAAAGGTTTCATCTGTGTTTACAATTATAATATTCCGCACATGGTAAGACTGCTGCGCAATGCGGCGCAGCAGTTCCGGAAAATTTTTATCAGGTTTAAAGGTTGGAATTAAAACATCTATGGTATAAGCATGCATCGTCTCAATCATTGTGGAATCTCTCCCGTCTCAGATGATGACGGAATACTGTCTTCACCATATCCGCTTTCTTCTATAATGTGGTTGCTGTACTCCATCACCTCAGCAGACGGCTGGTAATCAGTCTCCGCAGGAAACAGAAAGTTATGCAACTTCACCACATTCGTTTCCAGCGTCACCGGAATTACGCAGTCATTTCCATCCATGGCCTTCGTCACATTCGCCCCTTCCAGATGATCAAAGGGAAATCCTGTCTGCTCTCCCATATTGTAGCTTAAAAGGTTCATTCCCATCTTCAGGATTTCCTGCTTGCTAAGAGAAGTCTTAATCATAGGAAAGACCGTATCCATAATTTTATTCAGAGTTGGTAAATCTGCAGACTTGGCTTTTTCCATAATTTTTCCAATTACGAGTCTCTGCCGTGCCGCCCTGCGGAAATCATTACCCGCCGTAGCACGAATACGCGTATAAGAGACGGACTGCGACCCGTTCAGGTGAAAGGTCATCGTCTGCGCGCCATCAAGCTCCGACTTATCAGGAACCTCAATCTCTTCATACTCCACACCGGCGATTTTCGAAGTCTCTTTGTTGTAATTATTCAAATGAATGAGTTCTTCCCTGGTAAGATCAATATCCAGACCATCCAGCTTATTAATGACCTCCGTGAGTGCCTTAAAGTTCACCGCCGCATATTCCGTAATGTTCAGATCCAGATTCTTATTCATCATCGTCAGCATATGCTCAGGACCGCCAATATTGTATGCAGCATTACATTTGGTATAACGGTTTTGTCCGTCTTTTGTGAATACATTCAGCCAGGTATCCCTGTACAGTGAAACTAAACGGATCGACTTACTGTCATGATCCACACAGGCAACGATCATCGTGTCGCTCTGGATACCGGAAGCCAAAGAATTGTCCCGGCTGTCCAGCCCCACCAGTGCTACCAGCTCAGTTCCGGTCCTGGTGTTCTCCTCTGTCGCTTTTATCACAGACTGGTTAACTCCGATTTTGCTGTAATCCAGATCGTCATTCTCCACCTTATCCAGCTTGGAATTCACATAGGCAAATCCAAACAAGGCCGTTCCCAGAACCAGCAGTGCTACCAGCTCGATTCCAAAAATGATTCTTCTGCGGCGGCGTCTTTTGTAAGCTTTACTCTTCTTATTTACTCTTTTTTTTGACATGTTTTTGTCCCCTTGCTTCTTTGGTAGTATCTTTCCTTATATGTTTAATAGGCATTCTGATTTACAAAGCCACGGAAAATCGTCAGAAATAAGATCTTGATATCCAGACCGACGGTCCAGTTTTCAATATAATATAAGTCATAGTCTATTCTTTTGCGTATAGAGGTATCTCCGCGATATCCATTCACCTGTGCCCATCCGGTTATGCCCGGACGCACCTGATGCTTGACCATGTATCTAGGTATCTCTTCTCTGAACTTTTCCACAAAAAAGGGACGTTCCGGGCGTGGTCCGACCAGACTCATATCTCCTTTTAAGACGTTAAACAACTGTGGTAATTCATCAATGCTGGTTTTCCTCATAATTTTACCAATTCGTGTAACACGGGGATCATTCCTGACCGTCCATGCCTTCTTTTCTTCACATGCCGGCTGCTGTTCCATAGACCGGAACTTATACATCTCAAAGCTTCGGTTGTGCAGACCTACTCGTGTCTGCCTGTAAATCAAAGGCCCCGGAGAAGATACCTTCACACCAATGCACGCAAACAGCATGACCGGGGAAAATAAAAGAATGCAGAAAATGGATCCGACTATATCCATCGCCCTCTTTATCATAGCATTGAACGTATTCGTCAATGGTACATAGCGTATATTAATAACAGGAAGTCCAAGCAGATCTTCTGTATATGGCTTGGTCGGTATGATATTATGATAATCCGGAATGAATTTGGTATGAACACCGGATTTCTCACACAAAGCCACAATCTCTTCCAGGCGGAAGTATTCATTCAGCCCAAGAGAGATTGCTATCTCATCCAGTCTGTTCTCCGGCAGAATTACCAGCAGATTGGCAATTCGTCCCAGAACCTTAATTCCTTTATAGGTGGTACCCGCCTCTACGTGGTCATCCAGAATCCCTCTTATCGTATATCCCCACTGGGGATTTGCTATGATTCTGTCAATGTATTCCTCAGCAGCCCTGCTGTACCCCACCAGGAGTATATGCTTTTGATTATAGCCCAGTTTCCGCATCTTTCTTAAAGAAAAGCGGATCAGGTTTCGGACTACTACCTCCAGCATGCAGTTAAGAACAAAAAAGAGTCCCAACGCCGTACGGGAAATATGACTCTGCTTCATCAGATACAAAAACAGGACAGTCACCAGGATACCCAGGGTATTCGCCTTAACAATATTGGCAAATTCCAGCCGTCTTCCCTGCACTCTTTTCGGCGTATACAGCCCACATCCATAATACAGCAGCAGATAACCCGGAACAATTAGCAGCAGCAGCTGCATATAGGAAGAAAATGGCAAGACTCCGCCTTCGAAGAAACCAAATAACGGGGTTTTAAATTTTAGTACCCACGACAGCCAGTAGGTAAATGCGATTACAAAACCATCGATCACCACATGGAGCCGGTTAAAGTACTTCTGATTATCTTTAATCATGACACTACTTCACCTTTCAGGTACCGATATCACAGCTTCTGTTTCTTTTGTGATACCATGTCACTACCAAAATAACTATACAATAAATCAAAAAAAAGAGCAACTAAATATTTTCTTAAGAAAATATAACCTAATCCACCACTCTGCGTACAATATTAATCAACAGTTCCCACTGTATCCGAACATAATGGGGTAAATTTTTCCCGCAATAAGGCACTTTTTTTCCATTTCTCCTTGCTTTTCCGGCGAGGGTAAATCCATTTTTCATACCGGCAATATATTCCCGTCCAAACCCCTTTCCCGCAAAGAATACCATTTTTATCAAAAACCCAAGGATGAGAAGCGGCAGATTTATGATAATCTGTACAAAAGGCATATTCTTGTATAGCATATATATATTATTTCTGGAGGAATATCGAATCTTGAACAGATTATACCGGGATCCGCTGGTTCCGCTTCCGATATGGTATACCTTCGCCCTCGGAATATACCAGTTTTGATACCCTTGCACCTTCGCCCGGTATCCGATATCAATATCCTCCAGATAGGCAAAGTGCTCTTCGTCAAAGAGGCCGATCTGTTCAAATACCTCTCTTCGGTAGATGGCGGCTCCGGCACAGGCGGCAAAGATTTTCTCCTCCCTATTATATAGGGATGCATCCTTACCCTTTCCCCTTGCAAATGCCCATCCAAGCGCATTATAGAAATTTCCCGCATCATCCAGAAGCGTACGGTTTTGGAACTGAATCATCTTGGCAGCACAGGAAAACGCCTTCTTTCGTCTTCTTATTCCATCCAGAAGCTGTTCGGCAAAATCCGGAGCCGCTTCCGTGTCATTGTTCAGCAGTATCACATAGGGACTTTTTGTTGCTTTTATCCCTTCATTCACCGCATGACAAAAACCGGTATTCTCTGAAAAAGCAATCACCTTTACCTGTGGATACTCCTTTTGAAGCAATTCCAGGCTCCCATCCGAAGAACCATTGTCCACCAGGATGATGGACAGCTTTTCGTATGTCTGATTAAGCAGTGAATCCAGGCAGGTCTGCAGATACTGCTTTCCGTTATAATTCGGTACAACTACGGATACTTCGTCCATACTCTCTCTCCTTCAGGCACGCAGTGAGTAATTCCATTTACTCAATGTGAGGTTTTTATTGTAACAGGGGTCACCGTTCTTTAAAAGCGTAATCCACCTGGTCCGCATAAATTCAATCTCATCTTGAAATCTGCGTACTTTTTCTTTACTATCCTCCAGACCGCGGGATTTCGATTCATAGTGATACATCTCCACGTGTGGATTATATACTACAAGAAATCCTTCTTTACCCGTTCTCAGACAGAGGTCGACATCATTAAAAGCTACCGCTAATTTCTCTTCAAAACCGCCAACTTTTTCAAATATACCGCGTTTTGTCATCATACAGGCAGCAGTCACCGCACTGTAGTCCATCTGCAGGGAGGCCTTATGAAGATATCCGGTTCTGCTACGCTTCATTCCCAGAAATGCATGGCCGGCTATACCGCCGATGCCGATAATAATGCCCGCATGCTGGATGGTATCATCCGGATAATAGAGCTTCCCTCCCACGATTCCAACCTCCGGTCTCTGGCAATTGGCAAGCATCGCCTCCATCCACATGGGACTGATCACCTGTATGTCATTATTCAGGAACAGCAGATATTCTCCTTTTGCCTCCTTTACGGCAAAATTATTGATTGCCGAATAGTTGAAACTCCCTTTCCAGGTCAAAATCCGGATATTATCCTGTACTTCCAGTGTCTGATAGTATGCAAACGTCTCCTGCTGTATACTGTTATTTTCCACAATCAGAATCTCATAATTTTTATATGTGGAAATCTGTATTACAGAATCCAGACATTGCTTTAATGTCTCACAGTTGTCTTTGTTGGGAATTATGATGGAGATCAACGGTTCTCCCTGAACGGGGTAGGTAACATCGTAGAAACCATAATCTGAAGTATGGCATACCCTGGCTCCTTTTACCCCCGACCTTTCCAGATGCCCTTCAATTGCCCTTTTGCCGGCCTCAAAGGCATACATCTTGCTTGCAGGGTTATCTGCAGTAGAGTCCTTATGGGTTCTCCAGTGGTAAAGGATTTTTGCAACATGCCCGGTCCTCCGGGCACTTTCCACGCATCGAAAGATGAAATCATAGTCCTGGGCACCATCAAACTCTTTTCGGAAGCCTGATATTTGCTCGATTAACGTACGCCTGGCTACAAAAAAATGGCAGATATAATTATTGGATCTCAAAAGGTCCAGATTAAAATCCGGTTTGAAATGTGGCTGAAAATGTTCGCCAAGATCCGTGGTCACCTTATCTTCATCGGTGTACACCGCATCCAGGTTTTCATCCTCATTCAGTAATTTTACAATCTCATACAAGGCATCCGGTGCAAGCAGGTCATCATGATCCAGCAGTCCTGCAAATTCACCGCTCGCTAAAGAAAAAGCAGCATTAGTATTTTCTGCAATTCCCAGATTTTCCGAAAGCTCCTGTATGCGGATTCTCGGGTCTGTGCTTTTGTATTCATTTAAAACCCGGGCCATCCCTTCATCCGAAGGACTGGCATTGGCAATACAAAGTTCCCAGTTCGCATAAGATTGTCTCTTAAGTGATTCAATCATTTCACGCAGGAATATCTCCGGTGTCCGATAAGCCGGAACCACCACACTTATCAGAGGCTCATATGAAAAATACTGTCTGCGTTGGCGCTTCAAGTCCTCAGAGGATGCCTTATGGGACTCATACCATGGACCATAGGGCACTTCTTCAGGCTCCATCCGTTCGGAAAGTCTGACAAAAAACTCCCCGGGTCCATAATGCTTCAGATACCGCAGACCTTTTATGATATTATAGGGTTTCAGTTTTTTCAAAAATCGAAGCACGTTTGCTTCTTTCATAGCCACACCTCTAATTTTCATAATACGTAAAGCTCAGCAGGCACTGAACCACACGCTCCATCTCTTCCTCTGCCAGACTGTAAAACATCGGCAGGCGTACCAGGCGCTCACTTTCTTTCGTGGTATAGCGGTCTTCGCCTGAAAATCTTCCGAACGTAAGCCCTGCCGGTGAAGAATGAAGCGGAATATAGTGAAACACACACATAATCTCATGTTCCTTCATATATTGAATCAAGCTTGTCCTGATTCCTATATTCTTTACCTTTATGTAATACATATGCGCATTGTGCACCGCACTTTCCGGAACATATGGCTGTTCGATGAGGCCCTTCTGCGCAAGAGGCTTCAGCATCTCGTCATAATAGCTGTAGACCTGCATCCTCTTTTCATCAATTTTTTCATGCTCCTCCAGCTGTGCATAGAGGTATGCGGCATTCATATCACTGGGCAGATAAGAGGAGCCATAATTCATCCAGGTATACTTGTCAACCTGTCCCCGGAAAAACTTGCTTCTGTTCGTTCCCTTTTCCCTTAAAATTTCTGCAGGTTCCAGATAAACATCCTCCTGAAAGAGCAAAGCCCCTCCTTCTCCCATCGTATAATTCTTCGTTTCATGAAAGCTGAAGCATCCAAAATCTCCAATGGTTCCAAGTGCCTTTCCCTTATAGTAAGCATTTACTCCCTGAGCGGCATCTTCAATTACTTTCAGATGATACTTGTCTGCCAGTTCCATGATCTTGTCCATCTCACATGCAACTCCGGCATAATGAACAGGCACAATTGCCTTTGTCTTATCTGTAATTGCAGCTTCTATTTTATCTTCATCTATATTCATCGTATCCGGGCGTATATCCACAAACACGATTTTAGCGCCCCGCAGGACAAAGGCATCCGCGGTAGACACAAACGTATAAGAAGGCATAATTACCTCATCTCCCGGACCGATTCCGGCAAGATATGCGGCCATCTCCAGCGCATGTGTACAAGAGGTGGTTAATAGTACATGCCTGGAATGAAAATGCTCCTCCATCCACGCCGAACACTTTTTTGTGAACATTCCATCACCGCAAAGCTTCTTGTTATCCACAGCCTCTTTGATATAATCCAGTTCTTTCCCCACGAAGGGCGGTCTGTTAAAATCTACCAACATTTAATCTTCCTTTTTTTCTTCTGTAATATTTAAAGTCTCCCTTACCACGAATTGAGGAGTCCTGTTTACATTCAAAATGATTTTTCCAATATATTCTCCCAGAATTCCCAGCATCAGGAACATAATTCCAAAAAATACGAACATCGCACACATCAGGGAAGACCAACCCACCGCGATAGACGGATGCATCAGTTTTCTTATGAGGACAATCAGTGCACCTGCAAAACCAAGGCCGGAAAATAAGGCCCCGAACAAAGTGGATAAACGAAGGGGCAAAGCGGTAAAGTTGATGCAGGATAAAAAAAGCTTCAAACCCCTGCCAAAATTATAATTCGACTGTCCAAACTCTCTTTCAAAGTGTTCAATCTCTATATTTGCAATATTATATGTGGTTCTAAAAAACAGAATTTGAATAAATACCTGTTCTCCTTCATATTCTCTGACCTTTTCTATCACAAACCGCCGGGCCAGCCAAAAACTGCTCATCTGTATATCCTTCGGTCTTTCCAGCAGATGCCACAATAGAAAACGGCTCACCGAACCTGTCAGATTTTTAAACCAGGAGAACTTTCGCTCCTTAAAGACACCAAACACAACATCATAACCTTCTTCCAGCTTTTCCAGAAACAGACCTATCTGTGAAGGGTGGTTCTGAAGATCATCATCCATTCCTATGACCAGTTCTCCCTCCACATAATGCAGACCAGCCATGATCGCGGCATGCTGTCCAAAATTCTTTGCCAGATTTACGCCCTTTACATTGGGATATTTCCCGGCACATCTTGTGATAGCCTCGAAGGTATGATCCCGGGAATAATCATTTACCAGAATCATTTCACACTCATAATTATCCATCTCGTCAAACGTTTCCATGCACAGATCCACCACCTCTTCGATGGATTCTTCTGAATTATAACATGGTATTACAATTGAAACTAACATATACCCTCCAGCTTTCCAGTACAGCTTAGAAAGAAAACACAAAGATGCCCACTAAAATCAGTCCAAGTCCTGTTAACTTTCTTTTGGAAAATTTTTCTTTTAGTAAAAAGTATCCCATAATACTGACAAATATATAACTTGTAGACTCCAGAATCGGAGACATCGATAACGGCACATATCTTAATGCCAGCATGGTCAATATTGTAGAGAGAAAGAACATCCCATATGACAGAATTACCATGGGATTGAAATATTCAGCCAGCCTGTTCGGCCAGGTCTTATTGGCCGACACTTTCAGCATAATCTGTGATACGGAGGAAATCAATACCGAGCAAAGAAGCACACCAACCGCAATCCTGTAATTATTCATCTTCAGTCACCACAAGATAAATACCCAGAAAAATGACTGACGCTCCCAAAATCATCCTCCAGGTAATCCTTTCGTTAAAAATCATGGCTCCCCAGACCATTCCCCAGATCAGGGATACCGGTTTATTGGCATAAGCAACCGTAAGCGGCATGCGTTTCAGAATCTGCTGCCATACGATGGCATAGCCGAACATAATCAGCAGAACCAACCCGTAATAAAAGAAAAAGGGCAGGGAAAAAAGCTTCTCGTTCGCCGCCAGCTTAGAGCACACTCCGCTCAAAGAGCTGAATAGCAGGCTGATATGCAATGCTAAAATCAGCCGGAAATCAAGCCGCTTAATTTTATCTATTTTCTCACAATTCTTCATAGAATTCAACCTTCTATTCTAACCTCCATTCTATGACGCCTTCACAACCCGGGCAGCTGGTCAAAAAACAAAGGAGCACCACCGGTGTGAATGAATAAAACATTCTTGTTTTTTATTCTATGTTTTTTCAGATATTCCTTCATTCCATAAAATGCTTTTCCGGTATAGATTCCGTCCAGATTCAGGCCGTCGCATTCATATGCCTCTCTTATCGTATTCCGGATTCCATCCTGATACGCTCCATAACCACCGTCCAGATATTCGTCTGTGATTTTTATCTCGGACGCAATGTCTGCAGGAAAAGTAAGACCTTTCTTTTTACTGTAAATATTTAAGTTTTTGGTAATAACCTCTCTGGCTCTCTTTTCATTTCTGGAAACCGATATTCCTATGATCTGCCGTCTGCCTCCGCTTAACAGATGCGCCGCCAAGAGCCCAGACTGGGTCATATTGGTACTGGATGCAAGAAATATATAGTCAAAATACAGATTTTCCCGTACTTCATAGTCACAGATTTCCTGATAAACGTCTGCATATGCCTGCATGGGTACCCATTCATTCCCCTGTCCATAGGGATTCCCATATATATAATAGGGTCTGTATCCTCTTTGCTTCAAATCTTCCTCTGCCGCCTGTACCGCCTGAGGAATATCCGATTTATGGCACGGAAAAGTCTGCACTCCCATGGAGCGAATCAAATAGGAATTGTTACTTACCATTTCACCATCCACATCATCCAGATTATATACCATATTGCAGGGAATGTCTTTTCTGTAACAGGCAGCCGACAAAATCCGGCAGAGATTGGAATGGTAATTCCCGTAAATTACCATCGCATCGCATCCCTGCTGTTCCATATCTTCCAGAAAATACTGGGCAAAGCGTACCTTATTTCCACCGAAGGAAAAAGGAAGGAGGTCCTCCCGCTTGACGAAGATATGGTTATCCTCCCTGTCGGTAACCGAATGGATTACCGTATCATAAAGGGGAATATCTCCCACAAGCTCCAGACGTATATGGGAAAGGACCTCACGCAGCCGCACTTCACAGGCTTCCAGAGTGCTTCCTTTCAGAATCACCTGTCCGATCCGGTCTCTACCATTGGTATAAGGCTGTACCGTATCTCCCTTTACAATGTTGAAGGACAAATCCACAATATCCTCAGAATGCCTGTTATAGTTGTGTATCGTTCTTACAATTCCCGCCCGGTCTGACAATAAGGTACGAGTCAGATTCGGAGTGAGGGGTTTTTCCTGTTTAAAAAACGACCCTACAGATTCTCCAAGTGCCAGTCTTACAATCACCTCATAGTAATTAATTCCATAATAAATACTCACCATCTCAGACAAGCCCGTAGCCCCAGACCGTCCGGTGAGTTCGATTACATATACTTTCCCGTCTTTTTTTATGAAATCACAATTTACAGGACAGTTATCAAGTCCCAGGGCAAAGATTGCCTTCCTTGTCTGTTCCTGTATCTGATCACCCAGCGTATCCAGTTCCTTAAAGGGAACCGAATGCCCCACAGGGGTTGGCGTCGTACTTTGAAATGCATCGATATTGTTGGGAAGCATGTATACTATCTTCCCATCTTGAATCATGGTTTCTACACCAAAAATCTCACCTTCGATAAACTCTTCCAGAAGACAATACTTTTTTCCGGTGGCTCCCATAGTCTTCTCATAATTTTCAAAGACCTCTTCCCGGGTATCACACCGAAAGATCCCACGGCTTCCCATCTGATCCACGGCCTTTAATATCACAGGAAAAGGAAGCAAGGCAAGCGCACGCTCCAACTCTTCACGGCTGTGAATACATACGAAACGTGCGGTCTGGACACCTGCCTTTACCAATGCCTTCTTCATGTCCAGCTTATTAGAAGCCTTTTTCGCGGCATCCGAAGAAGGTCCCGGAAGTCTAAGAGATTCGCATACGGCTCCTATGGCTGCCATACCTAAATCCAGGCCGCAGGTCGTAACCGCATCCACCTGCAGCTGCCTGGCTTTTTCCACCACTGCTTCGGGATCTGCGATATTCACATATGCCGCCTCATCTGCTGCAGCAAAGCCCGGATAATCACCGTCAATGCTGGCCGTTATCGTATGGCAGCCCAGATGCTTCGCTGCTTCTATCAATGGAACCTGCGTATAACCGGCTCCAAGTATCATCAGTTTTTTCATGAAATCATCCTCATTGAATCAGCAGGTTATTTAATGTCGCCTATACTAGTCAACGATTACCCGGATGTAATCATTCATGTGATCAATTTGCTCACACATCACTTCTACATCAGGAAATGTAATCACCATAGCACCAATTCCAAAGGCGGCATTACGGAATTTTTCAACTTTGTCGCCCGGCTTTACGAACAGCGCCTGCTGCACGATCTGCGGCCGGATTGCCTCATCTATTTCGATTCCCCGGAAGATTCCGTCCTTCGTTGCATGTATAATATAGGAAGAAGTACAGGTATGTACAGGCTTTTCCCACAGGCTGGAACAATCCTCGCCTACCGCACTCTTTATCGTATAGGCTGCCAGATCTACATCCCGGGCAGCTTTAATCGCATCCGGAATTAAATTTCCTCCATTACGGGGACCAATTTCCAGAATATATATCTCTCCGTCTTTCCCGATGATATATTCGAAATTAAAAGCACCCATCTTCATATCCAGCAAATCAAAGATCTTCTGAATCTGATTTCTTGCTTTCTCCTGAAATTCCTGTTTCTGAATGGATGGACAGCTGAGTCCGATCGGGGCATGAGGATTGCATTCCAGGTCGTTGTGTTGGTCCATTACACCAAAAAAGGCAATCTTCCCATCCACGATGAATCCATCCCCGTCAATCTGATACCCCATCTTCTGTATAAACGCTTCTACAATCACCTGCTTTGAGATGGAATAGGACAAGGCTTCCGCAAAGGCTGCAGGAAATTCATCCAGACTGTATATCTTCGTAACTCCCTTGCTTCCTGAAGAATCAATAGGCTTTACCATAACCGGAAATTTCAAAGACCGGCAGTATGCAAGTGCCCGGGCCTCATCGGTAAAGCTATCTCCCTCCGGCATGCGGAGCCCATGCTCCCTCATAAACTTCCGAAACCGGTCCTTATGTGTCAGCGTAAGCACAGACTCATAGGGATTAGTAGGAAGTCCAAGCTTTTCGGCCACATAGGCGGCCGTAGGCGCAGATATGTCAGAAGCATAGGAGACAATACCGTCAATCCGCTTTTCTTCTGCAAATTTCAGAACCGCCTCCTTATCTATGGTACTGATGTTATGGTATTCGTCCGCATATTTATGTGCGGGATTATCCGGCAGATAATCAATGCTGATCACGTAACAGCCCAGTGCTTTTGCAGCCAGAGTTGCCGTCATCTGGAAATAGTTTCCGCCGAGTAGAAGTATTTTTTTCATGTTCTAGCAAATCTCCTTAAGATAACGGGAAAGTGCATCCTGCCATGCAGGAAGACGCTCAAATCCATTTTCCTCCAGTTTATCCTTATTCATCCGGCTGTTATGAGGCCTCTTTGCTTTGGAAGGAAATTCTTCACTGCTGACAGGAAGAACCTTGACATCCATACCCGCCTGTTTGAAGATTTCCTGCGCAAATTCATACCAGGTACATAAGCCTTCATTGGTTGCATGGTACCGTCCATACTTCTCTGTCTCAATCATATCCACAAGCAGCCTTGCCAGGTCATAGGTATAGGTAGGTGAACCAATCTGGTCCTCCACAACATTAACCGTGTCATGTGTTTTTCCCAGATTCAGCATGGTCTTGATAAAATTCTTACCGTTGACACCAAATACCCAGGCGATTCTGACAATAAAGAACTTTTCCACATTCTGTTCTACTGCAATTTCTCCCTCGCACTTTGTCTGTCCGTAAACATTCAATGGATGACGTTCGTCATCCGGTTCCCATGGACGGGTACCCTCACCATCAAAAACATAATCTGTACTGATGTACATCATCTTAAGGTCCAGATCTTTGCAGACCTTTGCAATGTTTTCCACCCCGGTTGCATTCACTTTACGGCAAAGCTCTACATGATCCTCCGCAGCATCCACAGCTGTGTATGCAGCACAATGAACCACCGCTTCCACATCCGCTGCCTTAATTACATCACTACAGGCTTTGGGATCTGTGATATCCATCTCTTCAATGTCAACACCGATACCTGTATGTCCGCGTTTTGCAAGTTCGTTCATTACATCATGGCCCAGCTGGCCTTTTACGCCTGTTACTAATACTCTCATAAGTTCTTAACCTCCATTTTAGGTATATACAAACGATCAATCCAGTCTCCTAAGAGAAAAGTCCTGCGTCTCCAGTGAAAGATTGGGATTATAATAAGGATCTCCTTCTTGAAAAATCAAAGGCCAGTTTCGTTCTATGATCTTGATCTCTCTGTTAAAACGTTCGACCTTCTCCGGTGTATCTTCAAGTCCTCTGGATTTTGATTCATAGTGGTAAAGTTCTGCATATGGATTGTATACCACCAGATAACCGGCTTTTCTTACTTTCAGGCAAAAATCAATATCATTGAACGCTACCTGTAATTCAGACGATAATCCTCCTACCTGGTCAAAAACACTTTTTCTGACCATCATACAGGCTGCTGTTACAGCACTATAGTCCTGGGCACAGATAATACGATGACAGTACCCTGTAGATGAGCGGGGCTGCTGTATAAAACAATGTCCTGCAATTCCTCCAAATCCAATCACAACTCCGGCATGCTGAATGGTATTGTCTGGATAGTACAGTCGTGCTCCCACAATACCGACATCACTTCTCATGCAGTATCCAAGCATTTCCTCCAACCATTCAGAATTTATAACCTCTGTATCGTTATTTAATAATAATAAGTATTCTCCTTTTGCATAAGATGCGCCGAAATTATTTATTTCTGAATAATTAAATATTCCTTTCCAGTATACCACATGTACATTAAAATATGTTGATGCAATTTCTTTATAGAATTCGAATGTCTCTGATTCAATACTATTATTCTCCACAATGATAATTTCATAATTTTTATAGGTTGATTTTTGGCAAATTGAATCCATACATCGTTTCAAATCCAAAATATGATCTTTATTAGGTATGATAATCGATATTAAAGGTTGACCATCAATATGGTATCTGCTTCTATATAATCCAGGATACTCTCCTGCCGACACCGTTGCCCGAATTCCCACTCTTTCATAATGGGATTGAATAGCTCTTTTCCCAGCTTCAAAAGCATAACTCTTACTCTCTGGATTCTCAGCTGTGGAATTCTCATGGCTCCTCCAATGATATAATATCTTAGGTATATGAGATATCTTCTCAGTGTTTTCTATACATCTAAGTATAAAATCATAATCCTGAGCTCCATCATATTCTTCACGTAAGAAACCGACTTTTTTTTGCAAACCACCCTTAACAACAAATAAATGGCATATATAATTCACACTTCGTAATAAATCCGGATTAAAGTCAGGTTTAAAATGAGGTTGAAAAAACTTATGACCATCCATAGTCATCTTATCTTCATCCGAATATAAGATTTCAATATCCGGCTTTTGATTTAAAATTTTTACGCATTCATACAGTGCATTTTTACACAAAACATCATCATGATCCATGAAAACAATGTAATCTCCAACCGCACTTTCTATGGCCAAATTAGTATTAGCCGAAATTCGTAGCTGGGAGTCATGAAATAATATTTTTATTCTTTTATCCGTTTGAGCAATTTTTATTAATTCGTCGGAAATTGGTGAGCCCGCACCACTGCCATCCGATAAACACAATTCCCAGTTTGAATATGTCTGTGCCTGTACAGATTCTATCATCTGATTAAGATATAATTTCGGTGTTTTATAAAGAGGAACAACAATTGAAAATTTAGGATTATACTCAAACTTCTCAGTTCTCTGAGCTTGTAATTCCTTCTCCGTAGGAAGATGTTTAGGCAGCCATCTTTGATAGGTTATCGGTCTTCTTCTATAATTTGTGATTTTTTGCTTTAGCTTTTCAGCGAACGCCTGGGCTCCATATATTCGAAGAATTTTTATGCTTTTATTGGTATAGTCAATAAACTTTTCTCTGATTTTTTCAGCCGTTCCAAAATTCACAGTACGAATTGTTTTAGTTTCCCCCGCACTTAAAACAAGATGTATCACTTTGCCTGTGAGCCTGTCTGCTTTAATGAAGAACCCACTCTTTTCGTTAATTGCTCCTTCGAAAAACATTGCATCTACATCCAATCTATTACTCCACAAGATCTCAGCATCAATTCTATGTTTTTTCCTGTCGTAGACTGACAATTCAACGGGGGTGGCGCTTGCCACCCAACCTCTGATTTGAACTAAGTCAGATTCCTTTTCATATCTTTCTTCTTCAATAAACAAATTGAGATTATTTTGCTTTTGAATTAGTTTTTTTACTGAAGCTGTAAACCACAGTATTTTTTTTCCACCTTTATTATAATAGACTTTTAGCTTATGATATCGTCCAAGTCCCTCCGGCAATGTAACAACGATGGTTACCCTGCTGGCTTCTTCAATATATTTATCTTGATAGCGATTCATCACACCGATATCAATTTGCGCTTCTATATGCGTTTTCAGCAATGTATCATCGAGATAGGCTTCCACCCGACTGTCAGTCGGCCATAAACCTTGAAGAATATATTTATGTCTATCTTTTATATGAAATCTGTCATTCTCCACTTCATATATAATATTTTGCATAAATTTATCCTCACTTATTTTCTTTATTTTCTATACTTAAAATGTTCAGTGCTTTCTTATTAATATCAAACAAATATTTCGAAGCAATTATTGTTAATACGAAGCAGATAAGGCATAAGAAATACACCTCTGAACGCCTTAATACAATACCAGTAAACGGCTCTGTCAACCATTCGGTCAGATAATGATGAGTTAAAAAGAAAGGGTAACAATATTTTCCACCTACTGTGCTTATTTTTCTTATAAAAATAAATTTTGATGTTTTTACAAAGATCCAAGTCAAACATATAAAGGAAGAAAGCCCAACAAGCAGAGTCTGAAGCATAACATTGTTCTCCCCAAGATTAATAAAGAACGCAACACCCAATCCAATTATACCTATAATCAGCATTTTTATATCTACTTGCTTTATGTACTTAATATATAACATACCAAAAAGAAACTCAGGCACTCTTGCAATAACAAAACACTCTATCGGCATTTTTGTTTTAAAGCATAGCATGCTCACAGCCAGCAATACAATAGAAATTATTGTCGTTATAACAGGATGTTTAAGAACACATTTTCGAATCAATGGAAATAGAATATATAAACAAATAATTACTGATAAAAACCATTCTCCTACCCGGTAAAAATTGTTTCCCCACCAAAGGGTATTGCCATCAAACCCAATAATACTGAAAATAATCTTCCATTTTGGTATTGTCTCGTCGATTCCATAATTGCGAAAAAAGGAAATTACTGTGGCAGTAAAAAAAGCAAGCCAAAACATTGGATAAATACCACGGAAACGCTTTTTTAAATATACCTTTACATCCAATTTTTCTTCATATACATACATCAAAGAAGCACCGGAAGCAATAAAGAACAAAGATACACCAAAAGAACCAATATATAAATTGAACAGCTTGTCTGGTAATACCTTAATTGCATATCCTACTCCATTTGCCTCAAGGCTTCTCGTAAAGTGACATATAAATACTAATATTAGTCCAAATACTTTAATATTGTCTATATAATACAATCTTTTCTTCATCTTCCCCTGCCAAAAATTCTTTTCACTTTATTGGCAAACCTCCATGTTTTTGAATTAATGACTGTTTCATATGCTTGCTTCCAATGTTCTATATTTTGTTGATAAATCTGATTTTCATATGTTTTATCAGCCAACAACTTTTGTATACTCAATAATTCATTGTTTAATTGTGCATTTGCTTGAGAGGCCTGTTTCCAGTAATCCTCTATTTCTTTATGGCTCTTTTTCAACTCATCATATGCCTTAACGGCATCCTGCCAATTTTTTGCACATATTGCCCATTCCTCATGTGCATGTTTCGCATCCTCTATATAGTACTGAACATCTTGTTCGCCCTGCAGACAAACCTGCTTTGTACCCGCGAAGCTTTTCCCATCTGGCTCAGTTACAACATTATGGAAAAAATGCTTACATGCATAATCCAACGTCTCCTCAGTATTTGAGATTTCTAAATAATCCATTGCTTTCTGAAGCGGAAAAAACTCTTCAAGTCCATGTATATGAATATATAAGTCTTTAATACAGTGAAAAATAATCAGTTCCTTTGGTAAGGGCATCAAAAAAAACCATTCGTAATCAATGAAGGTGGGAATAGAGTCAGAGGTAAATATGATATTTGATGCTATGGCATCAAAATTTGATATTTTTAATCCCTTCTCACCTTCAAACTGCTTCCCGATACCAAATATTGATTCAAACTCTGGAGAATTGGAAAAAATGCAATCACTGTTTTCTTCATTTCCGCATATCAAAGATACATGCAATTTTAATAAATCGCAAAACAAAGATTCATTCTTTTCTTTATACGCTATCCTATATTTGTCTTCTAGTGATTCTCCCTCAATATACTCAAACCATAATATATCATTTTGATATTCCGCAGGGCACATTTTGCAATTTGGAAATATCTTTTCACATGTACTGTAGTAGTTTAAGATATTATGCAGATGTTCAATCCCCTCTGGAAATATAGCCTCTTTTGAAACCAGCTTCTTTCCGCTGGTTTCCTCCCGATAGATAGTTGTTTTTATACTATACTTCCTGTTTCGTTCATCACTGAATTTTATCCACAGTTTTCTCATACTTTTACCCCTTTTTTGCCTCTACTAAAAATGAATTTGCAAGCATATGCCTCTCACTGGCACCCTTAAGGCTCGAAAATGCTTTATTCATATTGAAACTTTTTAAGACAGGCATATCATAATTACTTTTCTCTGGAAACTCTAACTCAATAGTGTCAATAACATCCTCGCTGTATATTACAGCTGGTAATTTATAATCTGGAAAAGGGTAATAAAAATAAGTATTAGAAAATCCATTTTCCAATATCAGATGTTCCAATTGTGACTTGCTGAATGTCTTCACTTTATCAGATTTATGATAGCCTTCAATTCCAACAAAGGGTCTTCCAAGATGATCTTCATGATATCCGGAAAAATACTTCATACCTAATTTATTCTCAATAGCAATATAAAGTCTTCCTTGTGGTTTTAAGCAAGATGAGACAATTTTCAGAAAATCTTCATATGGCTTTGAACTTTCGATATAGTGATAGGCATATTCCAATACACCAATTAGAGTTATAACATCATACTTCTTTTCAAGTTGGACATCCTGAAAGTTTCCCACAAAAATTTTTATATTTTCAAGTTCTTTATGTCGATATGCATTTACAAGAGAACGGCGTTTTGATAATTCAATGCAGTCAACGTGTGCACATTTTTTTGCAATTGCGCCTGTTACCGCACCCATTCCGGCGCCAATTTCTAACACCTCATCTGTATTCTTTATCTCCATTGGTTCAATAATATTTTCTCTTTGGCGGCTTAGATGATACATGACAGCCCAGTTCCCATAAGCCTCATGAACATACTCATAACCTTCTTCATCCTTTACAATATTCAGAATTTTGTTCTCAATCTCATCCCCATCACTATAGAGGTCTTCTCCGGAATAATAATCATAATTCAAAACAACTTTTCCAATATTTTCGTTCATAGCAGAATACCATCCTCCTATATAAATGCATCATCTTTGATATTATTAACACATACATTATGGTAATTTGCTCCATACTTTTCAAATACCACTTTATTATTTTCTCTCAACATATAGTCCTGATTTGTGATTTCTACCGAAGCATACCTGTCGCTATAAACAATGCCCGTGTAAAACCCGATTTTTTGGACAATAAACGGAATTCCCAGTAATAATGTTTCTGTATCTGTATTCTTTACATCTGATAGATAATTGCAAAGTTTAGAAAATACTTTACCTCTAATCCAGAAGCTTCCTCCTATTGGTGTTAATGGTGCACTTGTCTGCTTAACATTAACGCTCACCTGGATTTTCTGGAGGAGCTGGCATACCTCAGTATAATGATTCATCCAACCGTCTCCCATATCCGAAAAAAGTCTTCCATAATTCGGAACCGGTGGAATCAGCATTCCCAGCCGATTATTTTCTTCAAACACTTTTATCAAATATCCCATATATGCCTTATTTCCTAAAATATTTTCCCAATCCGAATACTGCCATGACACGTCGTTGCTATAAGGCTTTTGCTTTTCCAAATCTCTCATGTGCAAAATACCAATATACTGATATCTGTCACAGCAAATACTGGAAATTTTTCTAAGGACTGCTGAATAATCTTCTGTATTGTACATCTCATTATGGGTATGGTTTCCAGTATATTTAAACACAAGCTGTCCTATCTCTTTTATAGCCTTTATATCCTTACCCAGCAAATAAACATCTGACCAAGGCGGTATATTTTTCAAAAACCGTCTATACCAGCCTAAACATTTTCCCCACTCCACAATAATAAAAACCGCCGTACTACCCTGATCCGGTTTTTTCTCTTCATCCCCATAGGTTGGCAGGATATAATTAAAATGCATATCGCGCTGTATATCTCCCAGATTTTCAAGGCGGAGGATGTTATCCCAAATCACATCTTCATCATAGTCCAGATTATCACGCATATACTCATACGCTTCAACGGAAGGCTCGCCACATGAGTTCAAAAGAAAATCTGTATAATCAGTGAAAAAGGATCTTCTTTTAATTATTGGGCATCTTTTTTTCTTGATTAAATCCTTAATATAAAACATATTAGGACAGTACGCATACCCTTCATACTCATCAGTATTAACATATACAGCCCACTTAAATCCCAAATCTTCAAAATGTTTTGTTAAGATTGTCTCATACTCAACAATAGATTTTTGATAAGACTCCGGGTTTTGCATATTGAAAATAAAATCCTTATAATGATAACTTAAAAAAAGACTTGGACGCATAACCAGGAAAAAAGACTGGATATGTTCCGGCAAATAACCATATGACAGCATTCCAAAAGGATCTGGATCCACCTTATGATGTTTTGTAATACCCCAGAAATCTACATCTCTTTCTTTCATCTCATCAAACATCTCAGAAAAAGGATAGAGAGGACCAAAAAAAGTATAATTCATAAGTATTACTTCATCAAATTCTGCCAATTTTTTAAACCCTATATAAAACAGGCCCTCACGGTATCCACCAACATCCAGACCTAAATTAGCACGGCAATATATATCATCAGAGTATGTCTTCAGTTTTTCCAGACCTTCTCGTTCAATATATCCATTACCAATTACTAATATATATTCGACACTTTTTCGCAAATCCTCAAGCATCTGACAAATATAGTCATCTACAACTCCGTCTTTATCAAAAAAGAGGAAGATAGCACAACGTCTGATATTTTCATTTTTTAAAATCATAACCTTTGAGCTCCTTATTCCTCGCGCTTTGGTGAATATGAACGGAGGTGATTCAACAATTCCCTAAAAGGCTCCACTCCCACCTTTTTGAATTCTGCCTTATTCAGCTCCCTGTTCATGTAATTCCAGTTGTCCAATTCTATTCTTGCATAAGAATCAACCATAAGCCATGCCGGATAATATCCCTCTTCTTGTACACAAAAAGGATAAATCCGTTCTATCGCATGCAATACCGTAGCATCATCGGCTATTGGCTCCTCCGGCATTTCATCATATTGCCAGTCATGTGCAAACAGACACCTTAACGCTTTTGGTCTAAACCAGAACATAGATCCTAGAGGCGCTACAGGCTCTTTCTTCGGATCCATATTTACATGGATATCTAACGTCTCCGCCAGCTGCTTTGCTACCGTAAAGTTTTCTCCCCACTCACCTTTTCCTGTGGTTGGATAATAAGGACCATGATTCGGAATCGGCGGGGTCAGCATTCCAAGGTATGGCTCCTCCTCAAATGTAGCCACTATATTTTCAATAAATATTTCATTTTTCATTAGATTTTCAAAGCACTTGTAGGACCAAGACTCACCCAATGACATAGGTATCACCTGATACACCCTTTTATCATGCATTTTACAAATCAAATCATATTTATCAACAATATCTTTGCATCCTACAATAAATGGAGCTACATCCCTTCCACGGTTTCCTACAATACGAAATTCTATATTGTGTGGGAAATCAGCAAATGCCTTTTTTACCGTTTTCAATTTTTCCAAAGAGGGAACCGTCACATATACATCCGTACCTTCCGGCATATGTTCTGCATAACTTCTGCAATAAAATGCCAGATTCTCATAATATATGTGTAAAATCAATGCCAGCTTTAATTTATTACTTCTATTTTTATTTTTAAGAACTTTGGAAGACAAAACATAATTTAAATGCATACGCTTCTTAATATCCGCCTGATTCTGAGTCCTTAAAATATTTTTCCATATCAGACCACAATCATAATTCAATTCTTTATCTATGAAATCAAAAGCATCTCGAGTCGCCTCTCCGCCACTTCTTTCCATTGCTTCTCCGTATTCATGGTAAAATGACCTCTTTTTCATAATCGGGCATTTTTTTTCTTCTATCATATAGCGTGGAAAATCTCTTAGTGGATCATAAGTATACCCCTCGAGTTCTTCACTTGAGGCATAAACTTCCCATTTATAACCCAAATCCTGAAATCTTTTTGTAAATGTGGCTTCATGGAACCCTATTGCTTCTTCATATCCTTTAATTTCAGGGAATTCTACCCAATAATCCTGAAACTCTTTACTCTTCACCAGACTCTGTCGGAAAACCATAAAGAAGGACTGGATATGCTTCGGTATATAACCATACTCAATTGTACCAAACGGATCAAATGATACTTCATGAAAATTAGTAATCCCCCAAAAATCAATATCTCTTTTCTCCATTTCCCAGAACATCTTTGTAAATGGGTACAGCGGCCCGTACATAGTATCATTGCAAATAACTACCTCGTCATACTCTGTCAATTCTGTGAAACCCGGGCGTAAAATTCCTTCTTTATATGCCGTAACATCATACCCGATATTTTCTCTGCATAAAACTTCATCTGCAATTTCTTCTATACGTCTTAATCCATCCTCAGAAACTTTGCCGTTACATACTACCAGCAGATAAGATACAACCTGTTTAAGTCCATTTAAAAAAACATCATTGTATTCATCTACAATTCCGTCCCTGTCAAAGAATACATATACTCCATATCTTCTTACAATATCTTTTTTTATAATCATAATAAACCTCTTCCAGCATATAACAACAATTATTGAATCTCAACGGATGAATCCATATCAAAAAATCCAACAGTGTTTTTATCGGAAATCACATCAATATTGCATATATCATAAAGCCTGTGATAAACAGTAAATTTATTGTCTGTAAATCCCACACATCCCAACGATAACAGATATGCCTTTCCCTGAAGATTCATATTCTGTGTAAATGATATGATTTTTTCTTCTCCAGCTTTTACAGGACCCGAAGAAATATTTTCATACATTGTATTAGTTCCCGTTATCTCTGTGCCCTGGTTGTCTTTTATTGTAAAAGCAAAAATAGGATCCTGGAGATTCTGGTTAAACTTTACCTTCATGCGAATAATAAAGTCTTTGCCTTTTACAATACCAGAATTTATTTTACCATTATCATCAATAATCGCAAAGTCAATAATTTCAGCCTGTTTTTCTCCGTAATCCAATAAATTGGGGTTTAATTCAAGTCTGGATTTCCAAAGCCCTCCGCCTGCCTGTTTTTTCTGTAATATATCTTCTTTACTACCCCCCATACCTTGTTCTATAACTTCCGCATCCTTGTTGACCAGAACCTGTTTGTATAAATCCACAATTCTTTTAGGTCTTCCCTCTGCCAATTTTTCGCCTTTATTTAACAGAATTACTCTGTCACAATACTTGGAGATACTTCCCAAATCATGACTGACAAAAAGAATTGTCTTCCCCATTTTTTTAAATTCTTCAAATTTATGATAACACTTTACCTGAAAAAACACATCTCCGACGGACAATGCTTCATCAACAATTAAAATCTCCGGATCTATATTAATTGCAACTGCAAATGCCAAACGTACAAACATACCACTGGAATATGTTTTAACCGGCTGATAAACAAAATCTCCAATATCTGCAAATGCTAAAATATCTTCCACTCTGGCATCTATTTCTTCCTTTGAGAATCCCATCATGGTACCATTCAGATATATATTCTCTATTCCTGTATATTCTTGGTTAAAACCAGCACCTAATTCAAGAAGCGCCGAAATCCGACCACTGACCTTAACCGCTCCATCTGTAGGATTTAATACCCCTGTAACAATTTTCAAAATCGTTGATTTTCCAGAACCATTTGTTCCGATAATACCAACGCATTCCCCTTGTTTCACGTCAAAAGAAAGATTCTTCAGGGCATAGTGCTCTTTGTATTTTTTCTGTCTGGTTAAACCCAATGACTCTTTCAGCCGATCCATCGGTCTATCATACAATTTATACATTTTCGATACATTCTTAACCAGAATTGCTTCTTTGCTCATCCTTATTCCTCTCTTATAAAATATCTGCAAAATGCACTTTAAGCCTTTTGAAAATTACCGTCCCGACTACAAATACAATGGCTGTAAACACCCAATAATAAAAAGTCAGATCAAACCGTTCCCAAAACCAGACCTTGTTAATCAATGCATCCCTATACCCATTTACAATATAGTACAGAGGATTTGCCTTAAAGGCAGTAATCAGCCAACGCGGAAACTGAGCTCCCAAAACTTCAATGTTCCACATGATAGGAGTCATCCAAATTCCTACCTGAAGAACAATATTGATAATCTGGGTCAGATCCCTGAAAAAAACTACAATAGCACTTGTAGCATAGCAGATACCAAGTGTTAATACAAACATTGCAAAAGTATAATATATTACCTGAAGAGTATATAAATCCGGAAAGTAACCATAGGCAGAATAGATAAGCAAGGTAAAAGCAACGAAAAAAACATGCACAAATAGTGCTGACATTTCCTTAACAATAGGAAGAATACTAATTTTAAAAACAACTTTTTTTACCAGATAACTATACTCTATCAGTGCATTAGTTCCAGCATTTAATGTGTCCTGAAAGAAAAACCATGGTACAAGACCAGCTACAAGCCAAAGTACAAATGGAAAATTTCCAACATCCCCACTTCGCAATCCAACTTGAAATACAAACCAGTACACCAGAACTGTAATAATAGGCTGTACAAATGCCCATGTGATTCCCAGATAAGAACCGGCATACTTTGTTTTAAAATCATTTTTTGACAGCTTCATAATAATTTGTCTGTTCTGAACCAATTCTATTGGTAAGCTTGAAAACTTTTTTCTAAACAAAAACAATATGAGACATGCCAAATCAAATACTACAGCATATGATATGTTCTTAGCTAATGAAACAATAGCTAAATGCTTCTGCACCTGATTTTGTATAAAATGGGGGCCTATCTCCGCAGAAACATATGGATCTTCCCCAACTACTTCCATTTCCAGTATATCGGAATCAACTTTCTTAATTTGCAGATTATTTATTTCCAAAGCATTGTCTGTTCCAAACTGTTCTAAATTAAGAGAAGTTCTCTCCCCCTTGTATTCATAATAGGCATTTTGTATCTTAAAAATTTTACCAGCATCTCCCAAATCCAGCCGGATAGCACTGTTCAGCGAGTCAATTGTATATTCCAATTCTTGAATAGAATTACTTCCTGTGTACTGCTCCATCTTGGAATTTATCATATCAAATATCCCGGTAGAAGAGTAAAATACAGTAATATCTGCTGCAGCATCGGCCTCAATAGACAAATGTAGTATCACATCATCACTCTTTGGTGCCCGATGTGTCAAAATTCCAATGTTGATTAATATTAACGCAACCAGCATTATTAAAATCATTAATTTCTTCTTAACAGACATATTTATTTAATCTCCTTCTTTGAAAGACTTAAAAGGTTTCTTTCATTCCTTTCCAATGTCTATCTTTCTCCGAAATTATTAATTTCATTTCGGGACGTATCGGCCATTCAACTCCTATTTCCGGATCATCCCAGGCCAAACCTCCTTCATCATTCGGATGGTAAAAATCTGTACATTTATAGGCAAATTCGGCAGTATCCGAAAGTACTAAAAATCCATGCGCAAAATTTTTAGGTATAAAAAACTGTTTCTTATTTTCTGCTGAAAGAATCACACCATGCCATTTTCCGTAGGTATCTGAGCCCTTTCTCAAATCCACGGCTACATCATATACCTTGCCACTAACAACTCTGACCAGCTTATCCTGAGGATATTTTATCTGAAAATGGAGACCTCTCAGCACACCATAGCTTGAGCTGGATTGATTATCCTGAACAAAGTTCATATCAATTCCTGCTGCTTTATAATCATTGTAATTATATGTTTCCATAAAATAGCCCCGTTCGTCTCCGAAAACTCCCGGTGTAATTACTTTTAGTCCTTCAATTACACACGTTTCTACTGTAATCTTTCCCATCATCAGTCTCCTTTGCCAGTTAAAATCTTATTTATTTTTGTTGGGTCACCCCAGATGCCAGGTGAATCATAGATTCTTTCCGGATAAACTCCATAGTCCAGTCTGATTTTGAGATTATGCTCTTTTATGAATTTCTCTGTTTCCTCCGCTAACGAGTGTGGTTTACCAGTACAGCAGTTAATAATCCCGGAAATCTCTGTCTGCTCTGCAACAGCGACAATCTGCTCTGCAAGTTGCCCAACTTTGATAAAATCATATTGATTTTTACCTGTTGTAAATGGAAATGTATCTTTTCCCTCCAAATCCGCCTTCATAATCTTAGTAAAAATCGAGTTGTTTTTCATATCATCTCCCAAGATATAAAAGCCTCGAATCCACTGCAGACATACATCGTATTGTTCTGCCATTTCCAGACACATCTGACGCAATGAGTTTTTTGCAATGCCATAAAGTGATTTTGGATTTGTTGGTGTGTTTTCATCAATTGCACCTTCCCAGTAGCCTACCTCATGCATGCTTCCCATAACCACAAAGTGCTTACAACCGCTTTCCATCATCTGCCTTAAAAATAAGTAATGCTTGGGTAAATCGATAATATGACTGTCATCGTTATGAACAAAACCGTTTCGCCATGCCAGATGTATGCACAGTTCAGGCTCCATCAGCCTCTTATAGATATTTTCTTTAATTTCAAAAATATTTTCATTTAAACGTACAGTACGCTCGTCCACATTGGAAAAGTTCACATCTGAGGCATATACCTCATGACCATGATTTAATAACAATTTCACAATATGGCTGCCGATATAACCGTTAGCACCAGTTACTAATATTCTCATATCTTCACCACTTCTCTTTCTAATGTCACAGGAGTTCTTCAATACTATCTCCCAGTTCCCAAATCACATGAAAACAAAAATGCAGTGTCGTATCACCAGCCACTGCATTTAGCCAAATTATTTGATATTAAAAACAAATTACCCACACATTCTTATCGGGTTTCAGGTAATAATAGCTTGTGACATTGTTATCCATTTCTTATACGTATAAAACATCTTAGCTATTATAGCATCATTCCTTCTTAAGCGCAACTCTAAAAGCAACTATGCCTTAACCCACTTTTCAAAAAATATATGATCCTTATAGGTCATTGTGCTACATTCTACTTTGTCCAAACCAAGCTTGTCGAATGCAGCAGGTGTCATAAAATATAGATAATTAAAATCTGTTTTACCAGACGGCAGGGTTATTCCAGAAATTGTTCTTACCGTACCGTCTTTTTTATATGCTTTCATGATTTTTCTTGCTTCCTGTACCGCCTCAGCACTCTCTGCTTTTTTCAAATCGTTCAGCGTTTTTGTATCATTATCTCTGAATGCCTTCAGATATTTTGTTAAGGCTCCATTTCTGGCAACTTCAAACTGTTGTTGCTGGTAAATGACAAAACTCAGTGTAGTCGGAAAACTTCCGTTTTCAGAACGATTCAAAATTGTCATAGCAACTGCAGCCTGCCCCGCCAAGCCCTGATTTCCCGCCTCTGTATATAGGACAGCTGCCAGAAATTCATCTTCTGTAATATCCGTTCCAATCTGTGGATCTGTCAGATATCTGCCTTCTAACTTATAAGAGCGGCCATTCAAAGGATCTTTTGCCGTAATGTAACCAGTCTCAATTAATATACCGTCGACATTAAATTGATATACTGTATTATCGATTTCTTTTGTTCCAGTAACTGCGGCACCATTATCATCTGGATCAAAATATAATCTCCAATCCTTTGTAAGTTGAAGCCAGCCTTTATAGAATGATCCATCATTATTTACAAAATACTTCTTTCCATCTATTATGGGCATACCTGACCTTTGCATAACACCATTTGTATCAAAATAATACGTCTTTGAACTTATATCTTTAAATCCTGTAACAGCGGCCCCGCCGTTTTGTGGGTCAAAGTATAGTCTCCAATCTGGAGTCAACTGCAGCCAGCCTGTATAAGCAGAACCATTGTCCGTAAAATAATATTTTTTTTCGTTAATTACTGACATAAATGATTTTGCCATAACACCGTTTGAGTCAAAATAATATGTTTTTGAATTAATCACGGAAAGACCCGTCGCTGCTGCACCTCCGTCACCCGGGTCAAAATACAATCTCCAGTCTGGAGTCAACTGCAGCCAGCCTGTATAAGCAGAACCATTGTCCGTAAAATAATATTTTTTTCCATTAATTACTGACATAAATGACTTGAGCATAACACCATTTGAATCAAAATAATATGTTTTTGAACCAATCGTATAAAGGCCTGTCGCTGCTGCACCTCCGTCATCCGGGTCAAAGTACAATCTCCAATCTGCAGTCAACTGTAACCAACCTGTATACACTTTTCCAGTAGAAATCACATAATATTTTTTGCCATCAACCACAAACATTCCGGAAGGTATTGGACCCATGATTCCATCCGAATCAAAATAAGATAATTTGCCTTCTATTACTCGCATGCCAACAACAGCAGCGCCCTCATCTAAAGGATCAAAGTATAATTTCCATGAGCCTAATTGAAGCCAGCCTGTCTGCAGTATACTATTGACAAGATAATATTTTTTCCCATTATAAGTTGGAGTTCCATTGCCCTCAAATCTGACACCATTTGCATCAAACAGGTATTTGCTCCCATCAATTACCTTGATACCATTTACCGCTGCTCCTCCTTCATTTGAATCAAAGTATAGCCTCATTCCCATAAGATTAAGCCAGCCTGTTAATTGTTCTCCCATACCTCCAAACCAATATTTCTTTCCATCTATCACCGGAGTCCCTGTTAAAGTCCTTCCTTCAGGATCGAAATAATATGTTTTTCCATCTAATACTTGCCAGCCTTTTAACTTCGCGCCATCCTTAACATAATACCGATTACCATTGCTATCTGTATTCCATCCTTCTTTTAAATCCAGACCCAAATATTTAGCAATTCCTTTAGCGTCTGCTTCACCGAGTTTTTTTAAACCCGTTTCTGTACTTAAATAGTTCTTGAAATCAGATTCATTATTCAAAAAGCCATGTTCCACAATAATAGACGGAACATTCAGTTGCTGACCATATCTGACAATACCAAAGTAATCAGACTTACTTCCATCTGTATAGTTTCCATCGCCTTCTTTAACAACAAGTCCCCTGTCATTAAAGCCAAGATTAATCAGTTCCTTTAAAATTGTGGTAGCCAGATTTTGTCCGGCGACAGCATTCGCAGGATTATATGTTCCGATTTTAGCTACCATAGCTTCAACTCCATTGGCAGTCGTCGTAGTTTCATTCGTTGTTCCTGCAGAATTTAAATGTATACTGACTAATAATGATGCCCCTTTTTCACTGGCGAATTTTACCCGTTCTTCAATTGATGGACTTGTCGTTTCATCTCTTGTTAAGTACACTTCAACATTCCCGTATTGCTCAAGAGCCTCCTTGGCATAACGGGAAACCTTCATAACAAGCTCCTCTTCTCGATATGTAATCCCATTCCACGTCTTATAAGTTCCGGGGGAGGCTTTACTATGTCCCGGATCAATTACAACTACAGGCTTTTTAGCTATCTTGGATTCGATAAGTGATTGTGATGTGTTTTCACTGGAATTTTGTGCAGCCTCACTAATTGCATTTATATCTATTTGGACATTTGATGCAACAAATTCGTCAATATCTTCTTCGCCTGCATCCTGCTTTTCCTCTATTATATTTGGAACCTGTTGTCCTTCTTCATTATCTAGTGTCCTGAGGTCTTTATTAAACGAAGCTCCATTAATTTTACCTGATATTTCTATTAACGATGTATCCTTATTCAAATGGAAAGAAGCCACATTCTGGATTATCTCATATGCTTCAACTTCCATTCTGGTATCATCGTCCAAAACAGTTAAAATGAGGTCTGAAAGTATATCACTTTCATTACCTAATTGAATAAAAACATTCTTATCCTGCTCTGTAAGCGATTCAAAAATATACCCCAGGTCAACCCCTGCAGAATCAACATCAGAATCCATATTGGATTCTGATGTCTGTATTTGCGGATTATCATCAGTTGCGTCCCCTTGATCTACATACATTTCTGAAACAGGATTCTGAATAGCGGCAGCATACACCAGTGGTTCACTTGTAAATAATGTAAAAGCACATAATATATATGCGGTGAGTTTCTTTATCTTCTTGTTTATCATGATTATCCTCTTATCCTCCCAAAACAAATTACTGAAATCTTGCGTTTATACCACCGGATCTGTGGGATCAACACTTCCTGAGATTTTAGGCAGTGTTGGCTTGCCAAAAGGCATTGAAAAATTATCACCAATCTGAACCTGCGTTCCCAAGCTGCAGTGATCATAAATCCATTTGGCGTCTCTTACACATAATCTGATACAGCCATGGGAGGCCGGGCTTCCCAGCTTATTATACTCGCCTGCCGGTACTGTGTGGGTAGGATCGCTGGGACTTCCTGTTGCAACTGAATGGAATAAAACACCTCCAACAACTCTGGTCGCATATTTTCCCCAGGAAGGACCCATTAATTCCTTCAAAGTATATTTAGCGGATGTATAAAAAGTACCAGCCGGTGTTGCAGTACTTGGCAAACCAACGGAGCACAACATAGACCTTACAGGAATTGTATATCTTCCGGCAGAGTCTTTAGCATAGGCTGTAACAACATTATTGGTTCTATCCACCACCAGTTTATAAGGCCCCGGATATTGATAAGACAAATCGGTTAACCCCACACCACTGCCATCGACATAAATTTTTTCTCCATTTATTTTAACCCATGTATTGCGAAGCATCTCACCATTAGAGCCAAAGTAATACTGTTTTCCATTCAAGAACTGCGTCCCTGTTCCCAAAACTCCATTATTATCGAAATAATAAGTTTTTCCTCCTATTACCGTCATCCCCGTGGCAGCAATACCTGTATCAGGATTAAAGTAAAGTTTCATTGAGCCCAGCGTGACCCAACCCAGCACCACTGTTCCATCAGAGTTAAAACAATATTTGTTGCCATTAATTACAACGGTTCCACTTCCAGTCAACCAAACACCATTGCTATCAAATGCATACCTTTTTCCATCTATATTTTGGACTCCAGTAGCTGCTGCTCCGGTATTCTTATCAAAATAAAAAGTCCATGCACTTATCTTAACCCATCCGGTTTCAACGGAACCATCGGGATTAAAACAATATTTTTTTCCATTAACAACTTGTGTTCCGATACCTGTCAATTGGATCCCATTTTGATCAAACACATATTTTTTTTCCTCAATATTAGCTAATCCAACCGCACCCTCACAGGTTTCTTCATCAAAATACATTTTCCAGTTGCCTAAAACAAGCCACCCAGTATTCAAAGAGCCATCTGACGCAAACCAGTATTTTTTTCCATTGATTACTGGGGTGCCAGGCTGTGCAATCAAGACTCCATTATTATCAAATAAATACCTCTTGCCTTCTACATAAGAAAGTCCGATTCTGGCTTCACATGTTTCTTCTTCAAAATACATCTTCCAATTCCCAAGATTAAGCCACCCTGTCCTCAATGAACCGTCTTCACTAAACCAGTATTTTTTTCCATTAATTACTGGGGTGCCCGCGTATACTTGCATCACTCCATTATTATCAAATATATACCTTTTTTCACCAACAGATGTCAAACCAATCCTGGCTTCACATGTTTCTTCATCAAAATACATCTTCCAGTTTCCAAGATTTAGCCACCCTGTCCTCAATGAACCATCTTCACTAAACCAATATTTTTTCCCATTAATTATTGGAGTCCCTGCATAGCCCTGCATCACACCATTATCATCAAAGATATAACGCTTTTTTTCAACCAATGTTAAACCAATCCTGGCTTCACATGTTTCTTCATCAAAATACATCTTCCAGTTTCCAAGATTTAGCCATCCGGAATTCAGCGTCCCATCCTGATTCATCCAATACTTTTTCCCATCAATCTGAGGGGTTCCAGATCCCCTATACAATATACCATCACCATTAAATATGTATGTTTTCCCTTGAATCTCGGTTTTCCCTGTAACGGCTGCGCCATCCTGATCTGGATTAAAATACAGTCTCCAAGTTGGGCTCATATCATACCAGCCTGTAAAATTCTTACCATCAGAGTAGACCATATACTTCTCACCATCAATTACCTTTTGTTCCAACGTTGTATTTGATGTGGGATTTATTTCTATGGTTTCTTGTGAAACCACATTCTCTGTAGGCGCAGTCTCTTTTTCTTCTGGAGTCAAACCCTCTGCGGATTTTTCTGTCTGTCCTTCTGAACTCCCACACTCCGAAGACACTCTTATCCGTCCTCCCTGCTGATTCACTTCAGTATCTCCCAGAACGCTCATTGTCATTGCAAAGAACAACATACCTGTCAAAAACGATACAACCAGCTTTTTCTTCATATCTGATCCTCCTTATCTATATATATTTAATTATTCTATTGAATCTGCTTTATTATAATCTTAGCCGGAGGAGCATCGCTATGAATAGTATCATGATACGCAAGGATAAGCTCATCTTCCTTTTGCCTCAGCGAATACGCAACTTGCGCAGTGAAGCTTTTGTTTTTTTCAATTGCCTCTGGAACCTTAATTTCATCAAAATAGTATAATTCAAATGTTTTTGATTCGTCCAAGGGCATGAGTTGGAAACGCATATCATCAATCAGTAATGCTTCATCAGATAGATTCTTATATGTATAGGTTATAAGTACGACTTTATCTGGATTTGGTACATATTTGCTTCTTTTATCCGTATACTCAACACTGTTTATGATTAGATCATAAGAAATATTTTCTGATGAAACTTTTATGAGATCACCAACTTCATATTCAATGCTGTTTTTTAAATCTATGGGCTTTGCGGATGGAACCCCTTCTCCAGTTTTGGACAGGCCATCCTCTTCCTTCTCATCCGTTGACTCCGAAATACTTTTGTCATCCTCTGCCTTTATTTTGCTATTTTGGCTATTCCTGTTCGAGCAGGCGGTTAGAGTTAATCCCCCTAGCAACATTATCAATCCGAATCTTTTTAAAAAAGACATATATGATATCTTCCTTCCTTTTTTTACGATAACAAAATCATATATCAAAAATATTGTAACACATTCAGGAATATTATACCATATACGCCTTTCCTACTTTTTTCTTAAATTTTTGTTATACCCACCACACCAACTTCCATATCACCAGAAGATATAAGGGCTAAATATCAGACAATTTTACAATAATCATACCGTTAATATTTTGAACGCTACTCTTGTTTGGCCATAGATCCATTGATTTGGAATAAGTCTCCGCATATTCTATCTGCTCTTGTGTAGGGGACAGGTAAGTATATCCTATCGTAGACATAAAATTATTCATAATAAACGTACCATACTGCGTAGAAAAAGACCATTCAAAAAAAGAATGACCAGGGTTTTCATACAAACGATAGCTTGATCTGTTTAATCTGGGTGCTCTGCTTCCAATAATAATAAGTGGTTCTGCAGGACTTTCTCCCAAATCCAATTGATCAATACGATCACTTATCTTAAGTGCTAGCCGAACATCTTCTTCATACTGAACATACTCTGAATAGAACATTCGCGAAACTTCCATGCTTTGTTGCATCCCCAAAATGAATATAATGCAATAAATCCACCGTAATACCTGGAGTTTCTTAAATTTAAAATCCATTACACCAATAAAATATTGTATAATAAATCCGAATACAAAAGGTAGAACAATCTGAGTCCGAAACTTAGGTATTTGACCAATAATGATTGTCATAAAAAAGGGCGAAATTAGTAATGCAATAGACGCTAGAATATATAAATAATAGGCCTTACAGCCTCTTTTCCGATAAATCAAGTAAAATAATAAAAGCACAGATAGCGGAAATGCCACAGAATAATAGATACCCTTCGCACACAGTGCATCAATAATATGGTACAAAATATTCTTTATACACTCTTCAGCAGACTCACTGCCCCACAAAATCTGATCGCTGATGTATGAAGTTGTCGAGATGTTTAACACCGCCATTATAATCTTATTTATGATTTCATATAATAAAAATGCCAAAAAAAAGCATAAAATCAGCTTAAAAATTGTTTTCCAATACTGCTCCATTTTCTCAAAATTCAAAAGAAATAATGCTAAAGTTGCTGCAATAAACAATGGAACGGTTGTCTGATAACAAGAAAAACTTAGTGCCAGCAAAATGATGGATGGAATGTAATACCATACTGTCCCGCTCATGACACCTCTCCATATCCAAAGCAATGACAATCCAACAAAAAAAATCGCCAGTTGTACTTCGAATGCTTGCAAAAGAAAGCTGACTTGCTCCGCCATAACAGGTGCGGTAAAAAAAAGAACAGGAAATACCCAACTTCTCTTGCTAAATCTCGTTTTATTATTTGTAAATGTGTAAAAAAGATATTCCCATACTGCGGAATTTAACACCATTGTAATGAACATGAATATTGAGGCTAGATACGGATTAAATACATATACGTTTAGAATCTTTTTTAGAAAAATCAATCCAAAACGCCCCATGGTAAACCAACTATTATATAATGAATCTGGAACATTAATAATTGCTTCCGTATCATGAGAAATTGATAAATGGAAAATCTTCATCCCATAAGCTACAATTAGAACCACTAAGACAATAACAAATGACCTTATATTATCCATACAAAATTCATAGAACGTGGGCATATTGATACTTTTCTTCGTATATTTACTTCTTGTTTGCATTTTAAATATAACCTCCATATGGGAATAAAATTATTGAACTTTTTTTACTGTATCTTCTCTGTTGGTTTGCCTGACAATATAATGTGGTCGTTTCTTAATTTCCAAGTACATTTTAGACAGATACTGTCCTATAATTCCCATACAAAATAGTTGAATTCCTCCAATAAACATAATAATACATGTCAGAGATGCCCATCCTGCTACCGGATCCCCAAACAATAATTTTCGTATACAGATAAATAAAATTATTAATAGCGCGATGCCAGTTAATAATATCCCACTCCATGATGCTATTGATAAGGGCACCTGAGAAAAATTAATTATCCCATCCAGACTGTATTTAAACAGCTTCCAGAAACTCCACTTTGTCTCTCCCGCAATACGCTCTGCATTCTG